>JAXDGY010000414.1:0-18156 GCA_034664785.1 Solirubrobacteraceae bacterium
GGCGACAAGATCGGGACGATCGAGGAGATCTGGCTCGACCGGCAGACGGGGGAGCCCGAGTGGGCGACGGTGAAGACCGGCCTGTTCGGGTTGCGTTCGAGCTTCGTGCCGATTCGCGACGCGCACCAGGAGGGCGACGGCAGCATCCGCGTCACCGTCGACAAGGAGCAGGTCAAGCACGCGCCGCACGTCGACGCCGGCGAGGCGCTGTCCGCCGAGGACGAGCGCCGCCTCTACGAGCACTACGGCCGCTCCGACTACGACGAGTGGCAGGGCGACGACCGCACGACGGCACTGGACCGGCCCGCGGCCGGCGGCCCGGCGGGCGACGCGCCCGGTGCGGGCGAGGGCGGGGGCGCGCCCGCCGGAGACGACGCCGTGCCCGTGGTCGTCGGGCTGCGGCTGCGTCGCTACGTCGTCGTGGTCGAGCCGCCGCCCGACGCCCCGTAGGGGGCCAGGCGCTCCCGGGGCGCAGCCGGGGTTCACGCGCGCGTTCGCGCGGCGTGAGAGAGTGCTCACCCGGCGGCCGGGGTCTGGTCGCCCCGTGTCCCCTCCCAAGGAGTCGCCGTGTCCCGCAGACGTTCCCTCGCCGGCCTCGCCGCTGCCGTGTTCGCGGTCGTGGTCGCGGCTCCGGCCCCGGCCCCGGCCCCGGCCGCGGACCAGAAGGCCACGCGCGACGTGCTCGTGGTCAGCAACAACTGGGCGGGGACGGCGGACCTCGTCGATTCGCACACCTTCAAGCGACTGGGGCGGATCAACGTCATCCAGGACGCCGCCGCGCGCGAGGCGGAGATCAAGGCCGACGCCACCAAGACGTTCTACTTCGACAGCATCAGGACCCTCGTCGGGGAGGGCCACAACCAATACGTCGACGACGGCTTCACCTCCCCCGACGGGCGGACCGTCTACTTCTCACGCCCGAGCTTCGCCGACGTCGTGGCGATCGACCTGCGGACCAAGAAGATCCGCTGGCGGGTGCCGGTCGACGGCCATCGCGCCGACCACATGGCGATCTCGAAGGACGGGCGGCAGCTGCTCGTCTCGGCGTCGACGGCCAACGTCGTCGACGTGATCGACACGAAGGCCGCGCGCATCGTCGGCCGGATCCCGTCAGGCGACTCGCCGCACGAGAACAACTTCTCCGCCGACGGCCGGCGGATCTTCCAGGCGAGCATCGGCTTCGTGTACACCGCGGCCGACGATCCCTCCCAGGACGCCACCAAGGGCAAGCGGGTCTTCGAGATCATCGACGCTCGCACGCAGAAGGTCCTGAAGACCATCGACATGGGCCAGAAGCTGGCGGAAGCCGGTCACCCCGGGATGAGCGCCGCGGTGCGCCCGATGGCCCTCACGCCCGACGAGCGGTACGTGTACTTCCAGGTGTCCTTCTTCCACGGGATCGTCCAGTACGACCTGAAGGCCGATCGGGTCAAGGCCGTCCTGGACCTGCCGGTCTCCGATGCGGTCAAGGCCATGCCGCGGCAGGACTACCTGCTGGACTCCGCCCATCACGGCCTGGCGATGAACCCGCAGGGCACCAAGCTGTGCGTCGCCGGGACGATGTCGGGCTACGCGGCGATCGTGACGCGAACCCCGTTCGCCCTGCAGCGCACCATCCCCGTGGGCCGCGTCCCGTACTGGTCGCAGTCCAGCGCGGACGGCAAATACTGCTTCGTGTCGGTCGCCGGGGAGGACCGCGTGTCGGTGATCTCCTTCGACAAGGCCCGTGAGGTCGCGCGGATCAAGGTCGGGGACCACCCCCAGCGGATGCGCGTGGGCACGATCCGCGCGTCGTACGTCGCTCGCGGCCGCTGAGACACCGGTCCAGCAGCGTTTCCGGCGACGGGGCTCGTGGGTAGGGTCCCGCGCCGGGTCGTGCGCACGAGGCGCACAGGTCATTCGTCAAAGGAATTCATGCGCCATCGTCTCTGGACGGCCGGGCTCGCGGTGCTCGCGAGCCTGGTCGTCGCCACCGCGGCCCAGGCCGCGCCGTCGCTGACCAGCGTCTCCGCGGCGCCCGCCGATCCCACCGCGGGCGCCCACTCGAACTTCACGGTCGCCTTCTCGCTGTCCGGGCTGGGCGACGTCGCCGCCGGCGACGATCTCCGCAGCCTGAGCATCGAGCTGCCGCCCGGCCTGGTCGGCGACCCCAACGCCCCTGGTGCGACCTGCTCGTCGGCGCAGCTGCACGCCGACGCCTGCCCCGCCGCCACGCGGGTCGGGACGACCACGGTGACCGCGGACGTGACGCTCGGACTCGTGCCGCTGACGGGTCAGAGCATCCCCGGCGACATCTACGACGTCGCGGTCGCGGGCACCGAGGCCGCGCGGCTGGGCATCGTGCTGCGGCCCAACCTGGTGGGGCTGCCGGCGGCGCTGCCCAAGGTCATCCTCGAGTCCCCGGTGCGGGTGCGCACGGCGACAGACGCCGGGCTGACGTCCACCGTCGACGACATCCCCGCCACCGAGCCCACCCTGGCCGGGACGGCCCAGCTGAAGATCACGGCCATGTCGCTGACGTTGGAGGCCGCGGCGAACGGCAACGCCTTCATGACCAACCCGACCTCGTGCGCCGAAGCCACGACCCGCATCACCGCCGGCACCTACGCCGGCGGGTCGGCCACCGGGAGCGCGGCGTTCACGCCGACCGGCTGCGACAGCGTCCCGTTCACGCCCGCGTTCGCCCTCGGCGCCGACCCCGCCGGGGCCGACGTGCCGACGGCGCTGAGCGCCACCGTCTCGCTGCCCTACAGCCGCACCGTCGGCGCACGGGCGCAGTCGCAGCCGCGCCGCGCGGTGGTCACGCTGCCCGAGGGCTTCGAGCTCTCGCCGACCGTCGGGTCGGCCGGCGGGCTGACGGGCTGCACGGACGCGCAGTTCGGGCGCGGCTCCTCGGCGCCCTCGTCCTGCCCCACCGACAGCCTCATCGGGACGGTGTCCTTCGCCTCGCCGCTCGTCTCCGGTCCCCTCTCGGGCCAGGTCTTCCTCGCCGCCGACGGCGCGGGCGCGCTCACGCGCGTGCTGATCGTCGCCGAGCAGGGCCCGCAGGCGGACGCGCTGCGCATCAAGCTGGTCGG
Source organism: Solirubrobacteraceae bacterium (assembly GCA_034664785.1). Classification (GTDB taxonomy): domain Bacteria; phylum Actinomycetota; class Thermoleophilia; order Solirubrobacterales; family Solirubrobacteraceae; genus Paraconexibacter. The sequence goes on from JAXDGY010000414.1 coordinate 3,078, forward strand.
CGCGGTCAGCCCCGACGAGCGCACCGGCCAGGTCACGACCACGCTCGACGACCTCCCGCCGCTGCCGTTCACCGCCTTCACGCTCAGCTTCCGCGGCGGTGAGCACGCGGTGTTCTCGTCGCCGCGCAGCTGCGGGGCGGCCACGGGCAGCGCGGCGCTCGCGCCGTTCTCGGGCGGCCAGACGGTCACGCCCAGCGGGTCGGTCACGATCGCCGGCGACTGCCCCGATCCTGCCGCGTTCTCGCCGACCCTCAGCGTCACCGCCGACCCGTCGCAGGCCGGCGCCACGACCACGCTGACGACGCTCGTGGAGCGGCCCGACCGCCAGGCGCGCATCGGGGCGCTGAAGGTCTCCTTGCCGCCCGGGCTCCTCGGCCGCCTGCCGCAGGCCGCGAGCTGCGCGCTGGCGCAGGCGCGCGCCGGCGACTGCCCGGAGGACAGCCGCGTGGGTACGGTGACGGCGACCTCCGGCCCGGGCAGCGCGCCGCTCAGCATCGACGGTCCCGTCTACCTGACCGAGGGCTTCGACGGGTCGCTCGCCGGGCTGTCCATCGTCGTCCCCGCGAAGGTGGGGCCGCTGGACCTCGGGCGCGCCGTCACGATGGCGAAGCTGTCCCTGCGGCCCGACAGCGGCCTGGACGTGGTCGCCGACAGCGTGCCGACCAGGTTGCACGGGATCGCGCTCGCGGTCCGCTCGCTGCGCCTGACGCTGGACCGCCCGGGCTTCGCGCTGAACCCGACCGTCTGCACCCCGCTGACGGCGAGCGCCAGCTTCACCTCCGACCTGGGCGCCACGGCCGGCACCACGGCGCCCTACCAGGCGACCGGGTGCGATGGGCTGCCGTTCGCGCCGCGCCTTGAGGCAAGCATCGGCAAGACAGCGGCCGACGTGCGCAAGGCGGCCCACCCGGCGGTCACCGTCACGGTCACCCAGCAGCCCGGCGAGGCCAACGCGAAGTCCGTCGCCGTGACCCTGCCGCGCGGGCTCAGCGCCAACATCGCGTCCCTGAGCAAGTCGTGCGCGCTCGCCACCTACCAGGCGGGCGGATGCCCGGCGAGCTCGGTCGTGGGGACCGCGACGGCGGTGACGCCGCTGCTGGCGGCGCCGCTGAGCGGCAAGGTGACTGTCGTCACCGCGCCGGGCGTGCCGCTGCCCCAGCTGCGGGTCGCGCTGCGCGGGGCGATCAGCCTCGACCTGATCGGGAACGTCTCCTTCGGGGCGGGCAACCGCATCGTCAACACGTTCGACGGGATCCCCGACGTGCCGCTCAGCCGGTTCACGCTCGCGATCGACGCCGGCCCCAACAGCCCGCTGTCGGTCGGCGGTGACCTGTGCACGTCGGGCATGGCGACGCTCGACGGCGCCTTTGCCGCTCATGCGGGCAAGACGGCGACGGCCAAGATCACGGCCAAGGTGCCGGGTTGCACGGCGGCCGCGGCGCGGCGTCCGTCGGTGAAGGTCCGGGTCGGCTCGCTGCGCGCCGGCCGGCCCGCGCTGCGGGTGACGGCCGACGGCCGCGGCGCCCGGCTGAGCAAGGTCTCGATCCGCCTGCCGAAGGGGCTTTCGGTCAGCGCGAGCCGGATCAAGCGGCTCGCCGCCGCGAAGCTGACCGGGGCGAAGGGCAAGGCCAAGGTCAGCGTCGTCAAGGGGCGACTCGTGCTGACGCTGCCCAAGGGCGGGGCGCAGCGCGCGCGGCTGCTGCTGCGGTCCGGCGCCCTGCGGCCGGGGGCGTCGTTGCGCCGCGCGAGCAAGCCGCGCCTGACCTTCCGCGCCGACGTGACGGTGGCCGGGCGGAGCAGGTCGCAGGCCGTGACGGTCCGGGTGCGGCCCGTCAAGCACGTCTGAGGCGGGCCGCCCGCCCTGGCGGCGGGGTGACTAGGGACCCAGGCTCGGGAGCTTGCGGATTCGATCCCCGGGTGGCACCGGCAGTCTGCGCCGGTGCCACCGGTCGACCCGCACGCAGATACCTCCTGGGCGCTGCCCGCCCCGGCTGTGCAGCCCCCGCCTGTGCAGGCCCCGTCCCCGCGCGCCCGCGTCGCCGTGCGCCGCCTGTCGGTCGCGGCGCTGATCTCGCTCGCCGGCACCGACGCCTCAGCGGTCGCGGTGGCCTTCGGCCTCTACGCCCAGACCGGCTCCGTGCGCTGGCTGACGGCCAGCCTGCTGGTCATGTTCGGCCTCGGCAGCGCGATCGCGCCGGTGGCCGGCGCCATCGCCGACCGCTACGACCGCCTGGCGCTGATGCTCGGCTGCGACCTCGTCGCCGCGGCCGTGTTCGCGGCGATGGCGTTCGTGCACACCCCCGCCGCGATGCTCGGCCTGTGCACCGTGGCCACCATCGCCGGCAGCGTCCAAGGACCCGCGACGTCGGCCGCGATCCCCGCCGTGGCCGGAGAGCAGCATCTGTCCTGGGCCAACGGCCTGCTCGCCATGGGCGGCAACGTGGGCAAGACCGTGGGGCGCCTCGCCGGCGGCCTGCTCGTGGCCGCGTTGGGCGCTGGGGCGGTCTTCGCGCTGGACGCCGTGTCGTTCCTGATCTCGGCCGCGCTCGTGTGGTCGGTGCGCGACACCGTCGCCGCGGCGCTCCGGATGGCCGCCGCCGGGCGCCCGCAGCGCGCAGGTCGCCGCGGCTGGGCGTCGCTGGCCGCCGACCCGACGCTGCGGGTCGTGATCGGCTCGTCGTGCCTGGCCACCCTGATGACGAGCTTCACGATGACCGCGGAGGTGCCGCTGGCCGCCGTGTTCGATGCCGGCGCCGCCGGGCTGGGCGCGCTGGCCGCGAGTTGGACGCTGGGCATGGTCGGCGGCTCGGCGCTGGCGGCACGGGTCCTGCACGCCGACAACGAGCCCTCCAGCCTGTTCGGCGCACGACTGCTGATGGGCATCGCGATCGCTTCCGTGGCGGTCACGCCGATCTTCCTGCCGGCGCTCGCCAGCTACCTGCTGGGCGGCGCGTCCGGCGGCTTCCTGCTGGTCGCCTCCACCTCGATCATCCAGCGCTCCGCCGACGACGCGACCCGCGGACGCGCCATCGCCGCGGCCGACGGCCTCAAGTCGGCCGCGTTCGGCGCAGGCGTCCTGGCCGCCGGGTCGGTGGTCACGGCACTCGGGCCGCAGGCGACCTACGCGCTGGTCGGCGCGGGCGTGATGATGAGCGCGGTGCCGCTGGTGCGCCTGAAGCGGCCGGTCCCGCAGCCCGCCGTGGCGGTCTGAGCCGGCCGGCTCAGGCGGCGATGTCGAAGCCTTCGGCGACCAGCCGGGCGCGGCTGGTGACGGTGCCGCACAACGCGCACATCACGTCGCGCACCTGGGGACCGTCGTAGGCCAGCTCGTCGACGTCGAAGCGGATCGCCATGCCGCAGCCGGGGCAGCACGCGGCGCGCACGGCGCGAGGCTGATGGGCGTGACGGTCGCGGTCCACCACGCCGAGGCTAGGATCCGCGCGCCCTTCGCGGCGCTGGTCGCGGGCCGTGCGCACGCTGACCCGTCGACCGGTCGGATCGCGGTGACGGCGCTCTTGCGTTGCGGCGGGCCCTAGGCCTGCTTGACGGCGGAGATGTCGAGCGACACGTTGACCTTGTCTCCGACCAGCATGTTGCCGCTGCCGAGCGCCTGGTTGAACGTCATGTCGAAGTCGCTGCGCTTGAGCACCCCGACGACCTCGAGGCCCACGCGCTCGTTGCCCCAGGGGTCGGTGTCCGCGCCCTCGAAGACGACCTCGAGCTTCACCTCCTTGGTGATCCCGTGCATCGTCAGGTTGCCGAAGACGCGCGACGAGTCGGCGTCGATCGGCTCGATGCGCGTCGACTCGAAGGTGATCTCCGGGTAGCGCTCGGCGTCGAAGAACTCCGGCGAGCGCAGATGCGCGTCGCGCGCGTCCTCGCCGGTCGAGATCGACGCGACCTTGACGCTGCCGCGGGCCTTGGACCTCGCCAGGTCCTCCGCCACGTCCAAGGTGCCCTCGAACTCGGTGAACCTGCCGCGCACGGTTGCGATCCCCATGTGCTTGACCGCGAACTCGACGCTGGAGTGCGTGGGATCGACGGTCCAGGTGCCGGTGGGGACGAGGGCGCTGGTGCGCGTGGCCATAATGGGCCGTACTAGGCCCGCCGGCTCACCGCGCAAGCGGCTGCAGCAGGTCGATCACCCGCCGCTCGACCTCCAGGCGCAGCGCGTCGCCGTCGACGTCGGTCGGTAGCTCGACCACCACGCCGTCATCCCCGGCGTCGATGCGCACGGGGACGGCGGCCTGGGGGAGGTCCGCGGGCAGCTCGATGACGGCGCCCTCGTCGTACGCGTCGATCACGCGGGGGTCGATGTAGGAGCGGCGCGCGACCGACGGGGTGTTCCCGAGCGCCGTGCTGACGGTCCGGACGGCACGGCTGACCGCGCGGGGGCCGTGGCGCCCCCCGGCGTGCTCGCGGGCGAGGGCCACGGCGGCGAGCACCGTCGCCGCCCACGTCCGGAACTCCTTGGCCGAGCAGGGGCCCTCGGCCCAGCAGCGCAGGGCGTTGTTGACGTCCGGCGCCTGGATGCGGCGCCAGCCCGCGGAGGTCGGGTAGGCGAGCAGCTCCTCCGGCGCGCCGTCACGGCGCTTGAGCGGCGCGAGGGCGTGCACGGACAGCGGGTCGCGCACGGTCAGGCGGCGGCGCTTGCCCGACTTGGCGACGAAGTCGAACCGCACCGCGGTCGGCAGCAGCGTGACGTGGTCGCGGCGCAGCGTCGCAAGCCCGACGTGGCCGTTGTCGCGTGCGTAGCGGTCCCAGCCCACCCGGAAGAAGCCGACGTCCAGCAGCCGCACCGCCAGCGCCAGCGTGCGCTCGCGCGGCGGCCCGTCACCCATCAGCGCCTTCGCCGTCGACCGGACCGAGGGCAGCGCCGCCGCGAACTCCAGCATGTCGTCGAACTTCTCCGACTCGCGGCGCCGGCGCCACAGCGGGTGGTAGAGGTACTGGCGCCGCCCCTTGGCGTCGAGGCCGGTGGCCTGCAGGTGGGCGTTGGGCGCAGCGGAGATCCACACCTCCGTCCACGCCGGCGGGATGCCGAGCGACGCGATGCGGGCCGGCGTGGCGGCGTCGGTGAGCGGCCGGCCGTCGGCGTCGAGGTAGACGAAGCCCTGCCCCCGGCGCTGCCGCCGCAGGCCGGGCTCGCCACCGTGCACGTGCACCAGCTCGTCGGCCTCAGGCACATCCGGTGACCTAGGACGCGGAGCCGGACCCCCAAGCGCGGGGACGGGCCTGCGGCGCTCGTCACCGCGCGAGCGTGGGCTGCTCCTCGATGGGCCAGCCCCGACGCCGCCAGAGCGGCAGGCCGCCGTCGACGACATGGATGACCTGTTGGGCGCCGTGGCGCTGCAGGAGGCTGGCGCCGACCGAGGCGCGCTGGCCGGACGCGCAGATCACGGCCGTCGGCTTGGCGGGGTCGATGCCGTCGGGCACGCCGGTGATGTCGTGGTAGGGCACGTGGACGGCGCCCGGGATGTGGCCGCCGTCCCACTCGGCCTGCTCGCGCACGTCGAGGATCTGCACGGCGTCCGGCCCGGCGTCCCAGCGCTCGTGGAGGTCGTCCACGCTCAGTCGGGCCGTGGACTGCACGCGCAGCTTCTCCTCGCGCCAGGCGGTCATCCCGCCATGCAGGTAGCCCGCGACGTTCCGCACGCCGACGGCGGCGGCGAGGTCGACGGCCTTGCGGCCGTCGGCGTCGTCGCGTCCGACGAAGACGACCTCCTGGTCGGCGGAGGCCAGCCACGCGAGCTTGGAGCCGAAGCCCGCGCGCAGCATGGTGACGCAGGCGGCTCCCGGGATGTGGGCGTCGTCGAACTGCAGCTCGGTGCGCACGTCGACGAGCAGCGACCGGCCGGCACGCTGCTGGTCGACCTGGCGAGGTGCGAGCGGGTGCGCCTCGACGCCCTCGCGCCGCAGCGGCCCGCGGTTGATCGCGACGATGGTCCTGAAGTTCGGTGGCTGCGGCCCGAGGTCGGCCAGCGCCGCTTCGACGAAGGCGTCCTCGTCGTCGATCTGCAGCACCCTGGTGTGGGCCCGTTCGAACCCGATCGTCGAGGCGACCTTCAGGTCCATCCCGGGGCCGCCGCACATCGAGCCGCCGAGATGGCCGGGCCAGACCTCGACCTCCGGGGGCAGCGACAGCAGCTTGTCGCGCAGGGAGCGGAAGATGCCGCGCGCGCCGTCCTCCTTGTCGACCGCCAGGTCGGGGCGGGCGATGTCGCCGACGAACAGCGTGTCGCCGGTCAGGACCGCCCACGGCGCGTCATCACCCCGTCCGGTGTCGGTCAGCAGGAACGCCGTGTGCTCGGGACGGTGGCCGGGCGTGTGCAACGCGCGGACGCGCAGCGCGCCGAGCTCGAGCTCCCAGCCGTCGTCGAACGGCTCGTGGTCGTAGTCGGGCGCCGCGTCGCGGTGGAGGTGCATCGACGCACCCGTGGCCGCGACCAGGCGGCCGTGGCCCGAGACGTGGTCGGCGTGATTGTGGGTCTCGAGGATGTGCTCGATCCGCACGCCGAGGTAGCGCGCCACCTCCAGGTACTCGTCGATGTCGAGCTTCGGGTCGACGACGGCAGCGACCCCGGCCTGCTCATCCCCGACGACGTAGGAGGCGCAGCCGAGGTCGTCGTGGATCACCTGACGGAAGATCATGCGGCGCCGCCCTCCCCGTGGACGTGGGTCGAAGGCCGACACTAGCCGGACCGACGCCGTCCCGGGCGTCGGTCCGGCTAGGTTTCGGGTCGCCTGCGCCCGCACCGATCGGCGCGCCCACTCGGCGCCGATCACCTTGAAGTCCTGGCTGACGAAGACGTGGTGCGGCCGTGTGAAGCGCCGCACGTGGAAACGCAGAAGGCCCGCCGATGGCGAGCCTTCCGACGACCGGCAGATCGTTCTTCGCGCTCAGCCGCAGCCGGTGTTGTTGCCGCAGCTCGAGCACGTGTAGCACGAGCCCGTGCGCTGCATCATGCCGCCGCACTGGTTGCACGCCGGCCCGAGGTCGAGGCCGAACGGGGTGCGCCGCGTGGTGGCCGGGAGCACCGGGGGCGTGTCGGTGAACGCCGCCGCGGCGGGCTGCGCGGGCGGGTCGCTCGGCGCCGCGACCGGCTCACGGGGCGGGTCGGCGACCGGCGGGGCGATCGGGGCGCCGGCGACGGGCGCGGCGGCCGGCGGCGGGCCCGCCGTGTCCGCGCCCGACATCAGCGCGTCCTGGGCCATCTTCCGCGCCCGGACCTCGGGCGTGAGGATCCCGAGCTCCTCCTGCGTGTCGGTGTCCATGAACCGCGACGCGAGCCAGCGCACGATGTAGTCCGGCATCGACTTCGCGAACGGGATCTCCGGGTTCTGCGTGATGCCCTCGGGCTCGAAGCGCATGTAGGAGAACTTCTGCACCAGCGTCTCGAGCGGCACGCCGTACTGCAGCGCGATCGAGATCGCCGTGGCGAAGGAGTTCAGCATCCCGCGCAGCGCGGAGCCCTCCTTGCCGACGTCGGTCAGGAAGATCTCGCCGACCGAGCCGTCCTCGTACATGCCGGCCGTGATGTAGCCCTCGTGGCCGCCGATGGAGAACTTGTGCGTCAGCGACTGGCGCTCGCGCGGCATCCGGCGGCGCGTGGCGGGCTCGACCGCCGTCCTCGCCTTGGCCGTGGCGTCGGCGACCGCGGCGGCCACCTTCGCCTCGACCTGCTCGGCCGTGAACAGCTCGTGCGCGGCGACGAGCTCGGCCACCGTGTCGGCGACCTTCTCCTCCTGCGCGTCGGTGCGCAGCGCCTGGGCCGTCTTCGAGCCGTCGCGGTAGATCGCCAGCGCCTTGACGCCGCACTCCCAGGCCTGGATGTAGGCGTCGGCGATGTCCTCGACGCTCGCCGTGCTCGGCAGGTTGACCGTCTTGGAGATGGCGCCCGAGATGAAGGGCTGGACCGCGCCCATCATCTTGATGTGGCCCATGTGCGAGATCGCGTGCTCGCCGACCGCCACGTCGAAGACGGGCTGGTGCTCGGGCTTGAGGCCGGGAGCGTCGACGATGTCGCCGTGCTCGTTGATGTACGCGGTGATCTGCTCGATCTCCGCGTCGGCGTAGCCCAGGGTGCGCAGCGCCAGCGGCACGGTGCCGTTGACGATCGTCATCGACCCGCCGCCGACGAGCTCCTTGTACTTCACGAGCGAGAAGTCGGGCTCCACGCCGGTCGTGTCGCAGTCCATGAGGAACGAGATCGTCCCCGTGGGCGCGAGCACCGTTGCCTGCGCGTTGCGGTAGCCGTGCTGCTCGCCCGCCGTCACGGCCTCGTCCCAGACGCGGCGCGACGCGGCGAGCAGCTCGCCGTCGGCGCACGTGGAGTCCGGGATCGCGTAGGACGCGTCGCGGTGCATCCGCATGACGCCGTTGTGGGCGTCGCGGTTGAGCGGGTAGTGCTCATAGGGGCCGATGGCCGCCGCGACCTTCGCGGACTGCAGGTAGGCCCGGCCGGTCATCAGCGCGGTGATCGCCGCGGCGGTGCCCCGGCCGGCGTCGGAGTCGTAGGGCATGCCGTCGGCCATGAGGTACGCGCCGAGGTTGGCGTAGCCCAGGCCGAGCTGGCGGAAGGCCCGCGCGTTGACGCCGATCTCCTCCGTCGGGTAGCTCGACGGGCCGACGATGATCTCCTGCGCGAGCAGCATGACGTCGACGCAGTGCTCGAACGTCTCGACGTCGAAGGTCCCGTCCGCGCGGCGGAACTTCATGAGGTTCAGCGAGGCGAGGTTGCAGGCCGAGTCGTCGACGTGCATGTACTCCGAGCACGGGTTCGACGCGTTGATGCGACCCGAGCTCGGGCACGTGTGCCACTGGTTGATGATCGTGTCGTACTGCACCCCCGGGTCGGCGCAGCGCCAGGCCGCCTCGGCGATCTCGCGCATGAGCTCGCGCGCCTGCATCGGCTCGCCGACGGGCAGCCCGGTCGTGCGGGCGATGGTGCGCCACTCGTCGTCGTTGGCGACGGCGTGCATGAACTCGTCGGTCACGCGCACCGAGTTGTTGGCGTTCTGGTACTGGATCGACGTGAAGCCGTCGCCGTCGATCGACATGTCGAACCCGGCGTCCCGCAGCGCGGCGGCCTTGTCCTCCTCCTTGGCCTTGCACCAGATGAACTCCCGGATGTCCGGGTGGTCCACGTCGAGGACGACCATCTTGGCCGCGCGGCGCGTCTTGCCGCCCGACTTGATCGTGCCGGCCCATGAGTCGGCGCCGCGCATGAAGGAGACCGGCCCTGAAGCCGTGCCGCCCTTGCTCAGCGGCTCCATCGAGCCACGGATGTTCGAGAGGTTGATGCCCGAGCCCGACCCGCCGCGGAAGATGCGCCCCTCGCGCGTGTTCCAGTCGAGGATCGAGTCCATCGTGTCCTCGACGGAGAGGATGAAGCAGGCGGAGCACTGCGGCTGCTCCTCGAAGCCCACGTTGAACCAGACGGGCGAGTTGAACGCCGCCATCTGGTGGAGCAGGATGTAGGTGAGCTCGGCCTCGAAGGCGTCGCCGTCCTCGGCCGAGGCGAAGTAGCCGCGCTGGCGCCCCCAGTCGGCGATCGTGCCCGAGACGCGGGCGATCATCTGCTTGACCGAGTGCTCGCGCGCGGGCGTGTCGAGCTGGCCCCGGAAGTACTTCTGGGAGACGATGTTCGTGGAGTTCTGCGACCACGTGCGCGGGAACTCGACGCCGCGCTGCTCGAAGGACACCTTGTCGCCGAAGCCGATGCGCGCGTCGCGCAACTCCCACTCGACGGTGTCGAAGGGGTGCACCCCAGGGCTGGTGAAGAACCGGCGAATCGGCAGGGGCTGTCCTGCGGTCACGTCGGGGCTCAGCTGGGACTGCGATGCGGCTTCCACGTCTCCTCCAGTCTAGGCCCCCGGAGTGGGGCCCTCAGGTCGCTCATGCGGGCTGATCAGGATGGAGGGGGTCCCGGATGGAACCGCGGGATCGTTCCAGATGCAGGGACTTCGTGTCGCGCGGCCGCGCGCGGGGCGGCCTGCGGCGTCAGCGCCCGAAGCGCAGCCAGTCCGTGAACTCCTCCCAGGCCGCGCCGGCGCGCCAGCCCGCCTCCGAGCCCGCGTGGCGCGAGCGCTGCAGCCAGCGCGGGTCCCACGCCCACCACCGCGCCGCGCCGAAGGCGAGCGCGGCGACGAGCATCAGGGCCCCGAGGCCGGCCAGCAGGACGAGCGGCAGGGGCGTGCCCGCGTCCCCGTTGCCCGTGGCCCCGGCGTCGGCGGCCGCGCCGATCGACCCGTCGGAGGCGGCGGGGTTCGGCGTGTAGGTCGGGGCCGGGACGGGGGTCGTCGACGCGACGGCCGACGCGCTCGCGGCGGCGCAGGACGCGGCTGCCGGGACGGCGAGCAGCACGAGCACGAGGGCGGGCAGAAGTGGGCGCAAGCGGCGCATGTGGGGCGTCGGATGCTAGCGTCGGGCGCCCGCAGCCATGGCCGTCACCCAGCCCCCCACTGCCTCGGCCGCCCCGGGCATGGCTGCCCAGGCGCCCGCCCGCGCCGACGCCCCCGGTCGCCAGGGGACGGTCCTCCTGGCCGCCCTCGTCGCCGCCTGCCTGTATGCGGCCTTCGCCTCAGGCGCGACGGGCTATCCGGACGAGACCTGGCTGCAGGCGGGGCTGGCCGCCGTCGCGCTCGGCGCGACGGCCGCCTGGGCCGGCCAGCGCGGCATCGGCGCGCGCGCGAGCCTGCCCGCCGTCTACGGGATCGCCCTGCTGGTCGCGTTCGCCGCCTGGTGCGGGCTCTCCCTGCTGTGGAGCGTCACGCCCGACCGGTCCTGGCTCGAGCTCGACCGGGCGCTCGCCTACGTCCTGGTCGCCGGCCTCGGCATCGCGGCCGGGACGAGCGCGCCGCGGGCGCTCGAGCGCGTCGCGCTCGGCTGGCTCGGGGTCAGCGCCGCGGTGGCGCTCTACGCCCTGGGCGGGAAGGTGCTCCCCGGACTGCACGTCGGCGGCCTGATCGACCTCGACCACACCGCGCGGGTCGCGCGCCTGCGGGCGCCACTGGGGGATCCCAACGCGCTCGGCCTCGTGTGCGCGCTCGGCATCCCGGTCGCGCTCTGGCTCGCGGCGGACGCGCTGCGTCCCACGCGGGCGCGCCTGGCCGGGCTCGCGATCGCGTTCCTCGAGTTGACCGTGCTGGCGATGACGTACTCGCGCGGGTCCGTCCTGGCCCTCGCGGTCGCGGTGGTCGTCCTCGTCGCCGTCAGCGGCGCCGGGCTTCGGCTGCTCACGGCGCTGGCGCTCACCGCGCTGACGGCCGCGCCCGGCATCGTGGTCGCGCTGACGCGCGACGGGCTGACCCGGGACGGCGCGTCGCTCGGCACCCGGATCTCCGACGGCCGCGGCCTGCTGGCGGTCCAGGTCGGCTGCCTGGCGGTGCTGCTCGCCGTGGGCTGGCTGTGGACGCGGGTGCAGGATCCGCAGGACGTCCAGCCGGCCGCCTCGCGCCGCCGCGCGTGGGCGGTCCTCGGCGGTGTCGCCGTGGCCGGCATCGTCGCCGCGCTGATCGCGCTGGCCGCGTCGTCGGGCGGCATCGGCGGGCAGGTGTCCGACGGCTGGGACCGCCTCACGGCCGCCGAGCAGGGCCCGGGCACCGACGCGGGCCGGCTGACGTCGACCGAGTCCGGCAACCGCTGGGTCTGGTGGGGCGAGGCGCTCGGCGCCTGGTCGGACAAGCCCGCGGGCGGGTGGGGCGCCGGGTCGTTCCCGGCGACGCACCTGCGCTACCGCAGTGACACGGTGCCCGCCGACCGGCCGCAGTCCGTGCCGCTGCAGTGGCTGGCGGAGACCGGCGTGATCGGGCTGCTGCTCGGCCTCGGCGGACTGGCCCTCCTCGCCTGGGCGGCCGTCGCCCGCGTGCGCGCCCTTCCTCCCGGCCGCGAGCGGGACGTCGCCGCCGCGCTGCTGGCGGCCGCCGCCGCATGGTTCGCGCACGCCGCCACGGCGTCGGACTGGGACGTCCCGGGCGTGACCGTCCCGGCGCTGCTGTTCCTCGGCGTCCTGGCCGGCGGGGTGGCGCGACGCTCGCCCGTCGCCGGCGTCCCCGGTGCGGTCGTCCTCGTCGACCCCGAGCGCCCGAGCCGCGTCACGCCGGGCCGCACCGCCGTCATGCTCGTCGCGACGCTGCTGGCGTGCGCCTACGCCGCCTCCGCGGTGCTGCCGTCGTGGTCGGACGGCCTGTCCTCGTCCGCCCAGGAGCGCTCCGAGCGCCCGCGGCCCACCGCTGCGTCGCTGCAGGCGGCCGCCGCCGACGCCGACATCGCCGCGAGTCTGGATCCCGTCGCCGTGCGCCCGCTGCTCGTCGGAGCGACCATCGCGAACCAGCGGGGCCGGTCGCTCGAGGCGCGCCGGCTGCTGCTCGAGGCCGTCCGCCGCCAACCCGACAGCGCCGAGTCCTGGGCCGCGCTGGCCCGGACCGCCACGGCGCTCGCCGACCGGGCCGGCGCCGAGCGGGCGGCGCTGCGCGCCCTCGAGCTGGACCCCCAGAGCCCCGCGCTGCGCCGGCTGGCGCAGGAGGCCGAGACGAACCTCGCGCCGCCGGGCGGCAGCGCGACGGCCACGGGCACGCCGCTCACCGCGCCGTCGCCCTGACCCGGTGTCCGGGCGCTACGGCGCGATCGCGAGCTTGAGCAGCAGCGCGACCAGCAGCAGGCCCGAGCCGACCACCAGGATCACGAGGACGCCGACCGCGACGGGCGCGCGGATGGCGGGGCGCCGGTCGGGCCGCAGGACGACGTGGGCCGCCGCGTCGGGCGCCGGCGCGGCGCCGCGCGCCTGCTCCGCCGGTGGCGGGCGCCGCCGTCGGCGCGATCCGGCGGCCGCGCGGCGCTCCCCGCGTTCGTCGGCCGGGGTCGCCTCCAGGCGCTGCAGCGCGGCGCGATCGGCGTCGACGGCCGGGGGCAATGCCGGCTGGGGCTGTGCGTCGCGCGAGAGCTGCGCGGCCGCGAGTGGCTCGAGCTCGTCGACCCGCGCGGCGAGCGCGGCGATCTCCGCCCCGGCGGCCTCCCCGACGCGATCGCGCGCGGCCAGGACGTCCCGCAGGTCGGCGGCCTCCGCGGCGGCCGCGGCGGCCGCCCGTTCGCGGTCGGCGAGCGCGGCGCGCAGCTCGGCGACCTCGTCCAGCGCGGCGCGCAGCTCGTCCTCCCGGGCGCCGAGCGTGGACTCGACGGCGTCGGCGCGCCGCGCCTGGGTCCCCGCGGCCTCCTCGGCTGCCGCCAGCCGCCGGGCGGCGGCCTGCGCCTCGTCCTGTGCCGCGCGGGCGCTGCGCGCCGCCTGGGCCGCCTCCCGACGGGCGGCGGCGGCGTCGTCGCGCGCCCGGTCGACCTCCTCGCGCGCCCGGCCGACGAGCGCCCGGCGCTCGGCCTCCGCGGCCGCCTGGGCGGCCAGCAGCTCCTCCCCGGCGCCCGCGGCGGCCTGCTCGGCCGCGCGGCGCAGCTCGCGCTCCCGCTCCCGCTCCAGCCGGTCCTCCCGCTCGAGCGGCCCCGGGCCCGCCGGCGCCCCCAGCCGTCCCGCGACGGTCGCGGGGCGCCCGCCCTCGCGGGCCGACGGCGCCGGCAGGTCGAGCTGCAGGCCGGGGCCCAGGCTGAGGGCGAAGGCGGCCGGCAGGTCGACGAGCGCGGCGGGCGCCCGGAACGCGGCGCGCCACACCGCGGGGCGCGGCCCGGCCAGCGGCGCGGTGTCCTCGGGACCGGGCAGGAGCTCCAGGCGGTGGCGGCGTCCCCCGTCCTCGGCGACGAGCACGGGGGGCGGCAGCCGCTCCGCGTCCGACGCGAACCAGCGGCCCGACAGGCGCAGGAGCACCGTCCCGGGGGAGACGGCGACATGCTCGAAGTGCTCGACCTCGAAGCCCTCGAGCGGCACGCTCAGCCCTTCAGCTCCGCGCCGACGGCCTGCCGGGCCTGCTCGAGCACCCGTTCGGGCGGGGCGGTCGCGTCGAGCACGACCCAGCGGCCGGGCTCCTCCCGCGCGAGCGCGGCGTAGGCGTCGCCGATCCGCGCGAAGAACCCGTCGCCCTCCTGCTCCAGGCGGTCGGGCCCGCCGCCGCGGCCGGACGCGCGCGCCCGCCCCTCGACCGGGTCGAGCGCGAGCAGCAGCGTGAGGTCGGGCACCAGCCCGCCCGTCCCGAACGCGTTGACGGCCCGGATCGCGTCCACCCCGAGCTCGCGGCCGACCCCCTGGTAGGCCAGTGAGGAGTCGACGAAGCGGTCGAGCAGCACCGGCCGGCCGGCCTCGAGCAGCGGCTGCACCCGCTCGGCGACGAGCTGCGCCCGGGCGGCGGCGTAGAGCAGCGCCTCCGCGCGCGGATCGACCCGCAGCGCCGGGTCCTTCACCAGCGACCGGATCCGCTCGGACAGCTCGACCCCGCCAGGCTCGCGGAGGAGCTCCAGCTCGGGGAACGCCGCGACGAGCCCGGTGGCCAGCGTGGACTTGCCCGCCCCGTCGATGCCCTCGATGGTGATGAGCGCGCCGCGCACGCCGGTACCCTCGCACGTCCCCGTGACGACCCATCCTCTCCCGGACACCGAGCAGCACCCGCACGCGCGCGCCGTGCTCGGCTCGGCGCTGCCCCCGGACGGCCACCCGTCGCACGCCTACCTGTTCCACGGCCCGGCCGGGGCGGGCAAGCGCGACACCGCCCGCGCCTTCGCGGCCGCCCTGCTCGCCGACGGCGCGCCCGATCCGGTGCTGGCCGCGCGGCGCGTCGTGGACGGCGTCCATCCTGACCTCACGTGGGTGACGCCGAGCGGCGCGGCCGAGATGCTCGTGAGCGACGTCGACGAGGCGGTGATCGCGGCGGCGACCCGCACGCCGTTCGAGTCGAGCCGCCGGGTGTTCGTCATCGAGCGCGCGGAGACCATGAACGAGGCGGCGGCCAACCGGATGCTCAAGACGCTCGAGGAGCCGCCGCCGTTCGCGCATCTGCTGCTGCTGACCGACCGCCCCGGCGAGGTCCGGCCGACCATCCGCTCGCGCTGCCAGCTCGTGCGCTTCGAGACGCCTCCGCCCGCGCAGCTGGAGCAGCGTCTGCAGCGCCACGGCGTCGCCCCGGACGCCGCGGCGGCCTGCGC
>JAXDGY010000415.1:0-10088 GCA_034664785.1 Solirubrobacteraceae bacterium
CCCCGCGCCAGCTGCGCCGCGCCGGCCTCGCCGACTCGATCACCGAGCGGATCGCCGCCCACGACCTCGACCCCGGGCAGTTCTGCGCCGAGCTGACCGAGAGCGCCGTGCTCTCCGACGGGCGCCGGCAGCGCTCGCTGCTCACCGAGCTGCAGGAGGCCGGGCTCTCCATCGCCCTCGACGACTTCGGCTCGGGCCATTCCTCGCTCGCGCGGCTACGCGACCTGCCGGTCCAGATGCTGAAGGTCGACCGGTCGTTCCTGGCCCGCGTGCCCGAGGACCCGCAGTCCACCGCCGTGGTCGCCGCGATCCTCGCCCTCGGCCGGGCGGTCGGCCTGACGACCGTCGTGGAGGGCGTGGAGAACGGCGAGCAGCTGTCGTTCCTGCGCGCGCACGGCTCCCCCCTCGTCCAGGGCTTCCTGCTCGGCCGCCCCGTGCCCGCCGAGCAGCTCGGCCACCTGCTCCCGACCCTCGCCCCCGCACCATGATCCTCGCCCAGGTCCGCTCGCTGTCGGACGTCGCCTCCGAGCTCGACACCACGTGGGTGATCGTCACCGGCATCCTCGTGATGTTCATGCAGGCGGGCTTCGCCTGCCTGGAGATCGGCTTCTCCCGCGGCAAGAACGTCGGCGCCGTCGTCGCCAAGATCCTCGTCAACTTCTCCATCGCCACGCTGGTGTGGTGGATGGGCGGCTTCGCCGTCGCCTTCGGCGGCGGGGCGCTGCTGGCCGGGGACTCGGGCTTCTTCCTGCACATCGGCGAGCACCTCTCCGCCGGCAGCCCGATCGCCGGGCCGCTGGACGGCGCGGGCAGCGGCTTCGCCTTCTTCCAGCTCGTCTTCTGCGCGGTCTCGCTGTCGATCGTCTGGGGGACGACGCTCGAGCGGATCCGCTTCATCGCCTACCCGATCTACGGCGTGGTCTTCGCCGGCCTCATCTATCCCCTGGTCGCGCACTGGATCTTCGGCGGCGGCCTCCTGGGGCACGTCGGCGCGGGGATGCAGGACTTCGCGGGCTCGACCGTCGTGCACCTCACCGGGGCCACCGGCGGCCTCGCCGCGCTCCTGCTCCTCGGCCCGCGCGAGGGCAAGTACGGCCCGGACGGCCGGCCCCGCGCGATCCCCGGTCACTCCATGCCGATCTTCGGCCTGGGCGTCCTGATCCTCTGGCTCGGCTGGTTCGGCTTCAACCCCGGCTCCACGCTGTCGGCGAGCGGCAGCCGCTTCGCCGAGGTCGTCTTCGTCACGAACCTCGCGGCGGCCGCGGGCGTCGTCGGCGCGGCGATCACGACGGCGAGCCTCACGCGCCGCCTGGACGTCGGCATGCTCGGCAACGGCGCGATCGCCGCGCTCGTGGCGATCACCGCGCCGTCGGGCTTCATCGAGTTCTGGGCCGCGCCGATCATCGGCCTGGTCGCCGGGGTGCTCGTGGTCCTCTCCGTGCTGGCCATCGACAAGGTCCTCGACGACCCGGTCGGTGCGCTCTCCGCCCACGGCGTCGCGGGGATCTGGGGCACGCTGAGCTGCGGGCTGTTCTCCTCTCCGCGGCTCGCCGACGCCCCCGGCGCCCCCGGGCAGGCGGGGTTGCTCTACACGGGCTCCTTCACGCAACTCGGCATCCAGGCCGCGGGCGTCGTGACCGCGTTCGTGGTCGTCTTCGCGCTCTCCTACCTCACCTTCGCCGCGATCAAGGCCGTCTTCGGCCTGCGGGTCACGCCGGAGGAGGAGCGCGAGGGCCTCGACATCGCCGAGCACGGCATGTACGGCTACCCCGAGCAGTTCATCGCGACGGCGAGCCTCGAGGACGAGCTGCGCGCCCTGCTCGACGACCCCCGGCCGGAGGGCGCGGCATGAGGGGCGTGCCCGCCGACCGCACCGCGGCGCGGTGGCGCAAGCTCGCGCCGTTCGCCGCCGCCGGGGCACTCCCGTTCGCGTTCCTCCCGCTGCCCGGCGGTCCCGCGATCGAGCCGCTGGGCGTCGTGCTCGGCGCCGTGCTCACCTTCGTCGCCGCGTCGGCGATCCTGCTCGCCCCGTGGCGCAGGTGGCCCGACTGGGCGCAGCTCGGCCCCGGCCTGGTCTACCTGCTGGCGGTGGGCGTGCTGCGCGAGGCCTGCGGCGGCAACGCCTCGGGGCTCGGCCCGCTGGCGCTCGTGCCGGTGATGTGGCTGGCCCTGCACGGGACGCGACGGGTGCTCGCCGTGATCGTCGGCGCGACCCCGTTGGTCTACTGGGTCCCCATGCTGGTCGACGGCGTCGGGACCCGCTACCCGGAGTCCGGCTGGCGCCTGGGCGCGCTGATGACCGTCCTGTCGGCGATCCTCGGCTTCACCGTCCACGGCCTGCACGTGACGGTCCGCCGGCAGGCGGCGCGCCTCGGGCGCCTCGCGCACACCGACGAGCTCACCGGCCTGCTCAACCGGCGGGCCTGGGATGCGGCCCTCGACACCGCGATCGCCATGGCCGCGCGCCGGGACGAGCCGCTGTGCGTGGCGCTGATCGACATCGACGACTTCAAGGCGGTCAACGACGCGCACGGCCACGTGGCCGGCGACGAGCTGCTGGCGGAGATGACCGGCGCGTGGCTCGGCCAGGTCCGCCGCGGCGACACGCTCGCGCGCACCGGCGGCGACGAGTTCGCCGTCCTGCTCCCCGACTGCTCGCTCGAGGCGGCCCACGAGGTCCTGGACCGCATGCAGGGCGCCGGGCGGCCGACGACGGCGTCCATCGGCCTGGCCCAGTGGGACGGCGTCGAGAGCGCGGTCACGCTGACGCGTCGCGCCGATGCCGCGATGTACCGCGCCAAGGCGGTCGGGCGCGACTGCATCGTGCAGGCGCGCACCGCGCTGACGATCTGAGCGCACCCTCACCCGGAGCGACCGGAGCGGGCGCGACACTTCCGCGGTGTCCTCGGCTCCCTACCGTCGTGCGCTGGGCGAGCTCCGCGCCGTCCTGTCCGCGGCCACGCCCACCCATCGCCATCTCAGGGACCGCCTCGTGGTCCTGTGGACGGTGACCCTCGCGGTCGACCTGGTGTGCGCGGGGCTCATGTTCCTCTTCGAGCGCCACGAGTCCCAGACGCCGATCACCGACCTCGGGACGGCGCTGTTCTTCAGCTCCACGCAGCTGCTCACGGTGTCCTCGCAGCTCCAGGGCCCGTACAGCGCCCCCGGCCGGGTGCTCGACGTGTTCATGGAGTTCTACGCGATCACCATCGTGACCGCCCTCGCCGGGACGTTCGGCTCGTTCCTGCACAAGCGCAGCAACGAGCGCGCGCTCGCGCAGCACGAGGCCTAGGCCGAGTCGTCGTCCCCGTCGCCGCCGTCGTCCCCGCCAACCTCGGCGACCTCGGCGGAGACGCCGAGCGTCGCGCGCAGCCGGCGGACCACCTCCGGGTCGGCCGTGGCCGTCGCGCCGGCCGTGATGCGGTCGCCCGCCGGGAGCGCCCAGTTGACCAGCGCCAGGTCCAGTGCCGCCACGGGCACGTCGGCCGCCGCGGCCAGGTCCGTCGCGCGCCGGCGCAGGTTCATCGGGTCGCCGATGCCGAAGACGCGCTTGGCGGCCAGCGTGGTCTTGTCACCCGCCTCGCCGAGGCCGAACATGAGCGACCACGGCTCGACGTCGAGCAGGCCCAGGCGGCCCGCGGTGAGCAGGAACTCATAGCGCGCGCCGCGCGACAGGCCGCCGAGCTGCAGGCGCTCGAAGGCGCGGTCGAAGCGCCGCTGCGGCGTGAGCGACGCCTCCCCGGCGAGCAGCGCGGCCTGCGAGCCGGCGCGGTCGGCGCGCGTCCGGTAGGCCTCCACGACGCTGGTGCCGCGGCGCGCCTCGTGCGAGCCGCGCGGGCCGGCCGCGGCCGTGTCCAGGTCGGGCAGCTCCTCCGCTCCCCACGGCGTCCGGGCGGCGGCGATCGCGGCCCACGGCTCCTCGCCCTCCTGGGGTGACAGGTAGGCGATGAGGAACGTGAGCCAGAGGGCCTCCTCGCGGTCCTCGGTGCTCGCGGCCTCCGCGTAGAGGCCGGGCGGGTCGCTGCTCAGCTCCTGCAGCCGCGCCACGGAGAAGGCGAGCTCCTCCGCGAGCCGGACCGCGTCGGCGCGGGCCCGCAGCCCGGGGACCAGCTCGTGCTCGTAGCCGTCGTCGGCGGCGCGTGCCTGGCGCCGGACGACGAGGTCGCCGCCGCGCGGCGTGCGCCGCTTCGCGGACGACGACGCGGGCTTGGCGGGCCGGCGCGAGGCCGGCGAGGCCGTCCCGCCCACCGTCCCCGGCCGGGTCAGCTCGGTCTTCGAGCAGATCGGGCAGTTCTCGGCGAAGCGGTTGTGACGGCAGAAGGTGGGCACGCCGGCTCCAGTCTAGGAGCCCGCGACGGAGCGGCCCGGGCAGGGGCCGCTCCGCCGGCAGGTCACGGCGCGGACGCGCCGCGGCCCGCCCCTACTTCGAGCACTTGGACGCCTTGCGATGCTGCACGACGGTGTAGCCCAGGCGCTTGGTGCCGTCGATCCCGACCACGCCGGCGTCGAACGTGGAGCCGCTCGGCGCCCCGTTGAACTGGTAGACGTAGAGCCGCTTGATCCGCGAGCTGGACTTGGCCAGCGTGAACATGCAGCCCAGCGCCTTCGCGGCGCGCGAGGTGCTGAACGGGAACGACGTGCCCATCTTCACGATCCCGCCCGTCTCGGTCAGCCAGACCTCGCCCTTGCCCGTCGCGGCCAGCAGGGCCTTGGTGCGCTTGGACGAGAACCGGTTGGTGTCGGAGTAGTTGTGGATGCCCCAGATCTTCGGGGTGGGCTTGGCGTAGCGCTTGAACGCCCTGATGTAGCTCACCGCGCCGCCGACGTTCTCGCCGTCGAGGATGTCCAGCGCGACGATCTTGCAGGACGTCCCGCAGACCTTCCGGGCGGCGGCGTAGTACTGCGCGGCGAGCTTGGGCCCGTTCTTCTTGATGGAGCAGATCGCGGTGGGCTGCCCCTCGTTGCGCCCGCCGGTCTGGCAGCGGTTGACCTCGTTCCAGGGCGACCACTCCTTCACGGAGGGGTACTTCGCCTTGAACTTCTTCAGCGCGCTGGTGTACGCGGCGACCGACGGCGCCTTCTTCTGCTGGCCGGAGCGGCGGGAGTGCTCGAAGGAGATGAGGATCTTCTGGTTGTCGGCCTTGGCGTTCTTGATCCACTGGTCGAGGACCGCGGCCTGCTTCGAGTCGCTCATGACGTCGTAGGGGGCGATGTAGCGGGCCACCTTCATGTTCAGCGGCTTGAAGAGCGGGTCGGTGAACGTCAGGGGGTTCTGGTCGCTGACGCCGACCGTGGCGGCGGCATGGGATGCGGGCGCGGCGCAGAGCAGCACGGCGCACGTCAGCAGCACGATTCGTCGCATTGGAGGGGTGGCTCCGTTTCGTCGTGGGACTTGCGGGGGGGCGCGGTCCGCGGCGGTGCACGTCGGCCGCGGAGCAGCCGCAACAGCGTAGACCGTCGGAGCCACGGAGGCGCCCCCCCCACGCAGCGGGCGTCGTCGGGTTCGCAGAGCCGGTTCTCAGCCGTGGCGCTCGAGGCCGCCCAGGAACAGCCGCGTGACGAACGCCACGGCGCCCTCCACGTCGGTGGGCTCCCGGTCCAGCATCAGCACCGCGACCTCGAAGGCCGCCCCCACCATCGCCCGGGCCATGTACGCCGTGTCGTGCTCGGGCACGAGGCCGGAGGCGACCGCGGCCCGCAGGTCCGCGTCGAGCTCGTCGACCCCGGCGCCGATCGCCGGCTCGTCGAACATCGCCCGCAGCGTCCCCGCGTTGCGGCGCATGAGCTCGAACAGCTCGGGCTCCGTGCCCAGGTAGGTGAAGTACGCCCGGAAGCCATCGGCGACGAAGGCCTCGGGCGTCACGGCGGCGTGGCGGGCGGACTGCACGCGGGCGCGCACCTCGGTGGCCACCTCGTCCAGCAGGGCCCGCAGGACGGACTCCTTGTCGGGGAAGTAGTTGTAGAAGGTCCCCGCGGCCAGGTCCGTGCGCCGCACGATGTCGCGCACCGATGCGGCTCCGAAGCCCATGTCGGCGAACACGTGGCGCGCGGCGTCGAGGATGGCGGCACGGTTGGCCGCCTTGGTCTGCTCGCGCTTGCCGGCGGGCGCGGCCGTCCCGCTCACGCCCACACCCCGGCGCCCGCTGCCGCGCCGGCCGCGACCGGCGGCGGGTACCCGGCCGCGCGGGCGCGCTCGGCGCCCGCGGCGCGCTCCTTGTCGAGGTCGAGCAGGTAGTCGTCGAAGTCCACCTGGATGGTGTGGCGCTTGGACGTCACGTACCGCTTGCGCATCGCCGCCTGGTCGCGGCGGATGTCCTCGCGCACGGCGGCCGGGTTGGGCAGCGCGTACTCGCCGCGCAGGTAGTCGGCGATCCACTGCCCCTGCGCCTCGGAGAGCGGCATGATCGCCCCGAGCGGCTGCAGCAGGCCGGCGAAGGCCAGGTCGGCGTAGGCGGGATGGAACACCCGGCGGAACAGCTCGATGTGGTTGTCCGGCGCCGACACGAGGTCCTCGTCGAAGAAGGGGAAGGTGATCTTGTACCCCGTGCAGTACACGATCACGTCGCAGGGCACCCGGGTCCCGTCGGTGAACTCGACCTCGCGCTCGTGCAGCCGCGCGACGTCGGGGCGCGGTGACACCATGCCGTGCCCGAGGCGGTCCAGGATGCGCCCGGAGACGGTCGGGTGCGCCTCGCCGTAGCGGTGGTCGGGCTTGGGCAGCCCGTACCTCTCCATCGGGCCGACCTGCGCGAGCAGCAGCTTCTCGACCATCCAGCGCCTCACCCGGAACGGGACGCGCGGGTCGTTCCTGAGCTGGTCGGTGGGGCGCCCGAGCAGGTACTTCGGCGTCACCCACACGCCGCGCCGCGCGGACAGGTTGGTGCTCCGGGCGACGTAGGAGGACTCCACCGCGATGTCCATCGCCGAGTTGCCCATGCCGACCACGACGACGTCCTTGCCGCGCAGGCTCTCGTCGGAGCGGTAGGCGTGGGCGTGCAGCTGCTGGATCTGCGTCGTGTCGTGGCCCGGGAAGGCCGGCTCGGGCCAGCGCTCGTCCCAGTGGTGTCCGTTCGCGACGATCAGCGCGTCGTAGGACCCGACCTCGCCCGAGGCCAGCTCGAGCTCCCAGCCCGTCCCCTCGGCCGCGTGGCGCGCGTGGCGGACGGCGGTCCCGAAGCGGATGCGGTCGCGGAAGCCGAAGTGGTCGACGTAGGCGTCGAAGTACTCGGCGATGTGCGTGTGGTGCGGGTAGTCGGGGTAGCGGCGCGGCATCGGGAAGTCCGAGTACTCCATGCGCTCCCGCGAGGTGTTGATGTGCAGCCCCTCGTAGGCCGCGGACATCCCGTTGGCGTTGTCGAAGACCCAGTTGCCGCCGACGCGGTCGGACGCCTCGAAGCACTCGAACGGAACGCCGCGCTCGTGCAGCGCCTTCGCGACGGCGATGCCGGACGAGCCGGCGCCGATCACGGCGGTCCTGGGGGGCTGGGGCATGGGGTCCTCGAGGTCGGGGGTGACGCGGTGTCAGCGTACTGAAAGTGACACACGCGTCAAGTTCGACGGCTTGTCGACCCCCGGTCGACAGGAGGTGTAGGTTGCCGCCCCTATGCGCCGACTGGTCACCGCCGCCATCTTCTTCGCGCTCGCCGCCCCGGCGTCCGCGAAGGACTACGCAGGCACCGCTCTCAACATCATCCCGTCCGGGCAGTACGGGGGTCTGCCGATCGATCCGCAGGCCGACGTGCAGGCCAAGATGTACGACGGCCTCACGCCCCTGTTCGACAAGGTCACCCCCACCGACCTCACCACGTACTTCAAGTCCGAGCGCTTCGGCGGCGGCGACTCGTGCCCGTGCACGACCGAGCCGACGCCGCGCTCCGGCCTCACGCTCGTCCGGGACAAGTTCCACGTCCCGCACCTCACCGGCAAGACGCGCGACGACGCGACCTGGGGGGCCGGCTGGGTGCTCGCCGAGGACCGCGCGCTCCTGCTCTCCCAGGGGCGCTACCCGGCGCGCTTCGCCGCGCTGGACGTCCCCGGGATCGACGCCTTCGGCCTGGTCACCGGCCTGAAGACGGTGACGGTCACCAAGCAGGCCGATCAGATCATCGACCGCGAGCAGACCGGCGCGCTGAAGGCCCGCGGCAAGGAAGGCCGGCAGCTCCTGCACGACATCGACGTCTACGTCGAAGGCGTCAACGCGCAGCTCAAGACCCAGAACTTCACGGGGGCGCCGTTCACCCGCGTCGACATCTACGCCGTCAACGCGCTCGCGGGCCAGATCTTCGGCCAGGGCGGTGGCGACGAGGCACGCCGCTCCGAGCTGCTGTCCGGGCTGACCAAGCGCCTGGGCAAGGCCAAGGGCAACGCGGTCTTCGACGACCTCTCCGCCCACCTCGACGCGGACACGCCGACGACGATCGACAAGGCGTTCCCCTACGAGCCGGTGCCCAAGGGCGCGGGCAAGGGCAACGCGATCCTCGACGACGGGTCGCTGACCAAGGCGACGACCAGCGGCGTCGAGGCCGTGGCGGCGCGCACCAAGCGGCACTCGTCCAACTTCCTCATGGTCAGCGCCAAGCGCTCGGCCACCGGGCACCCGCTGTTCGTCGCGGGCCCGCAGATCGGCTACTTCTACCCCGGCCTCACGCTCGAGATGGACATCCACGCTCCGGGCATCGACGCGCGCGGCGCCGCCATGCCGGGCGGCCCGGGCAACATCCTCATCGGGCGCAACCAGGACTCGGCGTGGAGCCTGACCTCCGCGGGCTCCGACACGAACGACCTGTTCGTGGAGACGCTCTGCGGCGGCTCGGACACCAGCTACCGCTACAAGGGCAAGTGCCGCACGATGGGCCGGATCGACGTCGGCAACATCGTCGGCCAGGGCGAGATCGTCTACCGGACCACGGTCCACGGCCCCGTGCTGGGCTACGCCAAGTCCGGCGGCAAGAAGGTCGCCGTGAGCTTCGCGCGCTCCAGCCGCGGCAAGGACATCCTCTGGCAGGTCCTGTTCAGCCGCCTGTCGCAGGGCAAGGTCAAGGACCTCAAGACGTTCTACGACGCGGCGGCCACCTCGCCGTTCACGTTCAACGTCGCCTTCGCGGACGATCGCGACATCGCGACCTACTCGGCCGGGCTGCTGCCGCTGCGTGACAAGCGCGTCGACCCGCGTCTGCCCACCAAGGGCACCGGCGAGTACGAGTGGAAGGGCTTCCTCGCCGCCGACGCCCACCCGCACGAGGCCAACCCGGCCGGCGGCGCGCTGGTCAACTGGAACAACAAGCCCGCGCCCGGCTTCGGCGCCTCCGACGCCGAGTGGAGCTACGGCTCCGTCCAGCGCGTTCAGATGCTCAAGGCGGGCATCGCCGCCAAGCCGAAGCACGACCTCGCCTCGGTGGTGTCGGCGATGAACAAGGCCGCCACGCAGGACTTCCCGGTGGCGGGCTCGACCTGGCCGGCGATCAAGCGCGTGCTGGCGACCGGGCCGGCGCCGACCCCCCGCGACGCGCAGATGGTCGCGCTGATCGACCAGTGGCGGGCGCAGGGCTCCAGCCGCCTCGACGTCAACCTCGACGGCAAGATGGACGCCGGCGCGGCACCGGCGATCATGGACCAGCTCTACCCCCGGATCGCCGACGCCGTCCTCGCGCCGGTGCTCGGCTCCCAGCTCGCGGCCCTCACGGACCTCGAGGGCGCGTCGAACAGCCCCAGCAGCGGGTTCACCGGCGGGCGCCTGTCCTACGTGGACAAGGACCTGCGCCAGCTGATGGGCGCGAAGTTCCGTACGCCGCTGCGCACGCGGTTCTGCGGCGCCGGCAACGTCGCCGCGTGCCGGGCCTCGCTGTGGGACGCGGTCACGCAGGCCGGCGCGGCGCTCGAGACGGCGCAGGGCACCGCGGATCCCGCCGCGTGGACCTCGGACGCGAACAAGGAGCGGATCACGTTCTCGCCGGGCCTGATGCCCACGACGATCCGCTACACCAACCGCCCGAGCGGCATCCAGCAGGTGCTGTCGTTCGCCGGGCACCGGCCGCGCTAGCGGCGCGGCCGCTCCTTGCTGTTGGGCCGCGGGCCCCGGGGGGCGACCC
>JAXDGY010000416.1:0-6557 GCA_034664785.1 Solirubrobacteraceae bacterium
CTCGCCGGCGCCGTCGTCGGCTGGATCGTCTTCACCGGCGTGCTCGGCATCGGCGATCGGAACGTCTTCGACCTCGGCGGCCTGCTCTCGGCGCTCATCGGCGTGGTCATCCTGCTCAGCCTCTTCCGGCTGTACCGCCACCATCAGGACTCCGGTCACCACTTCGGCCGCCGCGACGAGCACCACTTCGGGACCTGACGACCCCGACCCGCCGGCGCCCCGGCGGCATCCTCAGACATATCGAGAAAGGAGGCGTCCATGAAGACGCCCGTACAGCTCCGTCCCGAGCGATTGCAGCGCCACGTCGCTCGGCTGGGACCAGTCATGCCGCGCCTGCGGCGCGCAGCCTCCCGAGGCCTGCGGAAGCGACGCTGGTCACACAGCTTGCGGGGCGGCCACGCCCTTCCCCGCCTGACCGCCGGCCCGGTCGGCCGGCTCGTCGGCCGGAGGAGGTGACCGCGATGTCCGTCCTTCCTTCTGCCGGCGCCGGCCTCGACGGGCCGTCCGGCGGCAACATCTCCGACGTCGTCGGGATGATCCTCGACAAGGGCCTCGTCATCGACGTCTACGTCCGGGTCTCGCTCATCGGGATCGAGATCCTCACGATCGATGCCCGCGTGGTCGTGGCGAGCGTGGACACCTACCTGCGCTTCGCGGAAGCCGCGGGGCGCCTCAACCTGGAGGCCACCAGGAAGCCCGGCCTGCCCGAGATCATCTCGGGCGTCACCGGCGGCCTGACGGGCGCCGGCCGCTCGGCTGCGCCCGCGACCCTCGAGCCCGCGCAGGACGCCGCGGCGCTGCCCGCGGGGGCCGGCAACGGCACGCATGACGACCAGAGCGCCCCGATCCCGCTCTCGGCCCGGGGCGGAAAGGAGAGGGCACGATGAGCGGCCAGACCGAGACGACCGGCACCCGGTCGGGGGCACAGGACCGCGCCCACCCGGTGTACGTCTACGGGATCATCCCCGCGGCCGACGCCGGCAAGTGGTCGGGGACCCCGGGCCTGGGCGGGCCGTCCGCCACCGTGCGGACGATCGTCGAGGGCGACATGGCGGCGCTGGTGAGCGACCTGCCGCCTGACCACACGCCGGGTAACCGCGACGACCTCGAGGCCCACCGGCGCGTGCTGTCGGCCGCGATCGAGCACGGGACGACGATCCCGATGCGCTTCGGCATCGTGATGGACAGCGACGAGATCGTCCGGAAGCGACTGCTCGGGCGCCACGCCTCGGAGCTGGGGGACGTGCTCCATCGGCTGGACGGACACGTCCAGATGACGGTGAAGGCCTTCTACGCCGGCGACGCGCTGCTGCGTGAGGCACTGGCCTCGCAGCCGGAGCTCGCGCAGGAGTCGGCGGCCCTGGCCCAGCGGCCTGAGGCGGAGGTGCAAGCGGCCCGCGTCCAGCTCGGCGAGATGGTGTCCAAGGCGGTCGAGGTGCGGCGCGCCGAGGTCGAGGCCGCGCTGCTGCAGCGGCTGTCGCCCCTGGCCGCCGACGTCCAGGTGGATGCCCCGAGCAGCGAGCGCGTCGCGCTCACCGCGCAGCTCCTCGTCCACCGGGACCGCCGCGCGGCGCTCGACGCTGAGATCCACGAGCTCAGCGCGGCGCTCGAAGGCGAGATCGCGTTCCGGTACATCGGCCCCCTGGCCCCGTTCTCCTTCGCGGACCTCTCGCTCGAGGGGGACGACGAGGAGTAATGGGACTGATCGGCAACGTGCTCCTGCTGCCCCTGGCGCCGGTGCGAGGCGTCACGTGGGTGGCAGGGGTGATCGCCGAGGAGGCCGACCGCCAGATGGCGGCGTCGGCCTCGCCCGCGCGCGCCCTGGAGGATCTCGCCGCCGCCACCGCGAACGGCGAGATCAGCCCGGAGGAGGCGGAGGCGCTCGAGGCGCAGATCATCGAGCGGATGCTCGCGGCGAACGACCCGGCCGAGGGGCCGTGATGTGCGCCCGGGACAGCTCATCGAGGAGGCGCGCAGGCAGATCCACGAGCTGGCCGGCGTCGAGGCCGAGGCGGTCTCGGGTCTGGCTCCCGACGGCGACGGCGGGTGGATCGTGACGGTGGAGGCGGTCGAGCTGGCACGCGTCCCGAACACGATGGACCTTATGGGCACCTACGAGATGACCTTCTCGCCAGAGGGCGAGCTGCAGGGCTTTCGCCGGCTCGGCCGGTACCAGCGGGCAGGGCCCTGACGAGAAAGGCGGACACGGATGGCGATCGACTACCAACCCGGCAGGCGCCCCATGGAGCGCCCACCGTCCCAGGACAGCCTCGCGGACATCCTCGAGCGGGTGCTCGACAAGGGGATCGTCATCGCCGGGGACATCCAGATCAACCTGCTCGACATCGAGCTCCTGACGATCAAGCTGCGGCTGGTCGTCGCATCGGTGGACAAGGCCAAGGAGATGGGCATCGACTGGTGGGAGACCGACCCGATGCTCAACGCCGACTCGCGGCGCCTGGCCGCCGAGAACCACGAGCTCCGCGAGCGCCTCGACGCGCTCGAGCACCGGCTCGCCGTCCCGGCGCTCGAGCCCGCGCAGCCGGCGCCCGTGGAGGCGAGGCCCGCGGTGAGCCGGTCGCCGGCTGCGGAGGAGCGCGATGGCTGAGCCGCGCGCGGACGACGCCGACCGGCGCTGGGCCGCCGAGCAGGCGCCCCGGCTCTTGGCCCAAGCGCGCGCCGACGCGCTGCAGGAGGCCCGCGGCCGGCTGCGGGCGAGCCTGACCGATGCGCTCATGAGCGCTGCCCGCGCCCGCGGTGCCGATCCCCCCGCCGAGATCCCCGAGGCGCCGCCGGCGGAGGCCGGCACCGCGCCGGAGCAGTCCGCCGCACGCCCCGACGACCGGCTCGGCGTGTGGGTCTACGGCGTGGTGCCCGGCGAGACGCCGCAGCTCCCGCGCTGCATGGGCGTGGACGGGCGCCACCCCGTCGAGCTCGTCCGTGGCGCCGGGCTGGCCGCCGTCGCGAGCGCGGTCTCGCTGGAGGAGTATGAGCAGAGCGCCCTGGAGGCCAGCCTCGAGGACCTGGACCGCTTGGGTGCGCTCGCCCGAGCCCACGAGCGGGTGCTCGACGCGGCGCTGCCGCTCGGCCCCGTCGTCCCCCTGCGGATCTGCACGATCTACGAGAGCCCTGACCGCGTGCGCGAGATGCTCGAGCGCGAGCGCCGCTCGCTCACCGAGGCGCTGCACCGGCTGAGCGGCGCGACCGAGTGGGGCGTCAAGGCGTACCTGGCCGCGGGCGACGAGGCGCCCGCCGCGACGCCGACCGCCGGCGATCCTGAGTCAGGGATCGACTACCTCGCCCGCCGGCGCGCGCAGCGCGACGCGGCGAACGCCACCCGGCGGGCGGCAGACGGCGCCGTGGCGCAGGTCCACGACCGCCTGAGCGAGCAGGCGGTCGACGCGGTGCTGAGCCCGCCGCAGGACCCGCAGCTGTCCGGCCGCGAGCACGAGATGGTGCTCAACGCGGCCTACCTCGTGCCCGAGCCCCGCACCGAGGAGTTCAAGTCGCTGGTCGCCGATCTCACCCGCCGCCATGCGCCGGACGGGCTCGTGCTCGAGCTCACCGGTCCCTGGCCGGCCTACCACTTCACCGGATCGGCGGCGGCGGTATGAGCACGCACGACCAGATCGCCGGCCGGCGTGACGTCGCCCTGGTCGACCTGCTCGACCGGCTCATGGCCGGCGGCGTCGTGATCGGCGGCGACATCACGCTGGCGATCGCCGACGTGGATCTCGTCTACGTCGGCCTGCGCGCGATCATCAACTCGGTGGCAGGCGAGGAGGAGACCGGCGTGGCGCTGCCCCCGGTCCGAGAGGGGCCTCCGGCGTGATCTGGGTCTACGCGATCGGCGAGCGCCCCGACCTCGCGCCACCGGCGAGCGCCCTCGGCCTCGACGGCGCACCGCTGGAGGGCGTCCGCGAGGGCGGGCTGCTCGCGGTCGTCAGCCGGCACGCCGCCGCTCCCGGGATGCCCGCGATCGACGCGCTCTGGGCCCACGAGCACGTCGTCGAGTCGCTCATGACCGACCGCGCGGTGCTGCCCATGCGCTTCGGCAGCCAGCTGCCGGACGAGGCCGCCCTGCGTCGCGCGCTCGCCAGCCGCCATGACGACCTGCTCAGCGTGCTCGACGGCGTACGCGGGAGGGTCGAGCTCGCCGTGCGCGCCCTGAGCGCCGATGGCGCCGCCGGGGCGGACGTTCCCGTCCCGGCGGCGACCGGGGCGGTCAACGGCCACGACAGCGGTCGCGAGTACGTCCGCACGAAGCTCGAGCTCCGCAACCGGGCCGAGGCGGCCGGCGCCGCGCTGCACGCCCCGCTCGCCGCGCTGGCGGCGGCCGAGAGCCGCCGCCCGGGCCGGGGGCCCGCCGAGCTGTTGCGCGCGTCCTATCTCGTCGAGCGCCCGCTGGTGGCGACGTTCCGCTCGCTGGTGCAGCGGCTGCAGCGCGAGCACCGGGAGGCCGCGATGCTGTGCACGGGTCCGTGGCCGCCGTACTCCTTCGTCGAGGTGGCGGTGCGGGACTGGATGACCGGAGTGGGCGGTGACGCATGACCGACCACCCGGGCGACAAGCTGCTGGCCGCGCCGGACGACCTCGCCCCGTTCGCCCGGGACCTGCCGCGCCTCGGCGAGGCGCTGTCGCGCCGCCTCGACGCCGACCCGGACAGCGTCGAGCGCGGGCTGGCCCAGCTCGTGCTCACCATCGTCGAGCTCCTGCGCCAGCTCATGGAGCGCCAGGCCCTGCGCCGCGTCGACGCCGGCGGTCTCGACGCCGAGACGGTGGAGCGGCTCGGTCGCACGCTCATGGCGCTCGGGGAGCGCATGGAGGAGCTCAAGGAGGTCTTCGGCCTGGACGACGAGGACCTCAACCTCGACCTCGGCCCACTGGGACACCTGCTCTAGCGATGCCGACGCCGGGGCTACGTGCCCAGGAAGCGCACGACGGCGAGCACGCGGCGGTGCTGATCGGGCGTCGGCTGGAGGTCGAGCTTGCTGAAGATGCTGGTGATGTGACGCTCGACCGCGGGGACGGTCACGACGAGCTCCTCCGCGATGGCGTGGTTGGAGCGCCCCTCCGCCATCAGCGAGAGGACGTGGCGCTCCTTCGGCGTCAACCGGCCGAGCGGGTCGTCGTCGTTGCGCATGTGCGCGGCCAGATGCTGGACCACGTCCGGGTCGAGCGACGACCGGCCGCTGGCGACCTGGCGGACCGCGTCCGTCAGCGTCGCGAGGTCGCAGACGTGCTGCTTGAGGAGGTAGCCGACGCCGTCCGCACGGTCGCCCACGAGCTCGAGCGCATGCTGCGTCTCGATGAACTGGGAGAGGACGAGCACGGCGGTCCCGGCCAGCTCGCGGCGGATCGTCTTGGCCGCACGGAGGCCGTCCTCCCTGTTGTCGGGCGGTATGCGGATGTCCGTGATGACGACGTCCGGCCGGTGGGCGCGGGCCTTGCGCACCAGCTCGGGCGCGTCGGCGGCGAGGGCCACGACGTCGAAGCCGGCGTCGCGCAGGATGTGCGCGACGCCCTCGCGGACGATCGGCTCGTCGTCGCAGACGATGACGCGGAGCGGCCCTCGCTCGCACTCGGGGTCCGGCCGGGCCGCGGCGTTGTGGGCCTCGCTCACCTGACCCCGGAGCCCCGGGTCGCATATGAAGGCCGGCGCGTCACGTCCTCCCAGTGTCCCCGGGGCGCGCTCCGTGCGGTGTGGCCCTTGGTCCTAGCTGGTGGGGTCGGCGGGCCAGGCGGCTGAGCGCCTCGCGGCGCCTGCGACCGGGCCGAGCTCGGCCAGCCGCCGCTCGAGCAGCCGCCGCTCGGCGTCGTCGTGGACCAGCGCGAGCGCACGGTCGTAGGCGGCGCGGGCCTCGGCGGTGCGACCGAGGCGGCGCAGCAGCTCGCCGCGTGTCGCGTGCAGGTAGCGGTAGTCGTCGAGCGCGAGGCGATCGACGATGGTCAGCCCGGCCTCGGGACCGTCCGCCTCGGCGACCGCCACGGCGCGGGTCAGCTCGACGACCGGCGAGCCCGTCAGGCGCGCGAGCTCGCCGTACAGCGCGGCGATCTGCGGCCAGTCGCGCGGCTGGTCGGCGTGCAGGGAGGCGATCGCCGCCTGGACGACGTAGGCCCCACCGCCGCCCGGTCCCCTCAGGGCGAGGGCCCGGTCGAGCGCCGCCCGCCCGTCGGCGATCTGCGCGGCGTCCCACAGCGACCGGTCCTGGTCGGCGAGCAGGACGAGGTCGCCGCCGCGAAACCGCGCAGCGCGGCGCGCGTCGTGCAGCAGCATCATCGCCCGCAGGCCATGGACCTCCGGCTCGTCGGGCATCAGCTCGGCGAGCGCACGGCCGAGGCGGAGCGCCTCCGCCGCCAGCTCGCCGCGGGACGGTGGGGCGGAGTAGCCCTCGTTGAAGATCAGGTAGACGACCGCGAGCACGGCGGCGAGCCGATCGGGCAGCACGTGGTCGGCAGGCACCTTGAACGGGATCCCGGCCGCCTTGATCTTGCGCTTGGCCCGGACCAGGCGCTGCGCCATCGTCGGCTCCGCGACCAGGAAGGCGCGGGCGATC
>JAXDGY010000417.1:0-4775 GCA_034664785.1 Solirubrobacteraceae bacterium
GGCGTCACGACGCCCGACGGCCGTCAGGTCGAGGGCGCGTTCACCGGCGACGGCCCGGTCGACGCGGTGTTCCGCGCCATCAACGCGGCGACGGGGATCGACGCCCGGCTGCGCGAGTTCCGCGTCGACGCGGTCACCGGCGGCCAGGACGCCCTCGGCGAGGTCCATGTCATCGTCGAGCTCGGCGACCCCGACGCGGCGATCACCACCGGCCTGGCCGGGGTGCTCGCGGGCGAGCGCGTGACCGGGGCCGGGCAGGCGGTGGCCACCGACATCATCGAGGCCGGCGGCATCGCCTACGCCCGCGCGCTGTCCAGCGCGGTCCGGCGCGCGCAGGCCGCGGCGGAGGCGCCCGAGGAGACCCGCGCCGCGCTGCTCGCGGCGCCGTGACGGCGGCACCCGAGGCCGCCGCCCTCGCGGCACTGGACACCGCCGCCCTCCTCGACGACCTCGTCGCCCTGGTGCAGACGCCGAGCATCACGGGCGACGAGCGCGCGGCCCTGGAGCTGCTGCACGCCCGCGCCGCGGCGCTCGGGCTCGACGCCGTCCTGCGCGAGCACGACCTCGCGGCGCTGCGCGACGACCCCGGGCATCCCGGGGAGGAGGCGCCGCGCAGCGAGCTGCTCGACCTGCGGGCCGCCCTGCCGGAGGCGCGGCCCGGGGCGCCGCGCCTGGCGCTGTGCGGCCACGTGGACGTCGTGGACACGGGGACGGTCCCGTGGCGCCACGGCTCCCCGTGGTCCGGGGCCGTCGAGGACGGATGGGTCTACGGGCGCGGCAGCGCCGACATGAAGGCCGGCGTCGTGGCGGTGCTGCACGCGCTCGCGGCGCTGCGGGCGGTCGGCGTCGCGCCGGCGTTCGCGCCCGAGCTGCTCGCCGTGGCCTCGGAGGAGGACGGCGGCCTCGGGGCCTTCGCCGCCCTGCGCGCGGACGCGGGCTACGCCGCCTGCGTCATCACCGAGCCCACGGCGTTCGACGTCGTCTGCGCGCAGGCGGGCGCGCTGACGTTCACCGGGGTCGTCCGCGGCCGCGCGGCGCACGCCGCGCACCGGCTGGAGGGGGTCAGCGCGGTGGACCGCTATGTCCCCGTCCACCTCGCGCTGCAGGGCCTGGAGGACGAGCTCAACCGCGACGTCGCCGATCGCCTGATGGCGAACCTGGCGCTGCCCTACCCGGTCAACGTGGGGCGGGTCCAGGCCGGCGCGTGGTCGAGCTCCGTGCCCGACCGGCTGGAGTTCGAGGGCCGCGCGCCGGTGCGGGTGGGCGAGACGATCGCCGAGGCCCGGGCCGCCGTTGAGTCGGCGGTCGCGGCGGTCGATCCGGCCGTCGAGGTGGCGTGGACCGGGGGGCAGTTCGCCTCCTGCGCCACCGACCCCGAGCATCCGCTGGCCCGGGCGGCGGGCGACGCGGTGCGCCGTGAGCGCGGCGCGGGCGGCGAGCCCGCCGGCGTGCCGTGGGGCGCGGACATGCGCCTGTTCGCGGCCCGCGGCATCCCGACCGTGATGTGCGGCGCCCAGGGCATCGAGGTGAGCCACGCCGTCGACGAGCGCGTGGCCGTCGCCGACGTGGTGGCGCTCGCGCGGGTCCTGATCCGGCTGTGCTGCGCCTACCGGCCGTGACCCGCCCGGCCTAGCCGACGGCGTACCTCGCCGGGACGCGGTTCTGGTCGTCCTGCGGCGGCCGCGTGTAGGCCCGCTCCTGCCGCCGCGGGAGCTTGAGCGTCTCGCGCGGGACGTCGCGGTAGGGGATCAGGCTGAGCAGGTGGCTGATGAGGTTCAGCCGCAGCGTGCGCTTGTCGTCGGCCTCGACCACGTACCACGGCGACTCGGGGGTGTCGGTGTGGTGGAACATGGTGTCCTTCGCCTCGGCGTAGTCGACCCAGCGCCTGCGCGCCTCGAGGTCCATGGGGCTGAGCTTCCATTGCTTCGCCGGGTCCTTGAGGCGCGCCTTGAAGCGACGCTCCTGCTCCTCGTCGCTGACGGACAGCCAGTACTTCACGAGGATGATCCCCGAGTGCAGGAGATCGTGCTCGAACTGCGGGCACCCCCGCAGGAACTCCTCGTACTCGTCCTGGGTGCAGAAGCCCATGACGTGCTCGACGCCGGCGCGGTTGTACCAGCTGCGGTCGAACAGGACCATCTCGCCCGCGGCGGGCAGCTGGGCGACGTAGCGCTGGAAGTACCACTGCGTGCGCTCGCGCTCGGTCGGCGTGCCGAGCGCCACCGTGCGCACCACGCGCGGGTTGGTCTTCTCGGCGA
Source organism: Solirubrobacteraceae bacterium (assembly GCA_034664785.1). Taxonomy (GTDB): domain Bacteria; phylum Actinomycetota; class Thermoleophilia; order Solirubrobacterales; family Solirubrobacteraceae; genus Paraconexibacter. The sequence continues at coordinate 2,259 of JAXDGY010000417.1, forward strand.
TCCGCTTGATCGTGCCGCCCTTGCCCGCCGTGTCGCGGCCCTCGAAGACGACGACGACCTTCAGGCCTCGGTGCACCACCCAGTCCTGGAGGCGTACGAGCTCGACCTGCAGTCGCCCGAGCTCCTTCTCGGAGGCGCGCTTGCCGAGCCGCCGGGGCTCGACGTCCTGGCCGGACTCGAGCGGCGGGCGGGTCCATGCCGGCGCGGTGATCGCCATGGCGCCGACGCTAACGCACCGATCCGGCCCGCGCGACGCGCGTGGTCTGCCGGCGCGCAATACACCTGTACGTGATAACGTACAACCGTTCCATGGCGACGATCGACGAGTTCGAGGCCGCGATCCACATCGGCCCCCGGGTGCGCGCGCTGCGCGAGGCGATGGACCTCAGCCTCCGCGACCTCGCCGAGCGCTCCGGGGTCAGCGCGCCCATGCTCTCGCAGGTCGAGCGCGGCGAGACGAGCCCGACGCTGGCGGTCGCCGGGCGCATCGCCCACGGCCTCGAGCTGCGCCTCAGCCAGCTCCTGCGCCTCGACGAGTCGGGGACGGTGTCCATCGTCCGCGCAGCCGACCGGCGGCGCGGCGGGGGCGACGGCCACGCGATCGAGATCCTCACGCCGCCGCTGCCCGGCCAGCGCTCCGAGCTCAGCCGCCACGTGCTGGCGCCGGGCGCGCAGACGGGTGGCCCCGGCGACCCGCCGATGCACGAGGCGGGCTCGCGCGAGGTCGCCCTCGTCGAGTACGGCAGCGCGACCCTCGACATCGACGGGGAGCGCCACGAGCTGCGGGCCGGGGACTGCGTCACCTTCGACGCGGACCTGCCCCACCACTTCGAGAACCCGAGCGGGAAGGAGACCGCCCTGCTGGCCATCGTGTCGGCGGGGCTGCGACGGTCATGAGCCAGACGCTGTTCGACAAGATCTGGGCGGCCCACGAGGTCGCCGACAACCTCATCTACATCGACCTGCACCTCGTCCACGAGGTCACCAGCCCGCAGGCCTTCGACGGGCTCCGCCTCGCGGGTCGCCCCGTGCGCCGGCCGGACCGCACGCTGGCCACCGCGGATCACAACGTCCCGACCGACGGGACGCCGGTCGCCGCGCGGATCCGCGACCAGCTCAGCCGCGTCCAGGTCGAGACGCTCGAGCGCAACTGCGCGGAGTTCGGGATCCCCGTCTACTCGCTCGGCTCCGACCGCCAGGGCATCGTGCACGTCATCGGCCCGGAGCTCGGCGTCACCCAGCCCGGCATGACCATCGTCTGCGGCGACTCCCACACCGCCACCCACGGGGCCTTCGGCGCCCTCGCGTTCGGCATCGGCACCAGCGAGGTCGAGCACGTGCTCGCCACGCAGTGCCTCGTGCAGCACAAGCCCAAGTCGATGCGCATCTCCTACACCGGCGACCTCGGGTTCGGCGTCACCGCCAAGGACCTCATCCTCGCCACGATCGGCCAGATGGGCGTCGACGGCGCCGCGGGCCACGTGGTCGAGTTCGCGGGGCCGGTCATCGAGGGCCTCTCGATGGAGGGCCGCATGACGATCTGCAACATGACGATCGAGGGCGGCGGCCGTGCCGGGATGATCGCGCCCGACGCGACCACGCTCGAGTTCCTGCGCGGCCGCCCGGCCGCCCCCGCGGAGCTCGACATCTCCGACCTGCACACCGACCCGGGCGCCGCCTTCGACAAGGAGATCACCGTCGACGCCGGCGCGCTGAGCCCGATGGTGTCCTGGGGCACGAACCCCGCCCAGGTCGCACCCGTCACCGGCGCGGTGCCCGAGCCGGGCTCGGAGGGCGACGAGCGCGCGCTGGCCTACATGGACCTGCGCGCCGGGACCCCGATCGAGGAGATCACGCTCGACCGCGTCTTCATCGGCTCGTGCACGAACTCACGGATCGGCGACCTGCGCGCGGCCGCGAAGGTCGTGGAGGGCAAGAAGGTGTCCGGCGACCTCTACGCGATGGTCGTCCCGGGCTCGGTGCAGGTCAAGGCGCAGGCCGAGGCGGAGGGCCTCGACGAGGTCTTCCGCGCCGCGGGCTTCGACTGGCGCGGCGCGGGCTGCTCGATGTGCCTGGGAATGAACCCCGACACGCTGGAGCCGGGCGAGCGCTGCGCCTCCACGTCGAACCGCAACTTCGAGGGCCGTCAGGGCCGCGGCGGCCGCACGCACCTCGTCTCCCCGGAGATGGCCGCGGCGGCCGCGATCGCCGGCCACTTCGTCGACATCCGCGACTGGAGCCAGGAGCAGGCATGAAGGCCATCGAGACCATCACGGGCCCCGTCTCCGTCCTCCCGCGCGACGACGTCGACACGGACCAGATCATCCCCAAGCAGTTCCTCAAGCGGGTCGAGCGGACGGGCTTCGGCGAGTTCCTCTTCTACGACTGGGCGAAGGAGCCCGACTGGGACCTGCCGGTCAACCAGATCCTCGTCACCGGCCGGAACTTCGGCTGCGGCTCCAGCCGGGAGCACGCCCCCTGGGCGCTGGAGGACTACGGCTTCCAGGCGATCATCGC
>JAXDGY010000418.1:0-10612 GCA_034664785.1 Solirubrobacteraceae bacterium
GATCGCGTCCGTCGTGTGCGCGACCAGTGCCGCTGCCATGGCTGCGATCGCCGCGTCGGGCTGTGCCTCACCCAGTCCGTGCATGCCGGGTCAGCCGCCGTCCGGCGACGTTCTCGGCCACGCGCGCCCGTACGGCGCGCCGGATGCTGTCCCCCCGGGCGGTCGCGTTGCACGACGATACGACGCGCCTCGGCAGCGGCAGCCGCAGTCGCGCCGGCGGGAACGGCGGCACGTTGCCAACCAACCTTGGGCGGCCTTTGCCTGCGGCCCTTGTCGTCGCCGCGCGCCAGGCGTACGGTCGCGCCGATCCCCATGGCTCCCCTCTCACGCGGCTTCCACGGCCGGCGGCGCGAAGGCGCCGACCCGTCCCGCCTGCCTCCCGGCCAGTACCTGACGCCCGACTTCCCGGTGCTGTCGGCGGGTCCCACGCCCCGCACGCGCCTGGACGACTGGAGCTTCACGATCGACGGCCTTCTCGATGCACCGCTGAGCTGGACGTGGGAGGAGCTGCTCGCCCTGCCCTCCGAGACGTTCACCGTCGACATCCACTGCGTGACGAAGTGGTCCAAGCTCGACACCGCGTGGGCCGGGGTCTCGGTCGACACGCTGCTGGACGGCGTCACCACCGAGGCCGAGCACGTGGTCGCGTGGTCCGACGGCGACTACACGACCAACCTGCCGCTCGAGGACGTCAGCGACGGCAAGGCCTGGGTGGTGCACACCTACGATGGAGAGCCGCTGGAGCCGGAGCACGGCGGCCCGGCGCGCCTGCTCGTGCCGCACCTCTACTTCTGGAAGAGCGCGAAGTGGGTGCGCGGCCTCAGGCTGACCGCCGAGAACGAGCCGGGCTTCTGGGAGTCCGTCGGCTACCACGACTACGGCGACCCGTGGCGCGAGCAGCGGTACTGGAGCGATTGACGCCCCCGGTCCCCGTGCTGTGGCGGACCGCCACCGTCCGCGACGTCGTGGCGGAGACCGCGCACGCGCGGACCCTCGTGCTCGACGCGCCGGGCTGGCCCGGTCACCGCGCGGGCCAGCACCTCGACCTCCGGCTGACGGCCGAGGACGGCTACCAGGCGCAGCGGTCCTACTCCATCGCCTCCGCCCCCGAGGCGGCGGCGCTCGAGATCACGGTCGAGGTCATCGACGACGGCGAGGTCTCCCCCTACCTCGTCGAGGAGGTGCGCCCCGGCGACGAGCTGGAGGTCCGCGGGCCGATCGGCGGGCACTTCACGTGGTCGGTCGCCGACGGCGGACCGCTGCTGCTCGTCGCCGGCGGCTCCGGGCTCGTCCCGCTGATGGCGATGCTGCGCCACCGCGCGGCCCAGGCCAGCGACGTCGCCGCGCACGTCCTGGTCTCGGCGCGCGGCGAGCAGGACGTGCTCTACGGCGACGAGCTCGCGGCACTCGAGCCCCGCGACGGCCTCCGTGTCGCCCGCACCTACACGCGCGTGCGGCCGCAGGGCTGGACGGGGTGGGCGCGCCGGGTCGACGCCGCGATGCTCGACGCCCTCGGCCCCGCGCCGGGCGCGGGCGCGCGCTGCTTCGTCTGCGGCCCGACACCGTTCGTCGAGCGCGTCGCGCAGCTGCTCGTCGACGCCGGTCACGAGGCCCGCGCCGTCCACACCGAGCGCTTCGGCCCCACAGGAGGATGAGATGAGCGACGTGCACCTCGACGGCAACGGCGTGGCGGGGCTCCTGGGCGAGATCCTCGCGGTGGAGGTGACGACGGTGCTCCGCACCTGCCAGACCTGCGGGGACCGCCGGGCGATCGGCGAGCACCGCGCCTACCGGGGCGCCGGGGTGGTGCTGCGCTGCCCGAGCTGCGGGGACGTCGCGCTGCGCGTCGGCACGCGTCCGGAGCGGCTCACGGTCGAGCTGCGCGGCGCGTTCGAGGTCACGCCGCGCGCCTGAAGGGCCGCGCTCAGCCCTTCCCGCGGTACAGGCGCACGGTCAGCGGCGCGAACACCGCGGTGAGCGCGGCGGCCTCCCCGACCACGAGCGCGACGTCCTGAGCGGCGGCGTCGCCGTCCATCAGGCCCCGCGTCGCGGTCACCAGGTGGGAGATCGGGTTGACGTCGACGAACGCCTCCAGCCACCCCGGGAGCGTGCTGGGCTCGACGAACACGTTGCTGAGGAAGATCAGCGGGAAGAGCGCCATGAACCCGGTGTTCATGACCGCGCTGGGCGACCGCAGGACCAGCCCCAGCGTCGTGAAGACCCAGGACAGCCCGAACGCGAAGACCACGACGAGCAGCATCGCGGCGAGCACGCCCCCGGGCCCGGCGTCGGGCCGGAAGCCCATGACGAGTCCGAGGAGCACGACGACCGTGGCCGCCAGGGCGTAGCGGACGGTGTCCCCGAGCACGGCGCCCACCAGGGGGGCCGGGCGCCAGATGGGCAGGGACCGGAAGCGGTCGACGACGCCCTTGGTGACGTCCGTGTTCAGCGCGACGCCGGAGTAGACGCAGGTGAAGAGCACCGACTGCACCAGGATCCCCGGCAGCAGGTACTGCAGGTACTCGCTCGTCGAGCCCGCCAGGGCGCCGCCGAACAGGTAGGTGAACATCAGCAGGAAGAGCACCGGCGTGATCGTCACGTCGAGCAACTGCTCGGGGACGTGCTTGATCTTCAGCATGCCCCGCCAGCCGAACGTCATTGCCGCCGACACGGGGCCCGGGCGGGGCGGGCGCGCGGTCGGCGACAGCGCCGCGTGCAGAGCGGCCTCCGCCGCGGGCTCCGCGTCGAGCGGCCGGATCGTGGGCTGGGTGCTCATGCCGCCTCCTCCTCGTCCTCAGCCGGGTGGCCGGTCAGCGCCAGGAACACCTCGTCGAGGCTGGGTTGCGCGAGCGCGAAGCCCGCGACCCCCAACCCCGCGCGGGCAAGCTCGGCGACCGCCTCCGACGCCCGGCCGGCGTCGGCGACCGGCGCGGACAGCGAGGCCGGGTCGGGCTCGGCGTGCGGCGCGGCGTCGAGGGCGCGCGCGAGCAGCGTCATCGCCTCGGGCCGCTGCCCCGGGTCGAGCAGGCGGACGTGCAAGGCGCCCTGCCCGACGGACGCCTTGAGGGAGCCGGGCGTTCCCTCGGCGATCACCCTCCCGTGGTCGATCACGGCGATCCGGTCGGCGAGCTGGTCGGCCTCGTCGAGGTACTGCGTGCACAGCAGGACCGTCGTCCCCTGGCCGACGAGCGCGCGGACGATGTCCCACACCTGGTTGCGCGAGCGGGGGTCCAGCCCCGTCGTCGGCTCGTCGAGGAAGACGAGCTCGGGCGTGACCACGATGCTCGCGGCGATGTCGAGCCGGCGGCGCATGCCACCGGAGTACGTCTTGACCAGGCGGCCGGCCGCGTCGTCGAGCCCGAACGCCTCGAGCAGCCCGTCGGCCCGCGCCCGGGCCTGCCTGCCCGCGTAGCCGAGCAGCCGGCCCAGGAGCACGAGGTTCTCGCGGCCGGTCAGGTCGTCGTCGACCGAGGCGAGCTGACCCGTGAGGCTGACCAGACCGCGCACGTCGTCGGCCTGCGCCACGACGTCCCGCCCCAGCACGCGAGCGCTGCCGCCGTCGGGGCGCAGCAGGGTGGCGAGCATGCGGATCGTCGTCGTCTTGCCGGCGCCGTTGGGGCCCAGCACGCCGTACACGGTCCCGCTCGGGACGGCGAGGTCGACGCCGTCGACCGCACGCGTCTCTCCGAAGTGCTTGACGAGGCTGGAGGCCTCGATGGCGAGCGTCGGGGTCACGGCACTCAAGACTGCCGGCCCCCGCGGAACTCATCGGGCTGCTGGACGGTTCTCAGTCCTTGACGTGCACCACGCCGGTGCGCAGGGCGAACACGAGGGCCTGCAGCTGGGAGTGGACGCCCAGCTTGGAGATGATGTGCGCCATGTGGTTGCGTTCGGTGCGGACCGTGATGAACAGGCGGCGCGCGATCTGCTCCGTGTCGAGCCCTTCCGCCAGGAGCTGCAGGACCTCGCGCTCGCGCGCCGTGAGCTCGGCGACCGCGCGTTGGTCGGCGTAGTCGCGCTCGCGCTCGCGACCGGCGTAGCGGAGCAGCTCGATGACGTCCTCCACGTCCATCAGCGTCTCGCCGGCGCGCAGCCGCCGAACGGCGCGCACGACCTCGTCGATGTGCGCCGTCTTGTGCAGGACGCCGGCGGCGCCGCTCTCGACCGCCCGCGCCACGTCGGCCCGGTCGAGGGTCGCGCTCAGGACCAGGGCCTGCGCGCGCGGGTTGACCTCGCCGAGCTCCCGGATGAGGTCTCCCCCGTAGCCGTCGGGAAGCCCCAGGTCGACCACCGCCACCTCGACGTCGTCGAGCAGGTCGCGTGCCTCGGCGAGGGTCGCGGCCTGCCCGACGACGTCGAAGCCGGCGTCGCGCTCGAATGCCGACGCGATCGCCTCGCGGACGGTCGAGTGGTCCTCGACGAGCAGGACGCGTGTCCGCTCGCCGCGCTTGGGGCCGTCGGTGTCGAGGAGCACCTCGACCCGCACGAGGCTGCCGCCGCCCGGGCGGCTCACGAGGTCGAGCTGCGCGTCGAGGAGCTCGGCGCGCTCCCGCATCCCCTTGATGCCGCTTCCCCGGGACACGGGCAGGCTCGCATCGTGCCCGCGGCCGTCGTCGGAGACCTCGACGTGCAGCCTCGCCCGGGATCCGCCGACGTGCACGCGCACGTGATCGGCGCCGGCATGGCGCCTGGCGTTGGTGAGGGCCTCGCCGACGATGCGCAGGATCTCGGTTCCCATGGCCCCGAGCGAGCCGGACGGGAGGCCATCCTCCAGGCGCACGTCGATCCGGAGGTCGGGCGCCATCCCGCGATGGACCTCCACGAGCGCCTGCAGCAGCTCGGCGAACGGGCGATGCTGCTCGCCGTCGAGGCGCAGGTCGTAGATCGCGCCGCGCAGCTGCTCACCGACGCGCTGGAGCGCCGGCAGCAGCCGGGCCAGCTGGTCGGACGCCTCCTGCGCTCCCTCCGCGGACCCGAGGCCGGCCGCCTGCGCCACCGCGCGGCTCAGGTCCTGGAGCGCCTCGTCGTGCAGGTCGCGCGCGATGCGGCTGCGCTCGAGCTCGCGGACCTCGATCAGCCGCTCCGCGGTCTCGCTGCGCTCCACCGCCGTGGCGAGGACGTTCGCGACGGCCTGCATGAAGTGCACGTCGGTCTCGGAGAACCAGCGGCGCTGCTGCGAGAACGCGGCGAGGACCCCGAACGGCCGGTCCCGGCCGGCGATGACGGCGGAGACGCCACTCACCGGATCCAGCGCGGCCAGGGCGTCCGAGATCTCGAAGCGCTCGTCGGTCGTGACGTCCTCGGACACCAGGGGCGCGCCGGCCGCGAGGGTGTGACCTACCAGCGACCGGTGGCCCGCGGCCCCCGTCACGGTCCCGACCGCGCCCTCCTCCCAGCCGAACCCCGCCCGCAGCAGGAGCTGCTCGCCGCCGGGGAGGTGCTGGGCGATGGCGGTGATCGGGACCCCGAGCGTGTGGGCGACGACGGCGGCGGCGTCGTCCATCACCGACTCGAGGTCGTCGCTGCCGAGCGCGCCGATGCCGAGCTCGGCCACGAGCGCCTGCTGCCGTGCCGGGCTGCCGCGATCCTCCTCGGCGCTCCTGCGCGCGGTGATGTCGCGGGAGTAGACCGAGAGCCCGCGCTCGGAGGGATGGGCGTGGATCAGCAGCGTCGGGCCGTCGCCGGGATGGGTCGCTTCGAAGACGGCGGCCCGCTGCTCGCGCATCGCCCGCCGGTAGCGCGCTTCGGTGGACGTCCCGACGATCGCGGGAAGCGTCTCCCAGAGCGTGCGGCCGAGCAGCTCGTCCGCCGCGAACGGCCTGCCGGCCAAGTAGGACAGCCCACGGACCGCGCGCTCGTTGAGGTAGGTGAACCGCCACTCGCGATCCACGGCGTAGAAGGCGTCGCTGATGCGCTCGAGCACCTCGTCGACGCGCTGCTGGGCGTCTTGGCCGCGCGCGGCTGGCTCCCGCGGCCGGGACAGGTCGCGGTGGATTTCGAGGTAGCCCGTGATGGCGTCGCCCGCGCCGCGGACGGCGCCGTTGATGATCTCCACCTCGACCGGCGTGCCGTCCTTGCGCTGGGAGACGACCTCGACCCGCGAGCGACCGCCCTGGCTCGTGCGGCGGCGGACGTCCAGCCGCGTCGCCTCGTCCATCATCGGCCGGAAGACCTCGTGCACGCGGCGGCCGACGACCTCGTCGGTGCTCCAGCCGTAGAGCCGCTCCGCGGCCGCGTTCCACGCCGTCACCACGAACTGCTCGTCGGTCGTGATCACCGCGGCGTCGACGTCGTCGTCGGGGACGTCGAGGAAGCCCGGGAGCTGTTGGCGTCGCGTGTCGGCCATGGGCGGGTGGGGGCGCGGCGGTGCCGCGCCGAACGTACCCGTCCTACCCGGCGCACGGCCGGCGGTCGCTGCGCGACGGGCGATCTTCGGCCTGGGGGGTTTTCCCCATGCCGCGCCGCGGGGCGCCTGTCACCGTGGGCGCATGCTGCGAGCAGCGCGACAGCGTGCGCGGCAGGTGGCGCCGTGACCGCCGATCCGGCCGTCGCCGTCCGCCCGGGCGAGCATGCCTGCTGCCGGTTCGTCATGGCCGAGGATCGCTGGCGCATCGCCTCGGCGCTCGTCCGCGACGGGCTGCGACGCGGCCACCGGGTGATCTACTTCTACGACCGCGACGACGTGGCGGCGTTCTCCTCCGAGCTCGTCGCGCTCGATGACGCGGTCGGCCCCGCGCTCGCGCGCGGTCAGCTCGTGATCCGTGCCGCGGCGACGGCGTACGCGCCAGACGGGACGTTCAGCGTCGACCGGATGCTCGAGTCGCTGCTCGAGGACTACGACGGCTCGCTCGGAGCCGGCTACTCGGGAACGACCCTGACCGGGGAGATGGGACACGTGTTCCGCCGCGCGGGCGGCGCGGAGCGCATGGCTGAGTACGAGCGCCGGCTCGACGGCCTGCGGTTCAGCGGGTCCGTGCGGCTCTGCCTGTACGACCACGACGCGTTCGACGCGGAGGCGTTGTCCGGGCTGACCCACTCCCACGACGCGGACCTCGCGCCGGACCTGGCGGCGATCGGGCGCAGCGGGTCGCTGGCGGCAGCGCGGCTGCGTGGGGGCTGGCTGCGGCTGGCGGGCGAGCTGGACTTCGAGCAGACGGCCGGGCTCGACGAGGTGCTGGCCCCCGACCCGGGCGACGAGCTGAGGTTCGAACTCGCCGACCTGCGCTACGTCGACGTCGCGGGGCTGCGGTCACTCCGCGGTGACCGCGGCCAGCGGGTCAGGATCGCGGATGCGTCGGCGGCCGTCGAGCGGCTGGCCGAGCTGCTGGCGTGGGACACGGACCCGTCGGTCGCGCTCGTCGAGGGGGTCTGAGCGCAGCTGACCCGGCGCCTTGGCTCTGAGCGCCGTCTTTGCGCCGCCCGCGCCCGGCGTGCAGAATCGCAGCGGGATGGCCAAGGAGTTCTATGCCACTGTGGCGCAGGCGTCGTTCACGCTGCTCGGCCTGTGGTGGGTGCTGCTGCAGATCCGTCACGACGCCTGGTTCGGCGACGTCGCCTACCGGCGTGGCGTCTACGACATCTCCCTGTACTTCCTGCTGCCGGGCATGATGAGCCTCGGCTCGCTGCTCGCCATCGAGGAGCCGACGATCTGGCGCGTGAGCTTCGCGATCATGGGCGTCCTCGGCGTCATCGAGTCCGCGCTGCTGATCGCGGGCATGCGCGGGCTCCGGGATCGCGGCCCGCTCGCCGCCGTCGCCGACTGGGTGTCGCTCGTCGTGTACGCCGTCATCGTCCTCGTCGCGCTGTGGCGCGGGCTGCCGCAGGAGCTCGGGCTCGGCCTGCTGCCGCTGCAGGTCGAGGGGATCCTCGTCACCATCCTGCTGTTCCTCGGGATCACGCTCGGCGCGTCGCTGTTCGTGACCACGGGCCCGGTCACCGCGCCGGCCGGCGAGCCGCCGAGGCGCGGCGGCTGAGGGCCTGCCGGCCGAACCCGCGCCGGGCGGCTCCTCGGCCTCCTACATCGCCGGCGGCTCACCTCCGGTGTGGGCGAACGTCTTGTTGACGATCGTCCATGCACCGTCGATCTGCGCGAGGGCGAAGAAGTCCGTGAAGGACACGGTGCCCCAGCACCCCTGCTCCTCGAGCACCGCAACGGCCGCGTCGCCGACCTGCTCGACCGAGACGACGCGTGCCTGGTAGCTGCCGGCGACGTCGAGGGGATGCCCGTCGACCGTTGCGATCAGCTCGTCGATCGGCTCGTCGTAGCGCGTGCCCGCGAGGCTGCCGAACATCCACGCCTGCGGGTGGAACGCCTCCCGCAGCTTCGCGCCGTCCCCGTTGCGCATGCCTTCGACGTAGAGATCCACGGTGCGGGTGATCTCCGCCGCCTGCTCCGCGTGCGTCACCGCCATTACCGCTCCTCTCGGTGGGTGCCGCCGACGCTACTCCGCGCCCGGTGTGCCGACAAGCGCCACCCGGCCAGGGCGCTGATCGCGCTAGGTCGGCCCACCAACGACGAAGGCCCCTCACGGTGAGGGGCCTTGGTCGAACAGCGCCGGTGGAGTGGAGACGGCGGGAATTGAACCCGCGTCCGCGATCGCGCTGGGATGGCTTCTACGAGCGTAGCTCGCGCTCTGATCTCATCCGTCGCTCGCCTCGCGAGCTGGGTTGCGACGGACCAGCCTCCTTGAGATGTTCCCGGTTCGGCAGAGGCAGACCTCCCCGGGTGAGCCGGCATCTGATCCAGGCGATCCCCGCGGCCGGCTGGCAGGGGCCCAGACCTCACGGCTTAGCTATGAACTAAGCGGCGAGGGCGTACTCGTGAGAGTCCGCACGTATGGTTTTCCCGGGTGTTTTACGAGGCCTCCCGGGACCTCGACTCGCAACCAACCCGGCGGAACCGACCACGTCGAAGCCTGTCGTCCCCGGGGTATGTCGTCAAACAGTGTCAGTGTAGCCCGCCGCATGCCATCTCGAACACCCCCCGCCCCCCCGCGCTCCCCCGGCCGGCGCCTCCACGCGGCCGCGATGGCGCTCGCCTGCCTCACGGCACTGCTCGCCGGGGGCTGCGGATCAGGCGCCAAGCCGTCCTCGCCCGCCGGTGGCACGCTGCCGGGCGCGGGGACGCGGAGCGGCGCCGCCGAGCTGCGCGCACAGCTCACGGGGCTGCTGGCGCAGCACGTGCGCCTCAGCGGCATCGCCGCGGCCGTGGGCCTGCAGCGCGGCTTCGGCTCCCCCGAGCACGCCGCCGCGGCGCGGGCCGTCGACGCCGACGCCCGCGCCCTCGGCGCTGCGATCGGCAGTGCCTACGGGCAGACGGCCGGCCGCCGCTTCCTGGCGACGTGGCGTCGCGGGGCGCCGCTGGTGACCGCCTACGCGCGCGGCCAGGCCGACCAGGACGCGAAGCGGACCGCGCGGGCCCTCGACGGGCTGGATCGCTGGCGCACGCAGGTCGCCGCCGTCCTGGCCGCAGCCAACCCGCGGCTGCGGACGACCGCCACCTTCCGGGCGCTGTCGCCCCCGGTCGCAGGCCTGGCCTCGGCGATCAACGACGCGGTCGAGCACGACCCCCAGGGACCGGAGCAGCTGCGCACAGCCGTCGAGGAGACCCAGCCGGTCGCGCGGCTGATCGCCGACGGGACGGCGGCGCGCCTGCCGCGCAGCTACCCGGGCTCGGCCGACACCGGGGCGGCCGAGCTGCGCACCGGCCTCACCGGGCTGCTGGTGGACCACCCGGGCCTGGCCTTCCAGGCCGTGGCCCAGGAGCTGTGGACCGGCCGCGACGCCAAGGTGTCCCGCGCCTCGGGAGCCGCCCTGGACGCCAACGCCGCGGCGCTCTCGCAGATCGTCGCCTCGGCCTACGGCCAGCAGCCGGGGACGACGTTCCTGTCGCTGTGGCGCAAGCAGAACACCTTCCTGCTCGACTACGCCCACGCCCAGGAGCGCCACGACAAGGCCCGCGCGGCGCGGGCGCTCGGGAACCTCGACGCCACCCGGAGCGATCTCGGCGCCTTCTTCGCCGCGTTCGGGCCCGAGCTCGGCGACAGCTCCGTCAAGGACGCGCTCACCCCACCGCTCGACGCGACGACGGGGGCGATCCGCGCCCTCGTGGCCGGGTCGCCGAAGGCGTACGGGCGCGTGCAGGACGCCGCGACGCTGATGCCGCATCTCGCCGGCGTCCTGGCCGAGGGGATCGCGCGGCGCTATCCCGCGCGCTTCCCCGAGCGCTAGGCACCGGGCGCCGGCGCGGTCGTGAAGACGAGCAGCTCGGTGCCGACATCGGGGCGACGGCGGCGGCCCATCGGCCGCATCCCGAGCTTCTCGGCCACGCGGATCGACCGCGCGTTGGCAGGGTGGACGATCGCGATGACCTGTGCGAGCCCGAGCGCGCCGAGCCCGTGGTCGACCGCGGCCCGCGCGCCCTCCGTCGCGTAGCCCTGGCCCCAGTGGTCGCGGGCCAGGCGCCAGCCCACCTCGACCGCCGGCAGCACGGAGGGCAGGAACGACGGGATCGCCAGGCCGGCGAAGCCCGCCAGCGCGCCCGTCGCGCGCACCTCGGCCGCCCACAGGCCGAAGCCGTGCTCGTCCCAGTGCGCCTGGAGGCGAGCAAGCA
>JAXDGY010000419.1:0-2715 GCA_034664785.1 Solirubrobacteraceae bacterium
CTCGGCGAGCCGCACCGCGGTCACCGGCGTTGACGGCGCCGGCTTGAGGATCGTGGTGCAGCCCGCGGCGAGCGCCGGGCCGATCTTCCAGATCGCCATCATCAGCGGGTAGTTCCACGGGGCGATCTGGCCGACGACGCCGACGGGCTCGCGGCGGATCCACGAGGTGTAGCCCTCGAGGTACTCCCCGGCGGCCTTGCCCTCCATGTTGCGGGCGGCCCCGGCGAAGAAGCGCAGGTTGTCGGCCATGACGGGGATCTCGTCGGCCTTGACGGCCTCGATCGGCTTGCCGGCGTTGGCGGACTCCAGCGCGGCGAGCTCGTCGCCGTGCTCCTCGATGGCGTCCGCCAGCTTCAGCAGCGCGAGCGAGCGCTCGCCCGGCGTCGTGCGGCCCCAGGTCTCGAAGGCGCGCGTGGCGGCCTTGACGGCGCGGTCGACGTCGGCGGGGCCGGAGTCGGCGGCCCGGGCGATCTCCTCGCCGGTGGACGGGTCGACCACCGAGGTGGTCGACCCCTCGGCCGCGCCGGACCAGTCGCCGTCGATGAAGTTCCTCAGTTCGGTGGCGGTCGTGCTCATGGCCCGACGCTACCACCCACTACCGTCCCCGCCAGGCGATCCTTCCGCCCCGGACAAACGAGCCCAAGAGGGAGCACCACCTTGACCAACGTCGTCATCACCTCGGCCGCCCGCACGGCCATCGGGTCCTACGGGAAGGGACTCAAGGACGTCCCGCCGACCGAGCTCGGCCGCATCGCGGCCGAGGCCGCGCTGGAGCGCTCGGCGGTGGACGGCGGGCACGTGGATCACGTGGTCTTCGGCAACGTGATCCACACCGAGACCGCCGACATGTACATGGCGCGCGTGGTCGGCGTGAACGCCGGGATCCCGATCGAGACGCCGGCCTTCACGGTCAACCGGCTCTGCGGGACCGGGGTGCAGGCCATCGTGTCCGCCGCGCAGGCGATCCAGGTCGGCGACGCCGAGGTCGCGCTGGCGGGCGGCGCGGAGTCCATGAGCCGCGCGCCGTACTGGATGCCGTCGGCGCGCTGGGGCTCGAAGATGGGCTCGGCCGACCTCACCGACCCGGTGAGCGGGAGCCTGACCGACCCGTTCCACGACATCCTCATGGGCTCGACGGCCGAGAACCTCGCGGAGCGCCACGGCATCACGCGCGAGCGCCAGGACGCCTTCGCGGTCCTCTCCCACCAGCGCGCGTCCGCCGCGCAGGAGACCGGCACGTTCGACGAGCAGATCGTCCCCGTGCCCGTCAGGGTCAAGCGGGAGACGGTCCCCTTCGTCGCCGACGAGCACATCCGCCACGACGCGTCGCTCGAGGGGATGGCCGCGCTGCGCCCGGTCTTCAAGCGCGAGGGCGGCACGGTCACCGCGGGCAACGCCTCGGGCATGAACGACGCCGGCGCCGCGGTCGTGCTCATGGACGCCGACCGCGCGGCGGAGCTCGGCGCGCCGGTGCGCGCGCGGATCCTGTCCTACGCCGTGTGCGGCGTGGACCCGGCGTACATGGGCATCGGCCCGGTCCCGGCCGTCGAGAAGGCGCTCGCGCGCGCGGGGCGGACGCTCGACGAGGTCGGGGTGATCGAGCTCAACGAGGCGTTCGCCGCGCAGGCCCTGGCGGTCATGATCGAGCTCGGGATCGACGACGAGGACCCGAAGGTCAACCCGAACGGCGGCGCGATCGCCCTCGGGCACCCGATCGGCGCGACCGGCGCCCTCATCACCGCCAAGGCGCTCGACGAGATGGAGCGCCGCGACCACGAGCTTGGCCTCGTCACGCTCTGCATCGGCGGCGGGCAGGGCATCGCGCTGCTGCTCGGTCGCGACGTCTGACGCCTCGCGGGCGTGGGCGCGAGGTCTCGGCTCGCGCCGCGCCGGGCAGGCCCGGGGGATGAGCGACGCCACGATCGCGGCGGGCAAGGCGGGCCGGTGAGGGGGCCCGGAGGCGCCGGGCGAAGCCCGGGCCGTCCTCACTAGGCTGTGCGCGGCCATGGCGCTCTTCAACGACCCAGCGGAGGTCTACGGGGCCTTCGGCCGCGTGATCTTCGACCTCGTCACCGACGAGGCGCAGATGGGCCGCTTCCAGCGCACCGGCTCGACCGTCCAGTGGGTCCTGCGCCGCCCCGACGCGACGATCACCGTCCAGACCGTGCCCGACGTCGCGCCGCAGATCGACCTCGGGCCCACGCGGCTGCGCCCGGACGTCGTGCTGTCGATGGACGCCCAGACCGCCCACGAGTTCTTCCTCGGCGAGCTGAACCCGACGGTCGCCCTGTCGCGCGGCCAGATCAAGACGCGCGGGTCGGTCGCGAAGGTCCTCGAGCTGATCCCGCTCCTGCGTCCCGCGTTCGACCGCTACCGCGCGATGGTCGAGGCGGCCGGCGAGGAGTTCCCGGCGGCGGTGGCCCTGCGCCCCGAGCCCCGGCCGGCGCCGGCGGAGCAGGAGGCGCCGACGGCGGCGGCAGAGGAGACGCCGGCGGCCGAGGAGACGCCCTCCCCGGAGGACACGCCCGCGACCGACGAGGCGCCGGCGGGGCAGGAGACGCCGGCGGGCGAGGAGGCGCCGGCGGGCGAGGAGGCGCCGGCGGCCGAGGAGGCGCCGGCGGCCGAGGAGGCGCCGACGGGGCAGGAGACGCCGGCGGGCGAGGAGGCGCCGGCGGGCGAGGAGGCGCCGGCGGCCGAGGAGGCGCCCGCCCCGGA
>JAXDGY010000420.1:0-2868 GCA_034664785.1 Solirubrobacteraceae bacterium
GTCGTCGCGCTGCACGCGATGCTGCGCGCCGTCGACCACGGGCTGCAGGCCGCGCTGATGGCGCCCACCGAGACGCTCGCCGAGCAGCACTTCGCCACGCTGCAGGCGCTGATGCCCGGCGACCTGACGCCGATGGCGCTGCTCACCGGGTCCACGCCCGCGGGCCGCCGCCGCGAGCTGCTCGCGCGCCTGGCCGGCGGCGAGCTCGCCCTGCTCGTCGGGACGCACGCGCTCATCGAGGAGCCCGTCGTCTTCCGCCACCTCGCGGTCGCCGTCGTCGACGAGCAACATCGCTTCGGCGTGCGCCAGCGCGCCGCCCTGGACGCCAAGTCCCCGCCCGGCCTGGTCCCGCACGTCCTGCACATGACCGCCACCCCGATCCCGCGCACGCTGCGCCTGGCGAGCTTCGGCGCGCTGGACGTCACCACGCTGCGGGAGCTGCCGCGCGGGCGGCAGCCGATCGCGACGCACGTGATCAGCGGCGAGCGCGAGCGCGAGCGCGCCTACGAGCGCATCCGCGAGGAGCTGCGGGCCGGGCGCCAGGCGTTCGTGGTCTGCCCGCTGGTCGCCGAGTCCGAGGCGCTGCAGGCGCGGGCGGCCACGGCGGAGTTCGAGCGCCTGCGGGCCACCGAGTTCAAGGACTTCCGGGTCACGCTGATCCACGGGCGGCTGAGCGCGCGCGACAAGGCCGCGGCGATGGAGTCCTTCGCGGCCGGCGACGCCGACGTGCTCGTGGCCACGACGGTCATCGAGGTCGGCATCGACGTCCCCAACGCGACGGTGATCGTGGTGGAGGACGCCGAGCGCTACGGGATCTCCCAGCTGCACCAGCTGCGCGGGCGCGTCGGGCGCGGCGAGCACGCCTCGCTGTGCCTGCTGTTCGGCCCGAAGGAGTCCGCGCGGCTCAAGGCGCTGGCCGAGCACTCCGACGGCTTCCGCCTCGCGGAGATCGACCTCGAGCTTCGCGGGGAGGGGGAGCTGACCGGCACGCGCCAGTCCGGCCTGGCCCGCTTCCGCTTCGCCCGCCTGCCGGAGGACGCCGAGCTGCTCGAGCGCGCCCACGCCCGGGCGGCGGCGCTCCTGGACGACGACCCGGGCCTCGAGCGCCCCGAGCACGCGCTGCTCGCCGATGCGCTGGCCGAGCTCGAGGCGGAGCCCGTCGCGGCATGAGGGTGATCGCCGGCCGCTTCGGCGGTCGGGTGCTGTCGGCGCCCTCCGGCCGGGCCACGCGGCCCACCGGCGACCGCGTCCGGGAGGCGGTCTTCTCGATGCTCGGGCCCCTGGACGGCGTCGTCCTGGACCTCTACGCGGGAACCGGTGCGCTGGGGATCGAGGCGCTCTCCCGCGGCGCCGAGCGCGCCGTCCTGGTCGAGCGCGACCCCCGTGCGGTGACCGCCCTGCGCGCCAACCTGGACGCCCTCGGGCTCGGGGCCGACGAGGCCGAGGTGCGGCCCGTCGAGGCCCGCAGCGCGCTGCGGAACGCGCTCGCGCGCGCCGAGGCATACGATCTGGTCTTCCTCGACCCCCCGTACCGCCACGCGGCGGCGCTGGGGGACGAGCTCGGCGGGGCCCTCCCGGGGCTGCTGGCGCCCGGGGCGCGGATCGTGTGCGAGAGCGACCGCCGGGCGCCGCTGGTCCTGGATCTGCCCCGCACGCACCACCGCCGCTACGGCGACACCCTCATCTCCATCCACACCGCATGAGCCCGCCCAGCCCGAACATCGCCGTCTGCCCCGGGTCCTACGACCCGATCACGAACGGCCACCTGGACGTCATCACGCGGGCGGCCGGGATCTTCGACGAGGTCATCATCGCGGTCGTGAACCTCTCCACGCGCAAGAACCGGCCGCTCTTCAACATCGAGGAGCGGCTGGGCTTCATCGCCGAAGCGACGCGCGCGTACCCCAACGTCCGGGCGGAGCCGTTCGACGTCCTCGTCGTCGACTTCGCCCGCCGCAACGGCGCCCGCACGATCGTCAAGGGCCTGCGCGCGATCTCGGACTTCGAATACGAGTTCGAGATGAACCAGCTCAACCGGCACCAAGCGCCGGACATCGACACGCTCTACCTCATGGCCAGTCCCAAGTACTCTTTCCTCAGCTCCAGCGGTGTCAAGGAGCTGGCCACCTTCGGAGGGGACATCGACGAGTACGTCCCCGCTGCGGTGGTCCCCAGGTTGAAGGAAGAGCTGGCGCGGTAGCGAACTGAAGGGTTGCCCATGGACGTCCTGGTCCTGATCGACAAGCTGGACGACCTCGTCCACAACGCCAAGCCCGTCCCGCTGACGGACCAGGTGCGCGTGGACAAGGAGGAGATCTACGACATCCTCGACCAGATGCGGGCCACGATCCCCGAGGAGATCAAGCAGGCCCGCTGGATCGTCAAGGAGCGTCAGGAGATGCTGGCCGAGGCCAAGCGCGAGGCCGAGCGCATCGTCAAGGAGGCGCGCGAGCGCCAGGAGCAGCTGATCTCCGACGAGGAGGTCACCAAGCAGGCCGAGCGCGCGGCCGAGGACATCATCGAGGACGCCCGTGCCCGCGAGCGGGAGATCCGCCTGGGCGCCGAGGACTACGCCGACGAGATCCTCAACACGCTGGAGGTCAACCTCACGAAGTTCATCGCGGCCGTCCAGCGCGGGCGCGAGCGCCTGCAGGGCAAGGACGAGCCGGCCGAAGTCGCCTAGGGAGGCTCAGCCTCCTAGTACCCCTCGGCGACCACGTCGTCGAGGGGATCGCCCGCGGCCAGGCGCTCGAGCTGGGCGCGCAGGTGCGCGAAGCCCCGCCGCCGGTGGCCGCGGGTGCCGCCCGCCACGTGCGGCGTGAGGATCAGGCCGGGGGCGTCCCACAGCGGGTGGTCCGCGGGCAGCGG
>JAXDGY010000421.1:0-25712 GCA_034664785.1 Solirubrobacteraceae bacterium
GCGCTGGGTCGCTGGCTCGCGCACGCCCTGCGCGACGAGATCGCCCTGACCGGCGCCTCCGACCACGAGGTCAGCGAGGC
Organism: Solirubrobacteraceae bacterium; assembly: GCA_034664785.1. Lineage (GTDB taxonomy): Bacteria > Actinomycetota > Thermoleophilia > Solirubrobacterales > Solirubrobacteraceae > Paraconexibacter. The sequence goes on from JAXDGY010000421.1 coordinate 81, forward strand.
GCTCTATCTCCGCGACCCGGACCACCACGGGATCGAGATCTACGCCGACCGTCCGCGCGAGCGCTGGCGCGGGGCCGACGGCGACCTGCTCCTGACGACCTTTCCCCTCGACCTCGAGGACCTGCTCGGCGCCGTCGACGAGCCGGGCTTCGAAGGGCTGCCCGACGGCACGCGGATGGGTCACGTGCACCTGCAGGTCGCCTCCGTGCCCGACGCCGTCGCGTTCTACGGCGACGTCCTGGAGCTCGACCTGATGGCGCGCATGGGTGACCAGGCGGCGTTCCTGGCCACCGACGGCTACCACCACCACGTCGGCGTGAACACGTGGAACAGCCTTGGCGCCGGCCCGCCGCCGCCCGGCGCAGCAGCGCTGCGCGAAGCCACGCTCGTCTACGACGACGCCGCGGGGCGCGACCGCGCCGTCGCGCGTGCAGCGGACGCCGGCCAGGACCCCGAGGTCGTGGAGAGCGGCGTGCGCGTCCACGATCCGTCGGGCGTGCGGCTGCTGCTGGCGGAGCCGACGGGCGTCCGGCGCTCGTGATCGAAACGTCAAGTTCGTCACGTTTTCGCCGATGAAGCGCCCATGAACGCGAATGAGGGCGGGCCCACGTGGCTCTGCGCCAGCGTTGAGGAGCGCGAGCGGCTCGTGGACATGGAGGGCCGCATCAAGCCGATGCGGGCCAAGGCCTTCGGGCTCCTCGCCATCGCCCTGCTCGCCAGCGGCCCGTGGGTCGGCTGGTGGACGCTGCTCCCGCTGGGCGTGGCCGCGGTCGGCTTCGCCTACGTCGACCGCCGGCTCGAGCGCTCGCGGCATCCCGAGTACGCGATGACCGCGGCCTGGATCATGGCGCAGCTCACGATCGCGGCCAGCGCCGGCCTGACCGGCGGCCCCAAGGCCGCCTCGGTCGCGTGGCTGGTCATCCCGGTCTGCACCCTGCCCGCGCGCTTCGGCCCTCGCGGCGTCACGGCCGGCGTGCTCTTCACCGCCGCCCTGATGGTCGGGGTGACGCTGGGCGTGGATCCGTCCTACGTCGGCGACCAGCCCGACAAGCTCATCTTCCCGCTGGCCATGCTCGGCGCGGTGGCCCTGCTCTCCGTGGCGCTCATGAACTCCGACCTCGAGCACCGCAGCGAGGCCGTGATCGACCCGCTGACCGGCATGCTCAACCGCAACGCGCTGACGACGCGCACCGCCGAGCTGGCCCAGCAGGCCGCCGTCGTCAACCAGCCCGTCGCCCTCATCGTGGGGGACCTGGACCGCTTCAAGTCCGTCAACGACGGCCACGGCCACGCCGCCGGGGACGCGGTCCTCAAGGACATCGCGTACCGCATCCGCAAGCACCTGCGGGCCTACGACCTCGCCTACCGCCTCGGCGGCGAGGAGTTCCTCATCGTCGTGCCCGGCGCCGACGCCGAGCGCGCGTGCGAGATCGCCGAGGGCCTGCGCGCGGCGATCTCCGAGGCGCCGACCGCCGGCCTGCTCGTGACGATCTCCTTCGGCGTCAGCGCGTCGCCCCCCGGCCGGTTCGACTACGAGGTCGTCTTCGCCGAGGCGGACCTCGCCCTGTACGAGGCCAAGAAGCGCGGCCGCGACCAGGTCTGCGTGCGCACGCACGACGCCCCGGGCGTCCTCGTCGCGGCCTGAGCGGGACCTAGGGCAGCGGGACCGGGTCGAGCCGCGGGGCGCCGCGGCGCCGGTCCGGCACGCGGGCGTGGAGGAGCGCGATCGCCGAGAGGACGAGCGCGCCACCCGCGAGCTGGACCGGAGCCAGCCGCTCGCCGAACGCGAGCGCCGCGAGCCCCACGGTCACCGGGGGCTCGAAGGTCGAGAGGATCGCCGCGGTCGACGGGCCCACCCGCCGCAGGCCCGCGAAGAAGGCCATGGCCGCGGCGACCGTCGAGATGAGCGCCATGAGCACGAGCCACAGCCAGCCCTCGGGCGCGAAGCCCAGGTCCAGCCCGCCCGTCGCGGCGCCGCCCGCGCCGCAGGTCACCGCGGCGCCGGCGAGGACGAGCGCGGTGAGCGGCACGGGCGCGACGCCCCCGACCTCGGCGTCGGCCACGACGATGTAGGCCGTGTAGGCGACGGCCGCAGCGAGGCCCATCGCCGCGCCGACGGTGTCGAAGGACCCGGCGCCGGCCCCGGCGAGGACCAGCGCGACCCCCGCCGAGGCCGCGCCGAGCGCCAGCCAGCTGCGCGGCGACGGGCGCTCCCGGCCGAGGGCGATCGCCGTGAGGGTCACCATCGCGGGGTAGGTGTAGAGCAGCAGCGACAGGAGCGAGACGTCCATCCGCTCGAGCGCCCCGAAGAACAGCCCCGCCTGGGTGGCGTAGCCGACGGCGCCGAGCGCGAGGGCGACGAGCAGCGTGCGGCGCGGCAGGCGGCGGCGATCGGCCGGTCGCAGCGCGAGGACGGCGCCGAGCACCAGCGCCGCCAGCGTGAAGCGGACGGTCAGCAGCGTCGCCACGTTGACCCCGGCGTCGTAGGCGAGCTTGCCGAAGATGCCCAGGGCGGCGAAGCACGCCGCGGACAACAGGCAGAGCGCTCGACCCACGCCCGCACCGTCGCGCACGGGAACCTCCACGTCCAGCGACGATTCATGGCGCTGATCCATTAGCGTTGCTGCACGATGCTCGATCTGCGCCGCCTGCGCCTGCTGCGGGACCTCGAGGTCCGCGGCACGATCGGGGCGGTCGCGCGAGCGCTCGACTACACGCCGTCGGCCGTCTCCCAGCAGCTCGCCGCGCTCGAGCGGGAGGCGGGCGTCCCGCTGCTGCGGCGCGCCGGCCGCAGGGTCGTGCTCACCGAGGCGGCGCGCGTCCTCGTGGGTCACGCCGAGCAGCTGCTCGCGGGGGTGGAGGAGGCGGAGGCCGACCTGGCCGCGGCGAGCGGGGAGGTCGCGGGCACGGTGCGCGTGGCGGCCTTCCAGACGGCGGCGCTGCATCTCGTCGCGCCGGCGATGGCGGCGGTCACGGCCGCGCACCCGGCGGTGCGGGTCGAAGTCGCCGAGTCCGAGCTCGAGGACGCGCTCACCGCGCTGCGGGTCGGGACGGCCGACCTGCTCGTGGGCGACGAATACGCGGGTCAGCCGCGCCCGCGTCCGCCGGGCCTGCGCCGCGAGCCGCTGCTGACCGAGGAGGTCCGCCTGGTGCTGCCGGCCGCCCACCCGCTCGCGGCTCGCCGCCGCGTCCCGCTCGCCGCGCTGCGCGACTCGCCGTGGGCGGCGGCGCAGCCCGGCACCGGCCACCGCGAGATGATCGTGCGCGCCTGCCGCGTCCTGGGTGGCTTCGAGCCCGACCTGCGCCACCGCTCCAACGACCTGCTGATCCTGCTCGAGCTCGTGCGCTCGGGCGGCGCCGTCGCCCTGCTGCCCGACCTCGTGGGCGCGGAGGCGGACCGGTCCGTGGCGGTGCGCGCGCTGGCCGAGGGCTCGGTGACGCGCGACCTGTTCCTGCTCAGCCGGGCCGCCGGGCGCGCGCGGCCCGCGCTGGCCGCGGTGCGCGAGGCCCTCGCTGCGCAGGCCACCCGGGCGGGGCGCTAGCCCTTGTAGTTCTCGACCGTGCCGGCGTCGCGCTCGCTCGCCTCGTCGGGGTCCATCCCGGCGTTGCGCAGCGCGCGCCGCTGGCGCAGGAGGTCCCACAGGCGGTCGAGCTCGACGCGGACGGCGGCGAGGCGCTCGTGCTCCGCCGGCGTCAGTCCGCCCTCCTCGCCGCCGAGCTCGAGGAGGCGATGCTCCTCGGCGACGAGCTGCTCGATGTGATCGGAGACCGAGGCGTCGGAAGGCATGGACCGAGCCTACTCCGCGCGCTAGGTTGCGCTCACGGCCCACCCCGACGACAGGTCGAAGCGCCTCAGCCTGGTCGCGGCGATCATGGGGTCGGCGGTGGCCGCCCTGGACGCGACGGTGGTCAACGTCGCGCTGCCGGCGATCCGCGCCGACCTGGGCGGCGGGCTGGCCGGGCAGCAGTGGGTGTCCAACGCCTACCTGCTGACGCTCGGCTCGCTGATCCTCGTCGGCGGGTCGCTCGGAGACGTCTTCGGCGAGCGCCGGATCTTCGCCCTCGGGGTCGCCGGCTTCGGGGCCATGTCGGTGATCTGCGCCGCGGCGCCCTCGATCGAGGTGCTCATCGCCGGCCGTGCGCTGCAGGGCGTCTTCGGCGCGCTGCTGACCCCGAGCGCCCTCGCGGTGATCATCTCGACGTTCCCGCCGCAGGAACGCAGCGCCGCCATCGGCTCGTGGACGGCGTGGGGGGGCATCGCCACGGTCGTCGGGCCGCTCGCCGGCGGCTGGCTGGTCGACACGGCCTCCTGGCGCTGGATCTTCGCGATCAACGTGCCGCTGGTGCTCATGACGCTCGTGCTCGTCCGCGTGGCCGTCCCGCAGCGCGAGCCCCAGGCGGGCCGCGCGCACGTGGACTGGCTCGGTGCCGTCCTGACCGCGCTGGGCCTCGCGGGGCCGGTGCTCGCCCTGATCCGTCAGCCCACCGAGGGATGGGGCAGCCTGCAGGTCTGGGGCCCGGGCCTGGGGGGGATCGTCCTGCTCGGGCTGTTCCTCGCGCACGAGCGCCGCACCGAGCACCCGATGCTGCCCCTCGGGCTCTTCTCGCGGCGCAACTTCGCCATCGGCAACCTGGAGACGTTCGCCATGTACGGCGGGCTCGGGGTGACGTTCTTCTTCCTCGTCCTGTTCCTCCAGCAGGTCGCCGGCTACGACGCGGTGCAGGCGGGGATCGCGACGCTCCCGACGACGATCGTGATGTTCGCCCTGTCGCGCCGCGCGGGGCGCATGGCCGACCGGATCGGGCCGCGCTGGTTCATGGGCTTCGGCCCGCTCGTGGCCGCCGTCGGCCTGGCGCTCATGCTGCGCGTGGACGCCCACGTCAGCTACTTCACCGACCTCCTGCCCGCCCTGCTGATCTTCTCGCTCGGGCTCGCGGCGACGGTCGCGCCGCTCACCGCGACGGTGCTCGCCGACGCGGACGAGTCCAACGCCGGGATCGCCTCAGGGGTCAACAACGCGATCGCACGGGTCGCGAGCCTGCTGGCCATCGCGGCGCTGGGGGCCGTCGTGGCCTCGCAGGCCTCCAAGAGCCTCGACGAGCACCTGCGCGGCGTCCCGTTGACGACGCCTGCCGCGCGCGTGGCCGTCGCGCAGGCGCGCCAGGAGACGCTCGCACGGGTGGACCCGGTCGTGGCGGGCCCCGCCGTGGCGCGCGCGGTGCAGGACGCCTCGGTCCACGCCTTCCACGTGGGCATCGGCCTGGCGGCCGCGCTCGTCGCGGTCGGCGGGATCCTGGGGCTGCTCGGCATCCGCAACCCCCGGCGCGAGGTCCGCTGCGAGGACTGCTCCGGCGGCCAGATGGCGGGGCTGCCCGCAGTGGAGACCGCACGCCCGGGGCGCGAGGCCGCCGGGGTCGGCGCCCCGGCCGCCTAGCGCACGCTCACGAGATGGACCGACGGCGCCACCCGACAGCCTGGGTGTTGGCCTAGATCGTCACCGGCAGGTCCGGGATCGGGCCCGGGGGCGTCGGGGGCGGCGGCACCGGATCGGGCAATGGCGGCGCCGGGGCCGGCTTGGGGTCCGGTGGGCGCGAGGGCGGCGCAGGCGACTCGGCGCGCGACGGCATGCGAGCCACGTACCCGGCCGTGGGCCGCTGGAAGCGCGGCGCGCCGACGCGTATGTGGGTTGAGAACCCGTTTAGGCGGGGACACCGATGCCACGCGACCATGTCAAGCGCACAACCGATGACACCCCATTTCGGGCCCACCCTCCGGAGGCATGCCCCTGAGCGCGTCGAGCTCGTGGTGGCGGCCGAGGCGGAGCACGTCGGCGCGGCCCGCAGTGCCGTCGTCTCGCTGGCCGAGCGCGCCGGGCTGCCGGGGGAGCGCCGGGCCGACGTGGCGCTGGCCGTGGGCGAGGCCTGCGCCAACGCCGTCATGCACGCCTATGACGGCGGCCCGCCCGGGCGCCTGCGGGTGGTCGCAGAGGTGCGCGACAGCCGCTTGGAGGTCGTCGTCTCCGACGGCGGCCAGGGCATGGCGCCGCGGCCCGACAGCCCCGGCCTGGGCCTCGGGCTGCCGCTCATGGCCTCGCTCGCCTCGGCGCTGGAGCTCCGGCCCGCCGCGGGCGGGGGCACCGAGGTCTGGCTGTGCTTCGAGCTCGTCGATCGGGCGCCGGCCGAGGACCCGCTCCCCGAGCCGCTGCGCCCGGACTTCGGGGGCCGGCGCAAGGCCGGCTCCTAGGTCCCGCGCTGCGGCGGTAGGACGGTCAGACGATCGCGGCGAGGCCGGCCTCGATGACGTCGCGGACGCTGAGGGGCGGGCGCCCGGCGAGCTCCTGGACCATGGTGCTGATCGGGGCGAGGTAGAAGCGGCGGGCCCCGATGCCGAAGGTCGCGTAGGCCCGCGCGTCCGCCTCGGCCATCCCCGCTTGCTCCACCATCGCCGCGACGTAGGCGTCGTCGTCCAGCGGCACGGCTTCGACGGGCCGGCCGCCCAGCTCGGTGAACAGCGCCGCGACCTCCTGGTCGCCGACGGCGTCGGGGCCCGTCACGTCGTAGCTCCGCCCGTCGTGCCCACCCGACGTCAGCACGGCCGCGGCGACGGCGGCGCAGTCCTCGCGCGACACGTAGGACACCCGCCCGTCGCCTGCGTTGGTCGGATGCCGGCCGCTGATCAGCGCGGCCGTCGCGGCCGGGAGGAGGGTCTCGGCGTAGATGCCGTTGCGCAGGAACGTCCATGTCACGCCGCTGGCCCGCAGGTGCTCCTCGGTGGCACGGTGCTCGGCCGCGACGATCACCGGGTTGGAGTCCGAGGGGTTGACCATCGAGGTGTAGGCGATCCACCGCACGCCGGCCTCCGCGGCCGCGTCGATCGCGGCCTGGTGCCCGGCGACGCGCCGGCCGATCTGATCGGTGCTGATGAGCAGCATCCGCTCGCACCCGGCGAACGCGTCGCGCAGCGTCGCAGGGTCGCTGAAGTCGCCGGCCCGCACGACCACTCCGCGCGCCGCGAAGTCGGCGAGCGCGCCCGGGTCGCGGGAGACCAGCACGAGCTCGAAGGGCTCGACGTGCCCCAGGACCGCCTCGGCGGTGAGCCTGCCGAGCTGGCCGGAGGCCCCCGTGATCACGATCGTCATGCCCTCCCTAGTAGGGCGGGCCAGTGGCCGCGCAACGCGGGCGCGGTGAGCGTCCTGTGCTACGCGACGGCGGACTGGTCGTCCGGGTGCATCGCGTCGGGCGCGGCGTCGGCCTCGTGGGCTGCCTGCTGGCGGGCGCCCTTCCAGGTCCCGAACGTGGCGAGCACCGTGGCCAGGGTGGGCAGGGCGGGATCGCGCTCGGCGGCCTGCTGGTAGTCGAGCATCCGGAGCCGGTCCACCGGGGCGGAGTGCTGCGCCGCGACGGCCCGCAGCCCCGCGAGGACCGCCGGCGGATCTCCCGGCTCGCCGTGCTCGCGGCGCGCCGCGTTGGCCAGCACGCCGGCCGCGCTGCCGCGCGAGCGCGCGTCGCCGTCGTCGCCGGTCTCCAGGCGGGCGCGGCCCGGTCCGATGATGAGCCGGCAGTGCGGGCAGCGCTCTGGCCCGCGGGGGTAGGGCCACACGGACCCGTCCGAGATCCGGAGCAGGCAGTGCGGGCAATGGACGGCGGCGACGGCGGGTGGCACTGTCAGAGGGCTACCCAAAAGGGCCCGGGTCTAACGGCCGAGACCGACCGCCGGCGCGCCAGGAGCCGCACCGCCGTTGCGTTCCGACGAGCGCTGCCGGGCTCAGAACCGCAGGACCGCTCCGATCCCTCCGAGTGCCTGGAGGCGGGGCTCGCGGTGGACCACCATGACCTCGGCGTCCTGCTGGTAGGCCAGCCCGATCCCGGCCTCGACGACGTCCTCGACGCGCTCCATCGCGCTGTCGTCCACCGGGCAGGGGGCCCCCGCATCGAGGCCGAGCATGCCGCACCGCGGGCACCGCGCGCCCGGGCGGTGGAGGTCGTCGAGGAGCAGCAGCACCTCGACGCGCCGCTCGTAGAGCGGCAGCAGGACGGCGTCGAGGCCGTGCACCCCGTGCCCGCCGTCCACGGCGATGCCCGCCTGCAGGCGGTCGAGCGCCTCACGCCGATGCGCGTCGCGCGCGCGCTCGATCGCCGCCGCGGCGGCGAGGCGCACCTCCTCGGTCCCGGCCGTGCTCTGGTCCACCTCGACCCAGCCGCCCAGCACCGCGCGCGTGTCCGGGTGCAGCGAGCCCTCGAGCCCGCCGTGCAGCTCCTGCGGCGCGCCGAGCAGGAGGCGGTCGAAGCGGTCGCGCTGGGTCTGGTCGACGTGCAGCGCCCGGGCCACGCGGTCGAGGTGGTGGGAGACGTCCTCCTCGATCGAGCTCTGGTAGCGACGCTGGGACCAGCCGCCCTGGTCGTGGGATCCGTGCACGTCGTCCTCGAGCTTGCCGGTCTCCTCGACCGCGAACTCGTCGCCCACGAAGAAGCGGGCGCTGCGCCGGTTGACCAGCGCGATGCACCAGCGCTGCGTGGCCGCCATTCCGACGAGCGGCTCGACGTGCGCGCCGAGGTCCAGCGCGACGTGGTTGCGGACGGGCGCCGGCAGCCGCAGCAGCTCGATGTCCGCGCTCCCGTCGACGGCGACGAAGGCCGCAAGCGCCCGGGCGCCGTCGGCCTCCATCCCCTCCGACGGGCGCAGCCGGTGCGCGAGCTCGCCCAGCGCCTCGCGCATCCGCACGCGCGTGTCATGGTCGAGCCGGTGCTCCTCGACCGCGCGGCGGGCGTCGGAGAGCGCCGAGTCCACGGCCGACTCGCGGGCGGGCGGCGTCGGGAGCTCGGACGGGTCCCAGTCCAGGTAGAGGCTCAGCACGGCGGCGTCGCCGCGCGGCTCCGTGAGCCGCCGCAGGCGCTCGAGGGTGACGTCGTTGACCATGCATGACGGCTACCCGATTTCCGTTCGTCGTGCACGCGGCACGTTGCCTGGCAGGATGCCGCCATGCCGCGCGTCTGGATCGCCGCGACCGTCGTGCTGGAGGCGCTGCTCGCCGTGGCCGACGTCGCCACGGGCGAGCACGTGATCCTCACGTCCGCCTACGTGGTCCCGGTGCTCGCGCTCGCGCTGGTCGCGGGCCCGCGGCCCGTCGCCGCGCTCGGTGCGGCGGCGGCGCTGCTGGCGGTCCTCAGCGGCGTCGTCAACGACGACTTCCTGAGCTCCGACCACCTCGCGCGCGTCGGGGTGGTGCTGCTCGGCGTCGCCGCGGCGGTCGGCCTCGCGCAGGCCAGGACGCGGTTGCAGCGCGAGGTCCGGCGGCTCGAGCTGCTGGCGCAGGCGGACGACGTCGTGGCCGGCGGCGGCGACCTCGACCGCGTCGCCGCCCGGCTGCTCGACGTCCTGGTCCCGTCCGTCGCCGACCACGCCGTCCTCGACGTCCGCGAGGGTGAGCATGCGCGCCGCGTCGCCGTCCGGCTGTCCGGCCCCGACGCGGCCCGCCTGGAGGCCGTCGCCATGGGCCGCAGCGGCGGGGAGATGCGCCTCATCGGCAGCGTCCGCGACGGGCGGCCGCGCATCCTCGAGGTCGAGGGCGGCCTGCCCGAGGGCGCCGGGGGTGACGCTGACGCGGAGCTCTTCGGCCCGCTCGGGCTGACCGGGGTCATCGTGTGCCCGCTCGTCCTCGAGGAGCAGGTCGTCGGCGCCCTGGCGCTCGGCCGCGGCGGCGGGCGCGGTGGCTTCTCGGAGGCCGACCTGCGCTTTGCGGCCCTCGTCGCGGCGCGCGCCGCGCTGGGCCTGCAGAACGCCCGCCTCGTCGGGGACCTCGAGCGCCGCCGGCGGGAGACCGAGGGCGTGCTCGAGGCGCTGCCCGACGCCGTCCACGTCCACGACGCCACCGGGCAGACCGTCTACGCCAACACGGCCGCCGCGCGCCTCGTGCGGCGCCCCGACCCCGAATCCGTCGTCAGCGCGCGGCCGGGCGAGCTGGCCGACCGGTTCGACATCACCGACCCCGACGGACGCCAGATCACGATCGACGAGTTCCCCGGGCGCCGGCTGTTCCAGGGCGACCGCGACCCGCCGCCCGTGCTGGCGCGCAGCGTGGACCGCCAGACGGGCGACGAGCTGTGGTCGCTGACGCGGGCCACGGCCATCCGCGACCCGGCGGCGCCCGACGACGCCCCGCCGCTGCTGGCCGTCAACGTCATCGAGGACGTCACCCAGACCCACCGGGCCGAGCTCGCGGCCCGCCTGCTCGCCGAGGCCGGGGAGGTGCTCGGCGCCTCGCTGGACCCGGACGCGGGGCTCGAGCGGCTCGCCCGCGTCGTCGTTCCCCGGCTGGCCGACTGGTGCGGCGTCGACGTCCCGGGCCCGCCGCCGCGGCACGAGGTCGTGGACGCGGCGATCGTGCACGCCGATCCCGACAAGCTGGCCCTCGGGCGCGAGCTGCGGCGGCGCTACCCCGTCGACCCCGAGTCGCCCGCCGGCCTCCCCGCCGTCCTGCGCGGCGCGCCGACCTTCGTCCAGCAGGGGATCGAGGATGCCGACCTGCGCGCCTACGCCGCCGACGACGAGCACCTCGCCCTGCTGCGCGCCGTGGGCTTCCGCCACCTCGTGGTCGCGGGCATCCGGGTCGCGGGGCGCACCGTCGGGGCGCTCACGCTGGTGCGCGGCCCGGGCCGCCCGCCGTTCGGCCCCGACGAGGTCGAGCTCGTCGAGGAGCTCACGCGCCGCGCCGGCACCGCCCTCCTCAACGCGCGGCTCTACCAGGCGCGCATCGAGGTGGCCGAGACGCTGCAGCGCAGCCTGCTGCCGCCGGCCCTGCCGACCGTCCCGGGCCTGGCGATGGCCGCCCACTACCGGCCCGCCGGGGCGGTCAACCGCGTGGGCGGCGACTTCTACGACGTCCATCGTCTCCCGGACGGCTGGCTGGTCGTCATGGGCGACGTGACGGGCAAGGGCGCCGAGGCCGCGGCGCTCACCGGGCGCGCGCGCTCGGCGGTGGAGGCGGTCGCCACGCTCACGGGCCGCCCCGAGGTCGCCCTGGCGCACCTCAACGCGCTCCTGGTCCGCCGGTCGGAGCTCGCCCTCTGCAGCGTGTGCATGGTGCACGTCCTCGAGGGCGAGCACGGGCCCCGCGCACGCGTGCTCTGCGGCGGGCACCCGCAGCCCCTGCTGCTGCGCGCCGGCGAGGCGCGCCCCGTCGGGCACCACGGTCCGCTGCTCGGCGCCTTCGACGACGGCTCGTGGGCGGCCGAGGACGTGGCGCTGCTGCCCGGCGACGTCCTGGTGCTCTTCACGGACGGCGTCACCGACGCCGTCGGGGCCGACGGTCGGCTGGGCGAGGCGCGCCTGGAGCGCGTGCTGGCCGGCGTCGCGGCCGGGGACGCGGCGGATGCCGTCGCACGCGTGCGTGTCGCCCTCGACGAGCACCAGGTCGGCCCGCAGCGCGACGACGTCGCTGTCCTGGCCGTCGCCGTGACGGGCGAGGAGGTCGACGCGGGCGGCGGACGCGCGGAGCCCGCGCTGCCGTCCGTCACGCGCGCGCTCGAGCTCGCCGGGGAGCCGGCCTCCGTCCGCCAGGCCCGCCGCGCGGTTGCGGAGGTCGCCGACGGTCGCCTCACCGCCGCCCGCGCGGCGCAGGTGCGCCTCATGGTCTCCGAGCTGGCCTCCAACGCCGTCAAGCACGGCGGCGACGCGCCGTTCGGCCTGCGGATCGACCTCGACCCGCGGCGCCTGCGTGTCGAGATCGCCGATCGGGGGCCCGGCTTCACGGGGCGCGGCCTCCTCGCGTCCGAAGCCGACGACCCGCGCGAGGGCGGCTACGGGCTCGGGATCGTGGAGCGGCTCGCCGCCCGCTGGGGCGTCGAGCGCGGGGCGGACGGCGTCCCCGGGCGCGACGGCTTCTCCACCCGCGTGTGGTTCGAGGTCGAGCGCGGCTGACCGGCGAGCCGCTCGACCGCCGCGACGACGTCGGCCACCCGCACGCCGGACAGGCACGGGTGCCCGGGGACGGGGCACGTCCGGGCCCGGCAGCCCGCGCACGGCACGTCGACGTAGAGCAGCTCGTGCGGCACCGCCCAGGGTCGCCACCACGCCGTCGGCACCGTGGGGGCGAAGAGCGACACGACCGGCGTGCCGACGGCGGCGGCCAGGTGCGCCGGGCCGGTGTTGCCGACCACGACGGCGCGCGCGCCCGCCAGGACGCGCCCCAGCCCGGCGAACGACGTGCGGCCGCCGAGGTCCAGCGCATCGGCACCCGCGACGCGGGCGGTGAGCCCGGTCTCGGCGGGGGCGCCGGTCACGACGACCCGATGGCCGCGTGCGGCGAGCGCGGCGACGAGCTCGCGGTTGCGCGCGGGCTCCCACGCCCGCGCGGGCACCGACGCGCCGGGATGGACGACCACGTACGGCCCCGGGACGACCGGCTCGTCCGGCGGGGCCGCGTCGAGGCGCACGCGCAACTCGCCGCCGTCGCCGGGCGGCAGCCGGTGGCCGAGCCTCCCCACCACCGAGAGGCCGCGCTCGGCCTCGTGGGGCTCGCCCTCCACGCGGTGACGGACATCGAGCAGCGAGCCGGGATAGTCGTCGCTGATCGCCGCGACGGTGCCGACGCCGGCCAGCCGCAGCAGCAGCGCGAGCGGCAACGCGCTCTGGTGGAAGGACGTCAGCACCATGGCCTCGTCGACGCGCCGGGCGCGCAGCTCGGCGACGAACGCGTCGATGGCCGCCGGGTCGACCGGCTCCGGTTCGGGGTCGATCCACGCGGCGCGGTGGACCAGCACGTCGTCCACGCCCGGCAGGAGCGCCGCGGCCTGGGCGCCGCGCGGGCCACACAGCAACGTCAGGTGGCCGTCCGAGGCGGCCACCGCACGGACCGCCGGCCCAGCGAGCAGCACGTCACCCTCGTTGTCGAGCCGGGCGACGAGCCGCCGGCGGGGGCGGGTCATCGGTGCGCCGTGCGGTGACGGCGCACCGCTGGGTCAGACCCTGCGACCGCCGTACACCCCGCCGGGGATGCCGGCGAGCAGGACGAGGATCGCGGCGACGATGCCGACGATGGCGGGCAGCCCGAGGGCCGTGCACAGGAAGTACACGAGTGCGGCCACCAGAACGGCGATGAGGATCGAGATCATCGGGGGGACTCCTTCCTTGACTGCTGTTAATGGTCCCCGGAACGGCCGAAGGCAAACGTCCTGCGCCGGCCCGGCGGACGCAAGGATCAGCAGCGCTCCAGGGCGAAGGTCAGCGTGACCTCGGTCCCCGGACCGTGCGGCGCCTTCAGGCGCCGCAGCTCGACCGTGTCGGTCAGGGCGGCGACGAGCGGCAGCGGCAGCCCCTCGGCCGGCTCGGCGGCCTCTCCTGGCCCCTCGTCGCGCACGGCCACCCGCAGCGCGGCCTCGTCGAGGTCGCAGGTGACCTCGAGCGTCCCGCGCCCACGGCGCCGCCGGATGGCGGTCGAGCAGACCTCGGTGAGCGCAAGGCGCACGTCCGAGACGCCCGCGGAGTCGATGCCGAAGGCGGTGGCGATGCCCGCGACCGCGTGGCGGATGACGGCCAAGGCCGCCGGATCGGCGGGCACCCGGAGGCGCAGGTCGAAGCCGTCGTCGATCGCCTCGCGCTGCGCCGCCCGCGTGGAACCACGCCACGCCGCGTGGGCGGTCTGCTGCCTCAAGCGCGGTGCATGGGCGCTGCTCACACCGATTGCGCTACCCGCCCTCCCGCCGCGCCAACCGTCGCGACGGCGGTCATGCGGCGCCCTCCGCCCCGCCGCCTGCCGCCACCTGCTCGCGCAGCAGGGCGAAGGCGAGCACCGCGGAGATCGTCCGCAGCAGCCGGTTCTGACTGGCGTCGAGCTCCGTCGGCTCGTCGAACAGCAGCAGCAGCGAGCCGAGGACCTCGCCCGCCGTCATGAGCGGCACGACCAGGAGCGCCACCCCGGCGGGCGCCCCGAACGCCGTCGCGGCGGCCTCGCCGACCCACGTGGTCTCGCCGTCGCGCAGGGCGTCGGCGAGATCGGCGAAGCGGGTCACCGTGACCATCTCGGGCCCGAGCAGGCCACGGGCCGAGCGGCCGAGCACCAGCGAGCCCGTCATGTAGGGCGCGATCGCCGCGTCGACGGCGCCCAGCCGCCGGACGAGCAGCGAGGTCGCGTCGCCGAGGGCGCCGGGGCCGCCCTGGAGGCGGAAGAGGTCGACGACGGCCGCGGCCGCGGCGCCGAACCGCGCGTCGCGCTCGACGGTGGCCGCCAGGCGCTCGCGCTCGCGCTCGGCTTCCGCGAGGGCCTGCCGCGTGCGCCGCTCGCGCGACGTGTCGACCCCGATGAGCGCGACGAGCGGGGGGCGCCCCGCCTCGTGGGGGAGGCGGTAGGCGATGGAGTGCGCGCCCGGTCCGAGCCCCGCGGTCCAGTCGGGGTGCTCGCAGGCCGCGGCGATGATGTCGGCGGTGAACAGACGGCGCAGGGTGCGCGCGCCGGCCTCCTCGGCGAACCACGGCGCCAGGACGAGGAGGTCGTCGCCGGGGCTCGGGGCGCCCGGGCGCCCGCGGACGGCGGCGTTGACGTACTCCACGCGCAGCGGCTCGGGTCCGGACAGCGCCACGACGGCGACCGGCGCGTGCTCGGCCAGCCCGCGGGCGGCGATGTCGCTGATGCCCGTGGGCGCGGGCACGTCGGTCGCGGCGATCGCGGCGGGCAGCGGGACGCCGGTCTCGACCGCGCGCCGGATGGCGACCACGCGGGCGACGTCCTCGACGGCGTAGCGCCGCGGTCCCCGGTGCGCGCGCAGGGGTGAGGGGAAGCCGTGGCGGCGCTCCCAGGTCCGCAAACGCTCGCGGCTGACCCCGGTCAGCGCCGCGAACTCCGTCGCGCTCATGGTCTGCCCACCCTTGTCCACCCGGACATCCTGCCTCAGGGCGGTGAGCGGCAACGCGCCACGTGCCGGTGGCGGCACGGCTGCCCAGGCAAGATGCGCCCCTGCATGTGGATGGGTGAGGGAGAGATCGAGATCGAGACGGCGGTCCGCGGCCGCAACGCGCACGTGCTCGTGGCGGGCGACCTCGACCTCGCCACGGCCGCCCTCGTCGAGCAGGCCGTGCGCGCCGTCGCGGTGGTCCACGGGGACGTGAAGCTCGACGTGCGCCACGTGTCCTTCATCGACGCCGCGGGCCTGGCCGCCCTGCGCCGCAGCCGCCTCAGCGCCGCCGCGATCGGGTCGGGCTTCGCGCTGCTCACCGGCGCGACCGGCCCGGTCCCGCAGATGATCGCCCGGACGCGAACGGGGCGCTCGCTGCGTGACGTCGCCGCCCTGGCGGCCTGACGGCGAACCGGGTCTCAGACCGGGGCGGGTGCGGGCGCTGCGCCGGCGCTACGCGACTCCCGCTCGGCCGCGCGCTCCTGCCGGTTCGCCCGCGCCTGCGCCTCGGTCAGCGCGGCCTGCAGCGCCGTGTTGGCCGCCGACAGCGCCAGCAGGGTCGCGATGACCCGCGCGCGGCGCGGCCCGAGCAGCGCGCGCGTCCCCACGAGGGTCAGGGCGCTCCACGCCCCGAGGCAGCGGGTGCAGGACAGCAGCTCGCCGGCGACGAAGCGCAGGCCGCGGCCGCGCGGGTGGCGCTCGCCCTGCGCCGGCTCCTCGACGAACGGCGCCCGGACCCAGGCGCCGACCTTCTCCTTGGCCAGCAGGCGGGCCATCCCGGCCGTCGCACCGCCGTAGAGCGCCAGCTCGGCCGGCGAGGTGGGCGCCGGCTCCTGACGGCGGCGGCCCGCGAGGGCGACGACGCCGGCGGTCAGCGCGGCGTAGACGCCGGTCACGACGGCGTAGTCGCGCGCACGGGTGGGCGTGGTGGCGATGGGCTCCATCGCCGGGGGCCGTACCCGCCATCGGACGGGGTGAACCGGCGCCCCGGCGGGTAGGCGCAGGCGATGCCGACCATCACGCTCGAGGTCCCGTCCGTCCCCTCCGCCCCGGAGAGCCCGGTGCCCGCGCCGCCGGCGCCGGAGATCGCTCCGGAGCCGGCAGAGTCGCCCACGCCGGTCGAGCCCGGAGGACCCGACACGGTCCCCGGTCCAGGCCCCGCCGAGGCGCCGCCGCCCGAGCCGTCGCCGGTCCCCGATCCGGCGCAGTGAGCGCGTCGGCGCCGGAGACCAACTCTTCGGCGGGCGAAGCGTTTTCGGCAGGAGCAGCCGGGTAGCCGCGACGACCACCGCCGCCCCGGTCGGGGCGGGCCGTGATTGCCACCACCGCCCGAGAAGGAGGTCCGCGCGTGCGCGTCCTCGGCGTCAACGCTGTCTTCCACGATCCCGCAGCCGCCCTGGTCATCGACGGCGAGATCGTCGCGGCAGCGGAGGAGGAGCGCTTCTCGCGGCGCAAGCACGGCAAGGACCCGGTGCCCTTCTCGACCTGGGAGCTGCCCGTCCAGGCGGCCTGGTGGTGCCTCGAGCAGGCCGGGCTGCGGCCGTCGGACGTCGACGCCGTGGCGTACTCCTACGACCCCGCCCTCGCGCGCCCCTTCGACGCGGCCGACCCGACCGCCGGGGCCTGGGAGGGGCTGCGCACCCTGTTCGTCGAACGCGCCCCGCGCTTCCTGTCGACCGCGTTGCCGGGGCTGGATCCCGAGGTCGTCCGGTTCGTCGAGCACCACGTCGCCCACGCGGCCAGCGCCCACCTCGCGTCGCCGCACGCGTCCTCCGCGGTCCTCGTCGCCGACGGCCGCGGGGAGGCCGGGTCGCTGCTCGCCGGCCATGCCCGGGCGGACGGGGGCCTCGAGGTCCTGGCCACGCAGGCGCTCCCGCACTCGCTCGGGCTGCTCTACGAGGACCTCACCGCGCACCTCGGATTCCGGCGCTCCAGCGACGAGTACAAGGTCATGGCGATGGCCTCCTACGGCCGTCCCGCGCACATGGACGCCTTCCGCGAGCTCGTGCGGTCGACCGGCGACGGGGGCTTCGTCACCGAGCCCGTCGACTGGGCGGCGTTCGCCCCGGCGCTGCGGGACGGCGACACCTGGCGGCCGGCGCACGCCGACCTCGCCGCCACCGTGCAGGCCCGCCTGGAGGAGGTGCTGCTCGAGCTCGCCGGCTGGCTGCGCGCGCGCACCGGCGAGCGCGCCCTGACGATGGCGGGCGGCGTCGCGCTGAACTGCGTGGCGAACTCGCGGATCTGGCGCGAGGGCCCGTTCGAGGACGTGTGGGTGCAGCCGGCCTCCGGCGACAGCGGGACGGCCTACGGCGCGGCGCTGCACGTCGCGCGCGAGCTCGGCGACGCCGTGGCGCCGATGCGGACCGCGGCGCTCGGGCGGGGATGGGACGACGACGAGCTCGCGGCCTGGCTCGACGCCGCCGGCGTGGCGTACGAGCGCCCGGAGGACATCGCCGAGGCCGTGGCCGAGTGCCTGGCGGAGGACGGGATCGTCGCGTTCTTCGAGGGCCGCAGCGAGTTCGGGCCGCGCGCGCTGGGCCACCGCAGCCTGATGGCCGACCCGCGACGGGTGGAGAACCTCGAGCGCCTCAACGAGGTCAAGGGTCGTGAGCAGTTCCGCCCCGTGGCGCCGATGGTCCTCGCCGAGCGCGCCGCGGCGATGTTCGCCGGCGGCCCGATCCCCTCGCCGTACATGCTCTTCACGCACACGGTGGATCCCGCATGGCGCGACCGGATCCCCGCCGTCGTGCACGTGGACGGGACCGCGCGCATCCAGACCGTCGATCGGGCCGGCGAACCGCTCGTCGCGCGGGTGCTCGACGGCTTCGAGGCGCGCACGGGCGTCCCGGTGGTCGTCAACACGTCGCTGAACACGGCCGGGCGGCCGATGGTCGACGACCCGCGCGACGCGCTGGAATGCCTCGGCTCCGCCCCGGTCGACCTCCTGGCCATCGGCCCGTTCGCCGTCCGGCGCGCCACGCCGGAGCGCCGCGGCCGGACCGACGCGGAGCCTGCGGTCGCATGACGGGCTTCGACGTCGTCATCCCTTCGGCGGGGCGCGCGTCGCTCGAGCTCACGCTGCTCGCCCTCGCCTCGGGGTCGGGGCCCCGGCCGCGCAGCGTTGTCGTCGTCGACGACCGCCGTGACCACGGTCCCGGCGCCGGGCGGCCGCTGGTCCCCGGCCGGGTGCACGCCGAGCTCGGCGGCGTGCTGCGGGTCATCGGTGGGCCGCGGCGCGGCCCGGCGGCCGCGCGCAACGCGGGCTGGCGCGCCTGCGAGGCGCCGTGGGTGTGCTTCCTCGACGACGACGTGGTGCCGGCGCCCGGCTGGCGCGCCGCGCTCGCCGCCGACCTCGACGGCCTGCCCGGGGACGTCGTGGGCTCGCAGGGCCGCCTGCGCGTCCCGCTGCCGGCCGACCGGCCCCCGACGGACTGGGAGCGCGACGTGCACGGCCTCCAGGACGCCGCCTGGGCCACGGCCGACATGGCCTACCGGCGGCGGGCGCTGCGGGCCGTCGACGGCTTCGACGAGCGCTTCCCGCGCGCCTACCGGGAGGACGCGGACCTCGCGCTGCGCCTCCTGCGCCGCCGCTGGCGCCTGGTGCGCGGCGCGCGGCGCACGACGCACCCCGTGCGCGAGGACGCCGGCCGCTGGACGAGCGTGCACCGCCAGGCCGGCAACGCCGACGACCGGCTGATGGACGCGCTCCACGGCCACGGCTGGCGCGAGCGCGCGGCGGCGCCGCGCGGCGGGCTGCGCCGCCACGCCGCGACGACCGTGGCCGGAGGGACCGCGGCGGCGCTCGGCGCCCTGCGCGGCCCCCGGGCGGCGCTGCCGGCCGCCGGCGCGTGGGCGGCGCTGACCGCGGCCTTCGCCTGGCGGCGGATCGCGCCCGGTCCGCGGACGCGGGAGGAGCTCGCCCGGATGCTGCTCACGAGCGTGGCGATCCCGCCCGTGGCCTGCTGGCATGCCGTGCGCGGGACCGCGCGGGCGCGGGCGCTGACCGCGCCGCCCGCGGCGCTGGCGCCCGTCGAGGCGCCGCGCGCGGTGCTGCTCGACCGCGACGCCACGCTGATCGTCGACGTCCCCTACAACGGGGACCCCGCCCGCGTCGAGCCGATGCCCGGCGCGGAGGCGGCGCTCGCCGCGCTGCGGGCGGCCGGCGTCCGCCTCGCGATCGTCTCCAACCAGAGCGGGGTCGGCCGCGGGCTGCTCACGCGCGGGCAGGTCGACGCCGTCAACGCCCGCGTCGAGCAGCTCCTCGGCCCGTTCGACGCGTGGTGCGTGTGCCCGCACGCCCCCGGCGAGGGCTGCGCGTGCCGCAAGCCCGCGCCCGGGCTCGTGCTCGCCGCGGCGGCGCGCCTCGGCGTCGATCCCGCCGACTGCGTGGTCATCGGCGACATCGGTGCGGACATGGGCGCCGCGGCTGCCGCGGGGGCCCGCGGCATCCTCGTGCCCACGCCCGTCACGCGGGAGGATGAGGTTCTCGCGGCGCCCGCCGTGGCGCGCGACCTCACCGCGGCGGCGGCGCTCGCGCTCGGCGCCGAGCCCCCGGGTGCGGCCGAGCGCCCGGCGCTGGCGGAGGCCGCCTGATGCGCATCCTGCTCTGGCACGTGCACGGCTCGTGGACGACGGCCTTCGTGCAGGGCCACCACGACTACGTTGTGCCCGTCGTGCCCGGCCGCGGGGCGGACGGGCGCGGCCGCGCGCGGACCTGGGACTGGCCGGCCTCGGTGACCGAGCTGCCGCCGGACGCGCTCGGCGACGCGGGGATCGACGCCGTCGTCCTGCAGCGTCCGCACGAGCTCGACCGGCTCTGCGAGGCGTGGCTCGGGCGCCGCCCCGGCCGCGACGTCCCGGCGGTCTACCTCGAGCACAACGCGCCGCAGGGCCGCATCGCGGAGATGCGTCACCCGGCCGCCGACCGCGACGACCTGACCCTCGTGCACGTCACCCACTTCAACGACCTGTTCTGGGATGCGGGCAGCACCACGACGCGCGTCATCGAGCACGGGATCGTCGACCCGGGGGAGCGCTACACGGGCGAGCTGCCGCGCGCGGCCGTGGTCATCAACGAGGCCAACCGGCGCATGCGCGTCACGGGCACCGACCTGCTCCACCGCTTCGCGCGGGCGGCCCCGCTCGACGTCTTCGGGATGGACGCCGCGAACGTCGCGCCGCCCGCCCACGGCGTCGAGGACGTCCCGCAGGACCGGCTGCACGACGAGCTGGCCCGCCGGCGCGTCTACGTGCACCCGATCCGCTGGACGTCGCTCGGGCTCTCGCTCCTGGAGGCGATGCACCTCGGGATGCCCGTCGTGGCGCTCGCCACGACAGAGGCCACCGAGGCCGTGCCCGCGGCGGCCGGGGCGGTCTCCACGCGCGTCGAGGTGCTGGCCGACCGCGTGCGCGCGCTCGTGGCCGACGAGGAGGCCGCGCGGGTGGCGGGACGCGCGGCCCGGGCCGCCGCACTGGAGCGCTACAACCTCGCCCGCTTCCTGGCCGAGTGGGACGACCTGCTGGAGGAGGTGGCCGTATGAGCATGCGTATCGCGATGGTGTCCGAGCACGCGAGCCCGCTGGCGGTCCTCGGCGGGGACGACGCCGGCGGGCAGAACGTGCACGTCGCTGAGCTGGCGCTGGCGTGCGCGCGGTCGGGCGCGCGCGTCGTCGTCCACACGCGGCGCGACGACCCCGACCCGCCCCGGCGGGTCGACCTCGGCCCCGGGGTGCAGGTCGACCACGTCGCCGCCGGCCCGGCGGCCCACGTCCCCAAGGACGAGCTGCTGCCCCACATGGACGCCTTCGCCGCCGAGCTCGCCGAGCGGTGGCGCGAGGAGCCGCCCGACGTGGTCCACGCGCACTTCTGGATGTCCGGGCACGCGGCGCTCGCCGCCGCCCGGGAGCTCCGCATCCCGGTCGTGCAGACCTTCCACGCGCTCGGCGTGGTCAAGCGCCGCTACCAGGGCGAGCGGGACACGAGCCCGCCCGAGCGCCTCGGGATCGAGCGGGAGATCGTCCGCCAGGCGCGCCACGTCATCGCGACCTGCACCGACGAGGTCTTCGAGCTCGTGCGCATGGGCGCGAGCCGCTCGCGCCTGACGGTCATCCCCTGTGGCGTGGACCTGGAGCGGTTCACGCCGCACGGCGTGCGCAGCCCGCGCCGCGGGCGGCGGCCGCGGATCGTCTGCGTCGGGCGCTTGGTCGAGCGCAAGGGCGTCGGCACGGCGATCTCCGCGCTGGCCCATCTTCCGGGGGCCGAGCTGCTGGTCGCCGGCGGCCCCGACGCCGCGGCGCTCGACGGCGACCCGGGAGCGCAGCGGCTGCGGGCGCTCGCCGAGTCCGACGGCGTCGCGGACCGCGTGCGGCTGCTGGGCCGGCTCGACCGCGACGCGACCGCGGCGCTCATGCGCTCGGCCGACGTCGTGGTCAGCGTCCCCTGGTACGAGCCGTTCGGCATCGTCCCGATCGAGGCGATGGCCTGCGGCGCGCCCGTGGTGGCCAGCGCCGTCGGCGGGATGATCGACACCGTCGTCGACGAGGTGACCGGGCTCCACGTCCCGCCCCGTGACCCCGAGCGCCTGGCCGACGCGGTCCGGCCGCTGCTGGCCGATCCGGCGCGGCGCGCGCGTTACGGGCAGGCCGGGGTCGAGCGCGCGGGGCGCCTGTACGACTGGGACCGCGTCGGCGCGTCGACGCTCGACGCCTACCAGCGGATCGTCGGGCCCGCGCGGGGGCGCTTCCGCCGGTCCGCCGCCGGCCGGGCGCCCGAGCTCGTGCCCCGGGGCCGCGACCACTTCGCCGCGCTCCAGGCGGCCCTGACCGGGCTCGAGGGGGAGATCGAGCGCATCGAGGCCTGGGGGCAGCACCTCGCGCACGTCCTGGCCGGGGGCGCGCGGCTGCTCGCGGTCGGCAACGGCGGCAGCGCGGCCGAGGCCCAGCACCTGACCGCCGAGCTCGTCGGCCGCTACGTCGCCGACCGCCAGCCGCTGAGCGCGCTGTGCCTGCATGCGGACACGTCGAGCATGACCGCGATCTGCAACGACTACGGCATCGAGGAGATGTACGCCCGCCAGGTCCGCGCCCACGGCCGTCCGGGCGACGTCCTCGTGGCGCTCTCGACCTCCGGGCGCTCGGAGAACGTCCTGGCGGCGGTGCGCTCGGCGCAGGCCTGCGGCATGACCACGTGGGCGCTGACGGGCGAGGCGCCCAACCCGCTGGCGGGCATGTGCGACGACGCGGTCCCGATCGCCGCGCCGACCACGGCCACGGTGCAGGAGCTGCACCTCGTGGCCGTCCACATGCTGTGCGCGGCCGTCGACCGCGAGCTCGTGCTCGGCCGGCGCACGCGCCGCGCGCCCGGCGGCCCGCTGCGCGAGGTCGCCCGCGAGGCCGTCGGTGCCGGCTCGCACAGCACGGTGGGCGGATGAGCGGCGCGCAGGCCGGGCGGGCGCGGGTCGTGGTCGTCGGCGACGCGCTGCTCGACCGCGACGTCCACGGGTCCGCCACGCGCCTGGCGCCCGACGCCCCGGTGCCGGTCATCGACGAGGAGGAGGTGCGGGTGCGCCCGGGCGGCGCCGGCCTGGCCGCCGCGCTCGCGGCCGCCGACGGCGCCGCGGTGACGCTCGTGACCGCGCTGGGCGACGACGCCGCGGGTCGCGAGCTCGCGGGCGCGCTGCGCGCTGCGGGGGTCGAGGTCGTCGACCTCGGCCTGCAGGGCTCGACGCCGGAGAAGGTCCGCGTCCACGCGGCGGGCCGGCCGGTGGTGCGGCTCGACCGCGGGGGCCGTCCGGGGGCCCGCATCGGGCCGGTGAGCGCCGCGGCGCGTGCGGCGGTCGGCTGGGCGCAGGTCGTCCTGGTCAGCGACTACGGGCGCGGCGTCGCCGCGGAGCCCGGCCTGCGCACGGTCCTCGCGCGCGCGGCCCGCGACGTCCCGCTCGTCTGGGATCCGCACCCGCGCGGCCCGGAGCCCGTGGCCGGCGCCGCGGTCTGCACGCCGAACGACGCCGAGGCCAGGGCCGCGCTGCCGGGCGCGGACCCGGGCGAGGACGGCGCCGGCGCCGCGGGCCGGCGGGCCGGCGCGCTCGCGCGACGCTGGGGCGCCGGCGCGGTGTGCGTGACCCGGGGCGCGGACGGCGCGGTGCTCGGGACACCGGACGCCCCGCCGGTGGTGCTCGCCGCGGGCGTCGTCCACGGCGATCCGTGCGGGGCGGGCGACCGCTTCGCCTCGCGCCTGGCGGCCGCGCTCGCCGACGGCGCGCATCCCGCCGAGGCGGCGCGCCTGGCCGTCGCGGCCGCCACGGCCTTCGTCGCGGGGGGCGGGGCCGGCGGCTATGCCCCCGCCCGCGCGGCCGCGCGCCCGCAGCCGACGGGCGTCCCCCGAACTCCCGGGCAGCCCGGGCCCTGGGCGCACGCGGCCGCCGTGGCCGATCGCATCCGGGCCGCCGGCGGCACGGTGGTCGCCACGGGCGGGTGCTTCGACCTGCTGCACGCCGGCCACGTCGCCACGCTGCGCGCCGCCCGCGCCCTCGGCGACGGCCTGGTCGTCCTGCTCAACGACGACGCGTCGGTCGCGCGGCTGAAGGGACCGGAGCGCCCGCTGAACCGCGCGACGGACCGGGCGACGGTCCTCGAGGCGCTGGGCTGCGTCGACGCGGTCGCCGTCTTCGGCGAGGACACCCCCGCGGAGGCGCTGAGGGCGATCCGCCCGCAGGTGTGGGCGAAGGGCGGCGACTACGCCGGCCGTGAGCTGCCGGAGGCGTCCGTGCTGCGGGGGTGGGGGGGTCGCGTGACCATCCTGCCGCACCTGCCCGGCCGCTCCACCACCCGACTCATCCAGGAGGCCACATGCCGCCGAGCCGTCTGAGCAGCGAGACCGCCCCGGAGGACGCGGCTCGCACCCGGCCCGCCCTCGACCTCGGCCCGGTCGTCGTGACGGGCGGCGCCTCGGGTCTCGGGGCGGCCGTGGCCCGTGCGGTGGCGGGCGCCGGGGGGACGCCCGTCGTCCTCGACGTCAACGCCGCCGCCGACGGCGTCGAGCACGACCTCGTCGACCTCTCCGACCCGCGCGCGGCCGAGGACGCGGTGCGTGAGGTGGCCGAGCGCCACGGCGGCCTCGGCGCGGTGGTGACCGCCGCGGGCGTCGACGCCTGCGGTGACCTGTCCGACGTGGACGCGGCGGCGTGGGACCGCGTGGTCATGGTCAACCTGCTCGGCACGGCCGCCGTCGTGCGCGCCGCCCTGCCCTACCTGGAGGCCGTCCACGGTCGCGTGGTGACGGTCGCCTCGACCCTCGGCCTGCGCGCGCTGCCCGCCGCGACGGCGTACTGCGCGAGCAAGTTCGGCGTGGTCGGCTTCACCCGGGCGCTGGCCGTGGAGGTGGGCGAGCGGGTCGGCGTGACGCTGCTGGTCCCGGGCGGCATGCGCACGCGGTTCTTCGACGACCGCGACCCGCAGTTCAAGCCGGGGGAGGACGCGGTGCTGCAGGACCCCGACGACGTCGCCGCGACGGTGCTGTTCGCGCTCACCCGGCCGGCGGGCAGCGAGGTCCGCGAGCTCATCTCCCTGCCGCCCGGCGAGCCGTCCTGGCCGTGAGGCCCACCGCGCTCGTCCTGCGGGCGCTCGGCCTCGGCGACCTGTTGACCGGGGTCCCCGCGCTGCGCGCGATCGCCCGCGCGCTGCCGGACCACCACCGGGTGCTCGCCGCGCCGGCCGCGCTGGCCGAGCTCGTGGCGCTCGTCGACGTCCCCGGGACGAGCGGGGCGGTGATCCATGAGGTCGCCGACCACCGCGGCCTCGCGTCGCTGCCGGAGCGCCTGCACGGCCCCGACGTGGCGGTCAACCTGCACGGCAAGGGGCCGCAGAGCCACGCCGCCCTGCGTGCCACGCGGCCGGGGCGCCTGGTCGGCTTCGCCGACCCCGCGACGCACCCGGACGGCCCGCCGTGGCGCGCCGGCGAGCACGAGGTCGCGCGCTGGTGCCGGATGCTCGCCGCCCACGGCATCGCCTGCGACCGGGCGGAGCTCCGGATCGCCGCGCCCCCGGCGCCTCCCGACTCCCGCGTGCGCGGCGCGACCGTCGTGCACCCGGGCGCCGCGAGCGGCGCGCGGCGCTGGCCCGCGGAGCGCTGGGCCGCCGTCGCGCACGCCGAGGCGGCCACGGGCCGGACCGTGCTGCTGACGGGCGGGGCGGACGAGCGCGAGCTCGCGCAGCGCGTCGCGGCCGCGGCCGGGCTGGCGGACGACGCGGTGCTGGCCGGGCGCACGTCGCTGCGGGAGCTCGCCGCGGTGGTGGCGGCGGCGGCGCGGGTCGTCTCCGGCGACACCGGCGTCGCGCACCTGGCGACGGCGCTCGGGACGCCGTCCGTGGTGCTCTTCGGCCCGACGGCCCCGACGGAGTGGGGGCCACCGGCCGACGACGGGCAGCACGTCGTCCTCTGGGCCGGGCGCACGGGCGACCCGCATGCCGCCGAGCCCGACCCCGGTCTCCTCGCCCTCGGCGTGGACGAGGTGAACGCAACCCTTGCGCGGCTGCCCTGAGCACTAGGCACCGGCGCGGGGAGTTCGCCATCCGGCGAAGCCGGATCGCCGAACTCCCGACCGACGTCCGAGCGCTCTGCGCGAGGACGTTGGCGGCCGCGAGCTACCGAAGGCGAGCAAGGGTTGCGTTCACCTCGTCCACGCCGAGGGCGAGGAGGCCGGGGTCGGGCTCGGCGGCGTGCGGGTCGCCCGTGCGCCCGGCCCAG
>JAXDGY010000422.1:0-14083 GCA_034664785.1 Solirubrobacteraceae bacterium
AAGGCTGGGCTGCATGCGGACCATGCAACGCCGCCCGCACAAGAGCGGCCGAACGAACGGCGAAGAGGTCTTGAAGAGCCCGCCGTCAGCGGCCGCGCACGCGCCCGAGCGCCTGCCGCAGCACCGCCCCGCCCACGACGCGCGGGTGGTTGGCGACCGTCGCCAGGCGGCCGCGCAGCGTGAGCGGGTCGTGCGCGATGCCGAGCTGGCGCAGGATCGTCGCCTGGTCGAAGTAGACGCGCTCCGCCACGAGCCGGTCGCCCTCGAAGGCGAAGACGGCGAGCATGCGGCACGAGAACGCCCGCCCGGTCGCAGGCAGGCCGCGGAAGGACCCGCGGTGGGTCCCGTGCAGCGTGAACTCCATGAGCACGGCGTCGTCGGCGTGATGCAGGACGTGGACGTCGTTGCGCTGGTCGGGGAACGCCGAGCGCGTCTCGCGGTAGTAGGCGGCCACGGCCTCCGGCCCGTCGATCACCTCGCCGGTGGGGACGAGCTCGTAGCGCGGGTGGGCGAAGCTCCCGAGCGCCGTGTCGAAGTCGTGGACGTTCTCCGCGGCGGCGTGCTCGCGCACGAGCCGCTCGCGGCGCTCGCGCAGGGACGGGGGTGCATCGGTGGCGGACATGCGCGCGACGCTACCCCTGGCGCGCGGCCACGGCCAGGGGCGCTCCCGACACCGTGTCGAGCGCCCCGCCCGACGCCCCGGGCTCCTGGTAGCGTCGCGCGCCATGCACGCGCCCGATGCCACGAGGACGAGGGTCGCCCGCAAGGGCCCGCTCGACGAGCTGCTGCGCGCCTCCGGCGCGCGCATGGTGGCCCGCCACGGGCGCGAGGTCCCGGCCGACTTCGGCTCCCCCGACGGTGAGCTCGCGGCCTGCCGCGAGGCCGTCGGCCTGGTGGACCGGTCCGATCGCGCGACGCTCGAGGTCCGCGGCGCGCCCGAGGCGCTCGACGAGGTCGTCCGCCGGCTCACGGGCCGTCCGCTCGACCGCGGGAGCGCGCTGCACGTCGGCCGCGAGTGGTGGTGTCGCGTGTCGCCCGAGCAGCTGCTCATCCGCTGCGAGGCCGCCCACGTGGACGCCGCCCGCTACGGGATCTGCAGGGAGACGACCCACATCCCGGGGGCCGTGGTCCACGACGCGTCCGACGAGTGGGCGGGGGTGGGCGTCGTCGGCCCCCGCGCGGAGGACCTGCTGCGCGAGATCGGCCTGCCCGAGGGAGAGCCGTTGCGCGAGGTCCTCGTGCAGGACATCCCGGCGATCCTCCTCCGCGAGGACGAGCACCGCTTCGAGCTCATCGAGGCGTGTGCCGATGCGCCCGTCGTGTGGAACCGCCTGCGCGAGGCCGGCCGTGAGCACGGGGTGTCGTTCGTCGGCTCCGAGGCGCTCGAGCAGCTGTAGCCGGCCCTGGGCCCGCCGTCAGGACGGGGGCGCGACGAGCCCGCGGTCGTAGGCGAAGACGACGATCTGCACCCGGTCGCGGAGCTCGAGCTTGGCGAGGATGCGGCCGACGTGGGTCTTCACGGTCGCCTCGGAGAGCACCAGGCGCTCGGCGATCTCCGCGTTGGACAGGCCTCGGGCCACCGCGGCGAGGACCTCGTGCTCGCGCGGCGTGAGGGTGTCGACGCGGGGATCGGCCGCAGGCCCGGGCCGCTCCTGCGGGTCCGGCAGGCGGTGGGCCATGGTGTCCAGCAGCCGCCGCGTCGTGCTCGGCGCGACGACCGCGTCGCCGCTGGCGACCGAGCGGATGGCCGAGAGCATGTCGGTGGGCTGCGCGTCCTTCAGCAGGAAGCCGCTCGCTCCGGCACGCAGCGCGGCATAGGCGTACTCGTCGAGGTCGAAGGTCGTGAGGATGATGATCCGCGACGGGCTGCCCGAGCCGACGATCGCCCGCGTCGCCTCCACGCCGTCGACGACCGGCATGCGGACGTCCATGAGGATGACGTCCGGCTCCAGCGCCGCCGCGGCGGCGATCGCCTTGCGCCCGTCGGCCGCCTCGCCGACCACCTCGAGGTCCTCCTGCGCGTCGAGCACCATGCGAAAGCCCATCCGCAGCAGCTCCTGGTCGTCGACGAGGAGGATCCGCGTGCTCATGCGGGTGCCGCCACCGGCGCCGGCTGCGCGAGCGGCACGCGCAGCGCGACCCGCCAGCCGCCCTCGGGCAGCGGCCCGGCCTCCAGCACGCCGTCGTAGACGGCCGCGCGCTCGCGCATCCCGCGCACGCCGCGACCGTCGGTGGCATACGCCGGCGCCGCCGCGCCGGTGTCCGTGACCTCGACCTCCAGCGCCTCGGGAGTCCGGGTCAGCGCGACGCGCGCCGTCACGCCGGGGCCCGCGTGCTTGAGCGTGTTCGTCAGCGCCTCCTGGACGATCCGGAAGAGGGCGAGCTGCAGGCCCTCCGGCAGGTCGGCGAGCGGGGGCCCCGAGCGGTCGCAGGCCACGGGCACGCCTGCGGCGCGCACCTGCTCGAGCAGGGCGTCGAGCTGGTCGACGCCCGGCTGCGGCGCCAGCGCCTGCGCGCGCTCCGTCTCGGCGACGTCGTCGCGCAGGACGCCGAGCAGCCGCCGCATCTCCGTGAGCGCCTGGCGCCCGGTGCGCGATGCGGTGGCCATGGCCATCTCGGCGCGGCCGGGATCGTCGTGCACGGCGTAGCTCGCGCCGTCGGCCAGCGCGATCATGACCGTCAGGTTGTGGGCGACGATGTCGTGCATCTCGCGCGCGATGTGCGAGCGCTCGGCCGCGGCGGCGAGGCGACCCTGCTGGTCGCGCTCGTGCTCCAGGCGCGCGGCCCGCTCTTCCAGCGACGCCAGCAGGGCACGGCGGTGGCGCGTGCTGGTCCCGAGCACCGCGGCGGCGGTCGCCAGGCCGTTGAGGCCGATGAAGACGCGCAGGACGTCCGCACCGGCCCACCGCGCCGAGGCGAGCACGATGCCGGTCTCGAGCACCGCCGCCGCCTTCAGGGTGGTCATGGCGGGTTGCGTGACCGCGACCGTGTAGAGCCCGACGAGCAGCGCGATGTCGCCGAAGACGCCCACGTCGAGCATCCACTGCACGAATGCGATGCACGCCAGCGCGGCGAAGACCCGGACCGGGTCGCGCCGGCGCCACAGCAGCGGCAGCGCCATCGCGACCGTGAAGATCAGGTGCGCCGGGCCGGGGCGGTGCTCGGTCACCGACGGCCCGGCGCCGAGGACGACGATCAGGCCGACCAGCAGGGCGTCACCCGCGAGCGGGTGACGCCGCAGCGGCCCGGCGAGCCGCGCCCACCCGGCCTCGAGGTCGACGGACACGACATCCACGCTACTCACCCGTGCGTGTCACGCGTCGCGGCGGACGAGCCGCACCGCGGCGACGCCGACCACGAGTGCCGCGTAGCCGCAGAAGACCGCGAAGCCCGTCCACGTCCCGAGGTGGGTGCCGTCGAACGTGGTCGTCGCCACCGTGGTCCCCGCGTTGAGCGGCAGGTACGGGTTGATGCTGTCGCTGATCGACGCGGGCAGCAGGCCGACGACGCCAGGGAGCACGAACAGCACGCCGAAGAACGCGGCGATGCCCCCGGCCGTGTTGCGCAGCAGCGCGCCGAAGCCGACGGCCATGGCGGCGAGGACCGTCAGGAACAGCGCCGTGCCGACGACCGCCCGCAGCGCGTTCGGGTCGCCGAGCCCGTGCTGGAGGTGATGGCCGGTGACGATCGCCTGCACGCCGAGGAAGGACACCAGCGTGGAGACCAGCATGAGCACGAAGGTCACGGCAGAGAAGATCGCGAGCTTGGCCCAGAGCACCGGCAGGCGTCGCGGGACGGCCATGAAGCTCGAGCGGATCATGCCAGTCGAGTACTCGCCGCTGATCACGAGCACGCCGAGGACGCCGATCGCGAGCTGCGCGAGGTGGTAGCCGCCCACGCCGACGTCGATCGAGCTGAAGGTCGCGCGATCGTGCGGGCTCAGGCTGGTCCAGCGGCTCATCTGCGCGGCGGCGACGACGATCCCGAGCGCGGCCTGGGCGACGACGGCGGCCAGCAGCGACCACCGCGTCGAGCGCAGGGACCACAGCTTCGTCCACTCCGAGCGCACCACGCGCGGGAGGGTCACGCGGCCCGGAGCGCCGGCCGCGGTCGGGGCCGCGACGGGCGCGGTCGGGCTCAGCGTCTGCGTGCTCATGCTGCCAGCTCCAGGGGGTTGGCGGCCGGGGCCGCGGGATCGGGGGTGTGGTACTCGACGGCGTCGCCGGTGAGGCTGAGGTAGGCGTCCTCGAGCGACGCGCGCTGCGGGGTCAGCTCGTGCAGCACCAGGCCGTCGCGCGCTGCGACCTCGCCGATGCGCTCGCTCGTCACGCCGTGGACGTCCAGGACGTCGCGCTCGGAGCTCTGGACGCTCACGCCGTCGGCGGCCAGCGCGTCGCGGAGCGCGGCCGCGTCGGGGGTGCGCACCCGGACCGCGCCGTCGAGCGAGGCCTGGCGGACGACCTCCTCGACGGTGGTGTCGGCGATGAGGCGCCCGCGGCCGACGATCACCAGGTGCTCGGCGGTCAGCGCCATCTCGCTCATGAGGTGGGACGAGAGGAAGACGGTGCGGCCCTCGGTGGCCAGGCGCTTGAGGAGCGTCCGGATCCAGAGGATGCCCTCGGGGTCGAGCCCGTTGGCGGGCTCGTCGAGGATCACCGTCCGCGGGTCGCCCAGCAGCGCCGAGGCGATCCCCAGGCGCTGGCCCATGCCGAGTGAGAACCCGCCCGCCCGCTTGCGCGCGACGCTCCGGAGGCCGACGAGGTCGATCACCTCGTCCACACGCTTGCGCGGGATGCCGTGCGTCTGCGCCATCGCCAGCAGGTGGTTGCTCGCCGAGCGCCCGGTGTGGATCGCCCGTGCCTCGAGCATCGCGCCGATCTCGTGCAGCGGCGCGTTCAGATCCCGGTAGTTGCGGCCGTTGACGCGGACCGTTCCCTCCGTCGGGGCGTCGAGGCCCAGGATCATCCGCATGGTCGTCGACTTCCCGGCGCCGTTGGGCCCGAGGAAGCCGGTGACGATCCCGGGCTTCACGACGAACGAGAGGTCGTCGACGGCGACCTTCTCGCCGTAGCGCTTGGTGACGTTCTCGATCTCGATCATGTCGTCCATCGTCGGTGAGCGGGGCCGCGCGCACCATCGGCCGCGGGGATGGACTTCGCGGGCCGGGATCCGCAGCAGGGCGGACCCCGGGGTCCTCCTGAGGTCGCACGGCTCAGGCCACGGCGTGCCGGCCCCGCAGGGCCTCGGCGGCGGCGAGCAACTCCGCGTCCATGGCCACGGGCCGCAGGCCGGCCCGGCGCGCGTAGGCCGCGAGCACCGCGTCCTGCACCGTGCCCGGCTCCACGGCCGGCGCGACGTCCTGCAGCGCGCCCGTGACCGCGGGGTCGATGGCGATCCCGAGCGCGTCATAGACGTCGGCCACGACGCGCCGCACCACGGCGCCGGAGCCGACGGTCACGACGGCGCTGGTGAGCGCCGCGCCCTTGACCACCCGCTGCGCGATCCCGGCGACCTTCAGGCGCCCGCCGACGTTCAGCGAGTGCGCCCCCGGGCAGTACTCGCCGTCCAGCCGGCCGACGCGCGCGTCGAGGCCGAGCCCGAGCAGCGCCTCGAGCAGCACGGCGGCCGCGTCGTCGAAGCGGTCCCGCAGGCCGGTCACCGCCCCGGCCTGGGGCGTGACCTCCTCGACGACGAGCGATCCGGGGTCGTAGGCGGCCGCGTGCCCTCCGGCCACGCGGACCACGGGCTCGAAGCCGTGGCCCCGCGCGCGCTCGACGGCCGCCGCGAAGCCGGGGCGCAGCGCGTCCAGCCGCCCGAAGGCGACCGTCGTCGCCGGCCGCAGGATGCGCAGCGTGGCGGGGCGCCGGCCCGCGGCGACCGCACGCAGCAGCGCCTCCGAGCACGCCATCTCGAGGTCGGCGGGGGCGGAGGGCCCGGAGGTGATGAGGTCGAGGGTCGTCATGCGTCGCGGGTGGCCTATGGACCAGGCGGGATACCGTCCTGCGCAACGGTCCTGCCCTCCCACCCCATCACGGCACCATGGAACTCGGCATCTACACCTTCGCGGAACGCACCCCCGACCCGCGCACCGGCCACCTCGTCTCGCCGGAGCAGCGGCTCGCCGACCTCCTCGAGGAGATCGAGCTCGCCGACCAGGTCGGCCTCGACGTCTTCGGCCTCGGCGAGCACCATCGCCCCGACTTCGTGGTGTCGGCGCCGGCGGTCGTCCTGGGCGCCGCGACCAGCCGCACGCAGCGCATCCGCCTGACCAGCGCCGTGACGGTGCTCAGCTCCGACGATCCCGTCCGGGTCTTCCAGGACTTCGCGACACTCGACCTGATCTCGGGCGGGCGGGCGGAGATCATGGCGGGCCGCGGGTCGTTCACCGAGTCCTTCCCGCTCTTCGGCTACGACCTCGACGACTACGACGAGCTGTTCGCCGAGAAGCTCGAGCTGCTGCTCGCGTTGCGCGACGCCGAGCGCGTCACCTGGGAGGGCCGCCACCGCGCGGCGCTCACCGACCAGGAGGTCCACCCGCGGCCGCTGCAGGAGCGCCTGCCGATCTGGATCGCGGTCGGCGGCAACCGGCAGTCGGTGATCCGGGCCGGCGTCCTGGGGCTGCCGATGGCGCTGGCGATCATCGGCGGGCAGCCCGAGCGCTTCGCGCCGCTGGCCGAGCTGCACCGCCGGGCGGCGGAGCAGAGCGGCCACGGGCGTCCTGCGCTGTCGATCAACTCGCACGGCTTCATCGCCGACACGTCGCAGCAGGCCGCCGACGAGGCCTTCGGCGCGTACAAGATCGTCATGGACAAGCTCGGCCGCGAGCGCGGCTGGCCGCCGCTGACGCGGCCCGCCTTCGACGCCTCGCGCACCCTGCACGGCGCGAATTTCGTCGGCAGCCCCCAGGAGGTCATCGAGAAGATCCTCTTCCAGCACGAGATCTTCGGGCACGACCGGACGCTGCTGCAGTTCAGCGTCGGGACGCTCCCCCACGCGAGCATCATGCGGTCGATCGAGCTCTACGGCACCGAGGTCGCGCCCGTGGTGCGCAAGGAGGTCGAGCGCCGGACCGCCGCCTCCCCGGTGGCGTAGCCGGTGCCGGGCGATCCTGCGGACCGCGCGCTGGCGCGGATGGAGGCCGACGGCGCCGGGGCGGCGTCGCTGGCCGCCTTCCGGCGGCGCCTGGAGCAGCTCGCCACGCCGGGCGCGGGCCTGCTCGCAGGCGACGAGCTCGAGCCGCTCGGCGACGTCCCCGCCCTCGAGGACCTCCCGGCCCCCGGCCCCGAGGCCGCGCGCGCGGTGCTCGACCGCGTCGTCGTGCTCAAGCTCAACGGCGGCCTGGGGACGAGCATGGGCCTCGCGGGCCCGAAGTCGCTGGTCGAGGTCAAGCCCGGGCGCACGTTCCTCGACGTCATCGCCCGCCAGGTCCTGGCGCTGCGCGAGCGCCACGGCGCCCGCCTCCCGCTCGTGCTGATGGACTCCGCCGCCACGCGGGCGCCGTCCCTGGCGGCGCTGGCGCGCCACCCCGGCATCGCGGCCGACGTGCCCGCCGGCTTCGAGCAGGGGCGCGAGCCCAAGCTCCGCGCCGACACGCATGCGCCCGTGGACTGGCCGGCCGACCCGCGGCTGGAGTGGTGCCCGCCCGGCCACGGCGACGTCTACGCCTCGCTGGCGTCCTCGGGCATGCTGGACGCGCTGCTCGGCGCGGGCTACCGCTGGGCCTTCGTGTCCAACGCCGACAACCTGGGCGCATTGGTGGACCCGCGCCTGGCGGCGTGGGTCGCCGAGGAGCAGGTCCCGTTCGCCATGGAGGTCGTCCGCGGCACGCCGGCGGACCGGAAGGGCGGGCACCTCGCCCTCCGCGGCGACCGGATCGTCCTGCGCGAGACGGCCCAGGTGCCGGACGGGGATGAGTCCTTCGGCGACGTCGATCGCTGGCGCTGGTACAACACCAACGACCTCTGGATCGACCTCGCCGCGCTGGCCGCCCTGCTGGCCGAGCACGACGGCGCCCTGGACCTGCCGCTCATCGTGAACCGCAAGACCGTCGACCCGGCCGATCCCCAGAGCCCTGCGGTGCTGCAACTGGAGACGGCGATGGGCGCCGCGATCGGCGCGATCGGCGGCGCGCGTGCCGTGGAGGTCCCGCGAGCGCGCTTCGCCCCCGTCAAGACCACGGACGACCTGCTCGTGGTCCGCTCGGACGCGTGGGCGCTGCACGACGACGGCCGCATGGAGCCGCGCTTCGACGGCCCCGGGCCGTTCGTCGCGCTCGACGACGACCACTTCGGGCGGCTGGGGGACTTCGAGCGCCGGTTCCCGCACGGCCCGCCGTCCCTGGTGCGCTGCCGCAGCCTGCGCGTGGAGGGCGACGTGTCCTTCGGCGCCGGCGTCGCGGTCGAGGGCAAGGTGACGGTGCACGGTCCCGCGCACGTCGCCGACGGGGCGGAGCTGCGCGGGTGAGCGGCGCCGGCGGCGCGGTCACGGCGTTCGGCCCGGGCCGCGTGAACCTCATCGGCGAGCACACCGACTACAACGGCGGCCTGGCCCTGCCGTTCGCCATCCGCGAGGGGGTCACGGTCACCGCCACGCCGCTCGACGGCAGCGAGCTGCACGCCGTCGCCACGGACCTCGGCGAGGAGGACCGCTTCGCCCTCGACGGCCCCGCGCGGGCCGGAGGCTGGCGCGCGTTCGTGCGCGGCGTCGTCGCCGAGCTGCATGCCGAGGGCCTGCCGGTCTCCCCCGCTCGGCTGGAGATCGCGGGCACGGTGCCGCAGGGCTCCGGCCTGTCCTCGTCGGCCGCGCTCGAGGTCGCCCTGTGCCTCGCCCTCCTCGGGCCGGCCGGGAGCGACGTCGACCGCGTGCGCCTCGCGCGGCTCTGCTCGCGCGTCGAGAACGACTGGGTCGGGGCGCAGACCGGACTGCTCGATCAGCTCGCGTCGCTGCTCGGGCACCCCGAGCAGGCGATGCTCATCGACTTCGCGACGGTGACGGTGGAGCCCGTGCCCCTGCGGCTGGGCGACTGGACGCTCGTGACGGTCGACTCCGGCGAGCGGCACGCCAACGCGAGCGGCGGCTACAACGAGCGCCGCGCCGAGTGCCGCGACGCCGCCGCGCGCCTCGGGGTCGAGCACCTGGCCGCGGCCGACGCCGAGGCGGCGGCCGCGCTGCCCGACGTCCTGGCGCGCCGTACGCGCCACGTGCTCGAGGAGGACGCCAGGGTGCGCGCGGCGGTCGCCGCGCTGCACGACGGCGACCTCGAGCGCCTCGCCGCGCTGCTCGACGCGTCCCACGCCAGCCTGCGCGACCTCTACGACGCCTCGACGCCGGCGGTCGAGCAGACGGTGCGGGCGTTGCGCGAGGCCGGCGCCGCGGGGGCGCGCATGATGGGCGGCGGCTTCGGCGGCCACGTGCTCGGCCTGCTGCCCGCCGGCGTCGCCCCGCCGGCCGGGGCCGGCGTCGTGGAGCCCGGCCCGGGCGCGCGGCTGCTGGGCTAGGCGCCCGGGCGCGCGCCCTCCGCGCCGCCGTCGTCGCCGGCCGCCTCGGCCTCGGCGAGCTGGGTGCTCAGCGGCCGGAGCAGGCCCCACGCGATGAACGCCGCCCCGAGCGCCAGCATCCCGAGCCCAGCCCACAGGTTGATGTGGACCCCGGCCGCCTTGGCGATCTCGGCGTCGGAGTCGCCGACGCCGACGACGATCAGGATCGCCCCGTAGAGGACGAACAGCCCGCCGATGATGCGGCGCAGGTCGAACGCGTTGGCCGCCTGCAGCTCGGGGCCGCCCTCCGTGGCCTCGGCTGCGTCCTCGTCGGGGTCCCTGCGGTCCTCGGGCATGGTGTCGCGCGCTCCGCCGCTAGAAGAAGACGATGGTCAGGATGGCGGCCAGGCCGAGCGCGGTGCCGCCGAGCAGGTAGGGCGACTCCCACCAGCGCTGCCGGGCGACCGCGCCGGTGTCGTGGACGGCCATGCCCCAGACCAGGCCGCGCAGCTCCTCGACCGGCTTGGGCCGCGTGAAGAGCGTCACCGCCACGGTGACGACGGCGTCGACGACGAACGCCGCGCCCGCGCCCCAGAACGACTCGTCCAGGTCCGATCCGAAGCTGAACACGTCGAGGAACTTGTAGCCCACGTAGAGGGTCAGGGCGGCAAGCGTCCCGGAGACCAGTCCCCACAGGCCGGCCGCGGGCGTCATCCGCTTCCAGAACATCCCGATGATGAACGTGGCGAACAGCGGCGCGTTGAAGATCGAGAACAGCGCCTGCAGGTAGTTCATGAGGTTCGAGTACGTCGACGCGATCAGCGCCGTGGAGATCGCGACGATCACCCCGGCCACCGTGACGTAGCGCCCGGCGGTGACGTAGTAGCCGTCGGGCCGATCCGGCCGGATGTACGGCTCGATCAGATCGGTGGTGACCACGGTGTTGAACGCGGACACGTTGGCGGCCACGCCCGCCATGAACGACGCCAAGAGCCCGGTGAGCGCGATCCCGAGCATGCCGTTCGGCAGGTACTGGTTCATCAGCAGCGGGATCGCGTTGTTGTACTCGAGGTTCGGGTCGCTGCCGCCCAGCCCCTTGATCTTCCAGAGGGCGATCATGCCCGGGACGACCACGACGAACGGGATCACCAGCTTCGGGAACGCCCCGATCAGGGGCGTCCGCTGCCCCGCGGACAGGTCCTTGGCCGACAGCGCCCGCTGCACCTCGGCGAAGTTCGTCGTCCAGTAGCCGAACGACAGCACGAACCCCAGCCCGAACACCAGGCCGATCCAGGTCGAGCCGATCGGGTTGACCACGTCCCCCACGCCCGTCCCCTGCAGCACGTGGAGCCCGGCCTCGCCGAGCTTGGTGTCGCGCACCTTGTCCTGCAGGCCGTTGATGCCGCCGGCGTCGTGCAGCCCGACGACCGTCAGCGGCACGAGCGCCGCCATGATCACGAAGAACTGCAGGACCTCGTTGTAGATCGCCGAGGACAGCCCGCCCAGCGTGATGTAGGCGAGCACGACACCGGCCGCGACGACGATGCCGAGCAGGATGGGCCAGCCCAGCAGCAGCTTCAGCACGAGCGCGAGGGCGTAGAGGTTCACGCCGGCGATGAGGACCGTCGCCAGCGCGAAGGTCAGCGAGTTGAAGACGTGCGAGGAGGTGTTGAAGCGCAGCTTCAGGTACTCCGGCACCGACCGCACGCGCGAGCCGTAGTAGAACGGCATCATCACCAGGCCGAGGAAGACCATGGCCGGGATCGCGCCGAGCCAGTAGTAGTTGAAGGTCGCGACGCCGTACTGCGCGCCGTTCGCCCCGTTGCCCAGGATCTCCGTGGCGCCGAGGTTGGCCGAGACGAACGCGAGACCCGTGATCCAGGCGGGCAGCGAGCGCCCCGAGAGGAAGTAGTCCAGGCTCGTCTTCACGTAGCGCTTGGCCGCGAAGCCGATGCCGAGCACGACGATGAAGTAGATGGCCAGGATCGCGTAGTCGACGGCGTTGACGTCGAGGCGGACGTTCGACGCCGCCGTCGTCAGCACGTGCGCCCCATCCGACCCGCCGATCCCGCTGCCATCGACACGCAGCCCATCCTCCCCGCAGGGAGCCCTCCCGAATCACGGGTCCGCGGCCGTGTGCCGCCGAGCGCCGGCGGCGCGCCGTCAGACCGAGGCCCTGGCGGCCTCGCGCAGGGCCTCCCACGCGGCGAGCTTGACCCGCGGGCGACCGGACGGCTCACCCGCGGCGCGCTCGATGGCGTCGATCGCCTCCCAGCCCTCCCAGGCGACCGCGTGCACCGCGCGCTCCGCCACGAGCTGCTCGATGTCGTCGCGCTCGGGCCGGTTCAGTCGCCCGGCGGCGGCGTCCTCGAGCATGCGGTCGACGGTGTCCTGGGAGTCCTTCTTGTTCGTCCCGATGACGCCCGAGGGACCGCGCTTGATCCATCCCGTCACGTACTCGCCGCGGATCGGGGAGCCGTCCTCGCCGCACACCCGGCCGCCCTCGTTGCGGATCAGCCCGCGGCCCTCGTCGAACGGGACGCCGGGCAGCGGGAGCCCGCGGTAGCCGATCGAGCGGAAGACGAGCTGGGCCGGGATCTCCTCGAACTCCCCGGTGCCGCGGGCGGCCAGCGAGCCGTCGTCGCGCGCCGCCAGGATGTTGCGCTCGATGCGGACGCCGCGCACGTGCCCGTCGTCACCGCCGAGCAGCTCGACCGGCGAGGCGAGGAACCGGAAGCGGACGGTGATCGGCTTGCCGCTCGCGGGCCGGGCCGCGTACTCCTGGAGGATCTCGACGTTGCGGCGCGACGTGCGGTCGGCGCTCTCCAGCCACGCGGCGCTCAGCGGGTCCACGTCGCCGCCGACGACCTCCACGTCCGCGCGCTCGAGCTCGCCCATCTCCAGCAGCTCCGGGTTCGTGAACGCGGCCTGCGCGGGGCCACGGCGACCCAGCAGCGTGATGTCGCGCACGCCGGACTCGCGCAGGACCTCCAGCGCGTGGTCGGCGACGTCGGTCACCGCCAGCTCGGCCGGGGCGAGGGCGAGCATCCGCGCGACGTCCATCGCCACGTTGCCGTTGCCGACCACTGCCACGTGGCCGGCCTTGAGGTCGACCTCGAGGCCGGTGTGGTCCGGGTGGCCGTTGTACCAGGCGACGAACTCGGTGGCCGCGTGCGATCCGCGCAGGTCCTCGCCCGGGATCCCGAGGCGCTTGTCGGTCGACGTCCCCACCGCGTAGAGGACCGCGTGGTAGCGCTCCAGCAGCTCCTCGCGGCTGACGTCCGTGCCCAGCTCGACGTGCCCGAAGAAGCGGAACCGCGGATGGCGGGCGGTCTTGTCGTAGGCCCGCGTGACCGACTTGATCTTGGGGTGATCGGGCGCGACGCCGGCCCGGACGAGGCCGTACGGGGTCGGCAGGCGGTCGTAGAGATCCACCGCGAACTCGGGCTCGGCCACCCCGAGCAGCTGCGCCGCCGCGTAGAACCCGCTCGGGCCGGCGCCCACGATCGCCACCCGCAGTGGGGCGCCCTGCGCCTCGTCCAGACCTTCCTGATCCATCAAGCGGACCTCCATGCAGACCGTGCTCGTCGAGAACTCGACCCTCCAACTTAGGGGTCGCGGCTCTCGGGCCGCTGTGTGGTCCCTGCGACGCGGCTGGGCGCGGGCCGGGCGGTCGGCGACCGCCCGGCCCGATGCCCGTCAGCCGATGCAGGTCGCCTGGGCGACCAGGCGGCTGGAGCTCTTCGCGCCTTCGGCGCGCGCCGTCACCCGCCACTGCCGCTGGCCCGATGCCTCGTCGGTCAGCAGGCTGAGCCGCTTGACGCTCCCGCCGGTCACGTCGTGGCCGCCGGACACCACGCTCGTCCCCGCGGGGCAGGTCGCGGTGGCGGTCGCCGTGTCGTCCCTGCCGAAGGCGTCGGATGAGCCGGTGACGTGGGTGACCGCGGACGAGGCGTCGTTGCCCGCCGGGCCGGTCGCGCCCCGCGGGCCCGTCGGGCCGGCGGGCCCGGTCGGGCCCTGCGGGCCCGCGGCCCCCGTGGCTCCGCGGCTGCCGGCGGCCCCGGCCGCGCCGGCGTCGCCCTTGGCGCCGGCGTCGCCCTTGGCGCCGGCGTCGCCCTTCGGGCCCTGCGGGCCTGTGGGACCCGCGGGCCCGGCCGGCCCCTGCGTCCCACCGGTGTCGGCCTGCGGATCGACCAGCAGGCAGCCCTTGCAGCCGACCTGGTTGCCGGCGGGGTCGGTGACCAGGACGTCGCGCGCCCCGGCGGCGGCGTCCGCGGCGACGGTGATCGCCGCGGTGACGACCTGACCCGTGGAGGCGGTGGGCGCCGCGACGCTGACGCCGGCGCCGCCGACGCTCACCGTCGCGCCCGCTAGCCCCTGGCCGTAGATCGTGAGGGCCTGACTGCCGCCGCCGGGGTGCACGGCCCCGGGCAGCACGGCGGTGATCACCGGGCCGGTGTCGGCACAGGGCCTCTCGAACGCGAGCTTCGCGGGATCCATGTCGAGGACGTTCGCCTTGCCCCAGATCACCCAGGCGAGCTGCGGAACGGCCGGCGTGACGTCCAGCTTCGCGTCGAAGAACGTGTACCCGGGCGCGAACTGTCCCG
>JAXDGY010000423.1:0-14495 GCA_034664785.1 Solirubrobacteraceae bacterium
TCGACGGAGGCGTGCGTGCCGTCGCCGGCCTCGCACAGCGCCAGCCCGCGCTCGTCGTCCACCCGCAGCACGCGCATCGGGACCCCGTCGTCACCGCAGGTGATGCAGTGGTGGGCGAGGTCCCGCCTGCGCGTGCTGTCGAGCTCGCACGTCCCGTCGGTGTCGGGGGTCACTCGATCACGCTGCCCTTGAGCTCTTCGAGCTCGCGCTCGTAGTCGTCTCCCATGCCCTGGAGCAGCTTGAGCGTCGCCTCGGCCTCCGCCTCGTCGACGAGGGACAGCGCGAAGCCGACGTGGATCAGGACCCAGTCACCGGGGCCGGCGC
Organism: Solirubrobacteraceae bacterium; assembly: GCA_034664785.1. GTDB lineage: Bacteria > Actinomycetota > Thermoleophilia > Solirubrobacterales > Solirubrobacteraceae > Paraconexibacter. The sequence goes on from JAXDGY010000423.1 coordinate 325, forward strand.
TGACGCCGTCGGCGTCGAGGAGGCCGATGTTCACCGTGCGCCGCACGCCGGCGACGTCGACCAGGGCGAGGCGGTTGCCCTCGTCGACCACTTCGATGACCCTGCCCGGGATCGCCAGGCACACGTTACGTCCCTCCCGCGACATGAGACCGATCGGTCCCGCCACCTGTCTACGCCCCATTGCGCCAAGAAGGCAACCCTCTTGACGCCGGTGGTCTACTGACGTCTGAGATGCCAGTTCCCGAGCAGCGGGATCCGGTCGAGCGCCACCTCCTCCGCGACACGGCGTACGACGCGCTCCGCGAGGCGATCGTGGAAGGGACGCTTGCTCCCGGCGAGATGCTCCACGACAACGAGCTCTGCTCGTGGCTTGGTCTGAGCCGCACGCCGGTCCGCGGCGCCCTCGCGCGGCTCGAGGACGAGGGCCTCGTGGAGACGGCGCCACAGCGCTTCACCCGCGTCACGCCGTTGGAGCAAGGCGACGCGCACGCGCTCTTCCCGGTGCTCGGCGCGCTCCACGCCCTGGCCGCCGAGCTCGCGGTCCCGCGGATGCAGCCGGCCGACCACCGGCGCCTGCGGCGCGCCGGCGAGCTGCACAAGGCAGCGCTGAGCTCGGGGGCGCCCGCCGCCGCCTACGCCACGGACCTCGACTTCCACGAGGTGTTCGTCACCGCATCCGGCAACCAGGAGATCGCGCGGCTGCTCGAGCGGCGGACGCCGTGCCTTCGCCGTCTGGAGCTGCTGCGGGCCGGCCCGCTCCCGGGCCGCCGCGCCCTCGCCCAGCACGAGGCGATCATCGCCCGCGCGGAGAACGGCGACGCCGCCGCGACCGCGTCGGCCACACGCGAGAACTGGCTCGAGCTCGGGTCGATGATCGAGCGGTCACTCGGCTGATCCTCAGCGCCGGCGCCGATCTCCCGTTGCGTGGTGCAGAAAAGCACCAGTCGGGTGCCTGCTGTCAGCTGTAGCTTCGACCGGGTGGCTCGCCCTCCGCCGATGCCCGCTGTCGAGACGGTCACGGTCCTGATCACCGACCTCGTCGGGTCGACCGGCCTCGCGTCGCGCCTCGGACCGGTGGCCTCCGACGATCTGCGCCGCGAGCACTTCCGCGTCCTGCGCGAGGCGATCGGCACGTGCAGCGGCCAGGAGGTCAAGAACACGGGGGACGGGCTGATCGCGGTGTTCCGGGGGGCCGCCAACGCGGTGACGTGCTCGGTGGCGATCCAGCAGTCGATCGAGCGGCGCAACCGGCACGCCGAGCTGCAGCTCGCGATCCGCGTCGGCATCGCACTGGGGGACGCCACCTGCGAGGACGGCGACTACTTCGGCATGCCCGTCGTCGAGGCCGCGCGCCTGTGCGCCGAGGCGGACGGCGGTCAGATCCTGACGACCGAGCTCGTCCGGCTGATCGGCGGGCGGCAGGGGCACGCGTTCCGGCAGCTCGGGTCGCTGCAGCTGCGGGGCCTCCCGAACCCCGTGGCCGCCTACGAGGTGAGCTGGGAGCCGGCGCCGGGCTCGCATCCGGCCGTCCCGCTGCCACCCCGGCTGCGCGCGGTGCCCCCGGTCGGCTACGTGGGCCGCAAGGACGAGCAGGAGCGCGTCCGCGGCCACTGGGAGCAGGCCCGGGCCGGCGCCCGCCGGGCGCTGCTCGTCTCCGGGGAGCCCGGGATCGGCAAGACGCGCTTCACCACGCACGCGGCGCTCGAGTTCCACGAGGACGGCGCGACGGTCCTGTTCGGCCACTGCCCGGAGGAGCTCGGAGCGCCCTACAGCGCGTGGATCCAGGCGCTGTCGCACCTCGTCGAGCACGCCTCCGATGCGGCGCTGGCCGCGCACGTGGAGCGCCACGGCGGTGAGCTCACCCGCCTGCTGCCCCTGCTCGCGCGGCGCGTCCCCGCGGCGCCGGAGCCGGCGCAGACCGATCCCGAGACCGGGCGCTATCTGCTGTTCTCGGCCGTCGTCGGGCTCCTCGAGCAGGCGAGCGCCGAGTCGCCGGTCGTGCTCCTGCTCGACGACCTGCAGTGGGCCGACCGGCCGACGCTGCTGCTGCTGCGGCACGTGATCGCGGAGAGCCACGGCGCGCGGGCGCTCGTGCTCGCGACCTACCGCGACAGCGACCTCTCCCGCGACCATCCGCTCGCCGACGTCCTGGCCGACCTGCGGCGGGAGGACGGCGTCGACCGCCTGGGCCTGCGCGGGCTCAGCGAGGACGCGGTCATCGCGCTGATGGAGTTCGCCTCGGGGCACGAGCTCGGCGCGACCGGGCGTGCGCTGGCGCGGGAGATCGCCGCGGAGACCGACGGCAACCCGTTCTTCGTCGGCGAGATGCTGCGCCACCTCACGGAGTCAGGAGCGCTCGCGCGCACCGTCGACGGGCGCTGGGAGCTGCGGCAGCGACCCGACGAGCTCGGCCTGCCCCAGAGCGTGCGGGAGGTGGTGGAGCGGCGGGTGGAGCGACTCGGCGACGCCTGCCGGCAGGTCCTCATGAGCGCGGCGGTCATCGGCCGGGACTTCGACCTGGACCTGCTCGGGTGCATCGTGCCCGAGGACGACGACACGCTGATCGACCTCCTCGGCGCGGCGGTGGACGCGTCCCTCGTGCACGAGCGCTCCGAGCGCGCCGGCTCGTTCTCCTTCGAGCACAACCTCATCAACCACACGCTCTACGACTCGCTCGGGCCGACGCGGCGCTCCCGGCTCCACCGCCGCGTGGCCGAGGCGCTCGAAGCGCTGTGCGGCGGCGACCCGGGCCCGCGCGTCGCCGAGCTGGCGCGCCACTGGACGGCGGCCACCGCGCCGGTCGAGGCGGTCAAGGCCGTCGCCTACTGCGAGCGGGCGGGCGAGCGGGCGCTGGCAGACCTCGCGCCCGACGAGGCGGCCCGCTGGTTCGGACAGGCCCTCGACCTGCTCGAGACCAGCCCCGGGCCAGACCCGGCCGAGCGCTGCCGGCTGGCGATTGGCCTCGGCGAGGCCCAGCGGCAGGCCGCCGAGCCGGCGTTCCGCGAGACGCTGCTCGGCGCCTCGCGGATTGCGGAGCAGCTCGGCGACGCCGACCTGGCGGCGCGCGCGGCGCTGGCCAACAACCGCGGGTTCGCGAGCCTGTTCGGCGGCGTCGACCGGGACCGGCTGGGTGCGCTGGAGCGGGCGATCGCGCTCAACGGATCGTCCGAGCCCGGCCGCTGCGCGCGGCTGCTGGCGCTGCAGGCCATGGAGCTCCAGTTCGACCCGGACCACGAGCGCCGGCGCGGGCTCGCCGACCGCGCGCTCGCGCTCGCGCGCACCGCCGGCGACACCCGCATCCTCCCGTACGTCCTGCGCGACCACTTCCACGCGGTGTGGTCGGCGGACACGCTCGGAGCGCGACGGCAGACCGCAGAGGAGATGGCGCGCCTGGTCGGTCGCGTGGACGACCCGCTCGCACGGATCTGGGCGCTCGACCGCGGCATCCACGTCGCCGCCGAGGCGGGCGAGCTGAGCCGGGCGCGCGAGCTCGCGGCGCTGCTGCTGGCGCTCACCGAGGAGCTCGGGCAGCCGGGCCTGCGCTGGCATGCCACCTGCTACGCGGCCGGGCTGGCCCAGGTGCGCGGGGACCTCGAGGAGGCCGACCGGCTCGCGGAGTCGGCGTTCGCGCTGGGCACCCAGGCGGGCGAACCGGACGCGGTCGTCGTGTACTTCGCCCAGATCTGCACCCTCCGCGCCGAGGAGGGCCGGACCGAGGGGATCATCGAGATGCTCGAGCAGGCCGCGGCCGACAGCCCCGGCATCCCCGCCTTCGAGGCCGGGCTGGCCACGATCCTGTGCGACGCGGGGCGGTCGGAGGAGGCGGCGCCGCGCCTCGAGCGGGCGGCCGCGGACCGGTTCGCCTCGGTCCTGCGCAACCAGGCCTACTCGACGGCCCTGGCGACCTGGGCGCGGACCGCGGCCGACGTGCGATCGGCGGCGGCCGCCGCGCCGCTGTACGACCTGATCGAGCCGTGGCGCGGGCTGATGGTGTGGAACGGGTCGACGGGCTACGGCGCGGCGGAGTCGTACCTCGGGATGCTCGCCGCGACGCTCGGCGACCACGCGCGGGCCGACGGCCACTTCGCGGCCGCGTCCGAGGTCCACGAGCGCGAGGGGGTCAAGGGCTGGGAGGCCAGGAACCTCTGCTACTGGGCGCGATCGCTGTTCGACGCGGGCACCCCGGAGCGTGGCCGCGCCACCGCGCAGCGGTCGCTCGAGTTGGCCCGTGCCCACGGCTTCGGGACGACCGCCGGCCGGGCCGAGCTGCTGCTCCGGGCGACCGCGACCTCGGCGGCACGCCGATGAGCGCGACGGCGATGAGCCCCACGGCAGCGGGGCTCGACTGCATCCCGAGCAGCTGGGAGCTGCTCGACAGCTACGGCGGGCAGCGCACGACGTACGCGCAGGTCTGGCGCCCGGCGTGCGTGCCGCAGTTGCAGCAGCTCTTCGCCCACGCCAGGCACGAGCGGCGCCGCGTGACGCTCCGGGCCGGCGGCCACTCCTTCGACGACCAGGCGCTCGGCGACGACGTGGTCGTGTCGATGATGGGCTTCGACGGGATCGACCTGCTCGGGGGCGGCCTCGTGATGGTGGGAGCCGGGGCGACATGGGGCGCGATCCTCGAGAAGCTCAAGCGGCACGCCCTGCTCCCGGCCGTCACGGTCACCACGGAGCATGCGACGGCAGGGGGGACGCTGGCCGGCGATTGCCTGTCGCGGTTCTCCTGTGCGCTGGGGCGGCAGGGCGCCTGGATCGAGCGGTTCACGCTGGTGACGCCGCAGGGCGAGGAACTCGACTGCGCACGACCAGCGAACCCGAACGCGCCCGCGACGCTTCAGGAGCAGGTCTTCATGGGCGCGATCGGCGGCCTCGGCTACCTCGGGGCCGTCGTCTCGATCACCTTCCAGGCGCTGCCGGTCCCGGGCCGCGGGCGCATCCGGGTGCTCACGACGGTCCGCAAGCTCGAGACGTTCCGGCACCTCGCCGATCACCTGGTCGAGCGGGCGAAGGAGATCCCTCCGCCGGGTTCGGGTCGCGTGAAGCCCGTGGCGCTCTACGCGGCGCTGCACTCCGGTCCCAGCGGACCGCGGCAGGCACTCGCCTTCGAGTCGAGGTTCACGACGCGCCGCGCCGGCGGTCACCCGATGCTCCTCTTCCTCCCCGGCTTCAGGCTCCGGGTGCTCGTGGAGTGGCTCGTCAGGCTCGTGCCCTTCAACAGGCTGCTGTGGGGCGTCGCGTTCGAGGTCTTCTACAAGGACGGGGGGAAGTACGTCGACAGCCTCGCGGGCTTCACCTTCTTCATGGACGCCAACGCCCGCGCCAGGCGCGTTGCGCAGCGCCTCGGCTTCAACCCGCAGACGCTGGAGCAGACCTTCATCCTTCCCGCGGACCCGCGCTCCGAGGAGACCTGGGCCGAGGCCCGGGAGCACCTCGTCAGCTGGCTGGAGGACGCGAACGCGCTCTTCTGCGAGCTTGAGCTCACGCCCACGCTCGACGACGTCCTGTTCCTCCCAGCCGATCTCCGGTTCGACCTCTCATCGACGGCCGACATGGCGGGGTTCGCGGTCAGCTACTCGTTCGAGACCTCCGACCGCAAGCGGATCGCCAAGGCGGAGCGTGCCTTCGTGCAGCTCGCCGACACGTTGTGGAGCGACTACGAAGGCCGCGTCCACCTCGTCAAGAACGTCCGGGCCCGGCCGGCGACACTGGTCTCCATGTACGGCAGCGGCGCGGTCGAGTTCTTCCAGCTGAAGGCCACGGTCGATCCGGACTGCATCCTGCGCAACGCCTGGCTGGAGCGGACGTTCGGCCCGCTGCTGCCCGCCGCCTGTCGTTGACGACCGGCCGCCGGCGACGGCTCAGCTCCGGCTCGGGGCGTGCACGGCGATCAGTCCGGCGACGATCAGCACGACGGCGGCGACGACGGCGGGCATGCCGACGGCGAGCGCGACGATCCAGGGGCACACGGCCTCGACGGTGCCGCGGCCGGCGCCGCGACGGGTTGCGATCCGGTGATCGCGCACGACGCGTTCGTCACACCGCGTGAAAACCACAGGATCCGGTGCGTTGTGTGTATCGGACGGCCCGACGCTCTCCAGGGGTGGAAGACCCCGGGCCTCCGTAGTCGCAGTGCGGTGTGGGTGATCGCTCACGCCGTCGGCGGTGTCCGGGAGCCCCCCAGGGGTGGCGGGGCTCCCGGTCCCGCCCATCGGACCGACACGTCCTCGCTGACGCCCGTCCGCACCCTCGAGATGTGGCTTCAGAAAAGCGGGCGACTGGCCGATCGTTGGGTAATGCAACTGTTGGACGCGACAGTCTCCAGGCCGTACACCGACCTGCTCGCGGCGCTCGACGAGCACGTCGACGACGGGAAGCTCGTGGAGCTCGACCGCCACGCCGCGGCCAAGGCTCGTTTCGAGGCCATGGCAACAGTCATCGACACGGCCCAGTCCCTGCCCGTCGAGACCGTCGACGTGGTCCGGCGGACCCGCCCGGCCGCGAATCGCCGGCGCGGCCAGCGGACCGGCTGACTCGACGAGCGACAGAACCCCGTGTCGACGGGGGTTCGCGAGGCGCGCCCGGCAGGATTCGAACCTGCGACCTCTCGCTCCGGAGGTCGCTGATCGGAGGGCTGGAACGCCGCGGGTGCCCATTCGGCAGCGCAACGCGGCTGCTCATCCGAGTCGGGTGATGCTTCCCGCAGCGGCGGGCCCTACGTTCGTGCCCGTGCCTTCGCATCTCGCATGCAGTCGACGGTGACAGGCGATGTCCGCTGAAGAGCTGCTGACGCACCTCTTCAACGCCGGCGTGGCGGTCTCGATCATCTCGACGGTGCTCGCCCTCGGGATGGCCTACAGCGTGGCCGAGCTGGTGGCGCCGTTACGGCGGGTGTGGCTCGTCGTGCTGATGATCCTCGTCAACTCGGTGCTGGTTCCCGCCGCGGCGTGGGGCATCGGCAAGGCACTGCCGATCGATGATTCCGCGGTCACCGGAATGACGCTCGCCGCGATCGGCGCCGCAAGCGCGGCGGGCCTGAAGGCCACCCAGCTCGCGCGCCGAGCCGACCTCGCGCTCGCCGTCTCGCTGGTCGTCGTCCTGCAACTCGCCAACCTCGTCGCGGTGCCGCTCTGGGCCGGCCAGGTGGTCAGCGGCGCTTCGATCAGCGCGACCTCGATCCTCGGCAACCTGCTGCTGCTCGTCCTCATCCCGCTCGCGCTCGGCCTACTGGCCCGCGTCCGCTACGTAGCGCACGCCGCGACATGGCAGGTCGAGCTGGCGAAGATCTCCAACCTCGCGCTTGCGCTCGCGCTGATCGCCGGAATCGCCGTCAACTGGCAGGCGATCGTCTCCTTGTTCGGATCCTGGGTTCTGCTGGCTTCGGCGCTCACCGCCATCGTCGCCGTCGTGCTAGGCGGGGTCGTCGGCTACGCCGACACTGAGACCCGAACAACCACGGGACTTGTGTCCGGGCTGCGGTTCGGCTCGCTGGGCCTGATCATCATCGGCACCCAGCTCCACGGGAACCCCGATTACCTGGGCCCGGCGATCGTGTTCTCGCTCGTCGACCTGATCGCCGTCCTGTTCCTCAGCGTCGAGATCGGCCGACGCGGCACGGCGCCTTCCGCGCAGCCGCCCACCGCGCCGGAGCCCGCACGGTCCCAGCGGGTACGAGTGCCGTAGCGCACGAGCTGTGCGAGCGAATCGAGAGCGTCTGCGACCTCAGCGCGGGTGATCTCACTGAGCCGGCGGCCTTGTCCCGATTGGGCACCATCGGGCACCGGCGGCTCCGCAGGCACCGCTGCAAGGCTCCTCGGGGACGTGGCCGGATCGACGAAACCCCGGTGTCAGCGGGGGTTTCGCGAGGCGCGCCCGGCAGGATTCGAACCTGCGACCTCTCGCTCCGGAGGCGAGCGCTCTATCCACTGAGCTACGGGCGCGTGCGCCTGAGCAGCGTACAGCGGTCAGGCCGCGACGCGGTGGCCGGCGGCCCGCAGCGCGGCGACGGCGGCGTCCGCGTCGGCACGCGCCACGAGCAGGTGGTCGGTGTCGAAGGTCGAGACCGCGAAGAGGCTGATCCCCGCGTCGGCCAGCGCCCCGGCCAGCGCGGCCAGGACGCCGACCATCGAGAACTCGAGCGGGCCCCGGACCGACAGCACGGCCCACGGTCCCTCGCAGCGCACGCCGTCGGGGACGTCGGAGGCGCTGCACACCACCGACAACTCCTCGGGGGACCGCACCACGCAGCTCAGCGGGCCGCCGCGGTCCGCCCAGACCGGCACGCCGGCGTCGGGCGCCAGGCGGCAGACCGCGACGTCGCCGTCGCGCAGGACCAGATCGAGAGCCCGCGGCATGTCCCTCCACCCTCTCAGGGACCGGCGCGGCGCTGTCGCGGCGGTGGCCTAGGGTCCTCGCGCCACCAACCGGAGAGGACATCGTGCTCAAGGGCTCTCAGGGAGTTCGGTCGTGATCGGGGCGGCGTCCGGCGCGGTCGTGACCGCGCGCTGATCAACTCCCTGATCGTCGCGTCCGTCGTCTCCTTCGCCATCGTGGTCCCGATGAAGACGCTGGCCGAGCGGCGGCGCAACGGGGTGGAGGGCGACACGTCCGGCCCCTCGGACGAGACCGTCCTGCTGGCCGAGATCCGCGACCTGCTGCGGGCGCAGCAGCGCTGAGCGACGGCGGGGGTCCACTACCCTCGCAGGCCCGTGGACCTGTCGCTGTTCTTCGCCGGCACCGCCGGCTCCGTGCCCACCGCGCGCCGCGGCCTGCCGGCCATCCTGCTGCGCCGCGGCGGCGACCGGATCCTCTTCGACTGCGGGGAGGGCACGCAGCGCCAGCTCGTGCGCAGCATCGGCCTGCCCGACGTCGGCGCCGTCTTCCTGACCCACTTCCACGCCGACCACTGGCTCGGGCTCCCGGGGATGCTCAAGTCCTTCGCGCTCCGCGACCGCGAGCGGTCGCTGACGATCTACGGCCCACCCGGCCTGAAGGACCTGATGGGCGCGCTGCGGTTCGTCTACGGCCGGCTGCCGTACCCGTTCGCCGTCGAGGAGCTCGGGCCGGGGGACTGGGTGGAGTTCGACGGCTTCGAGGTGTCGGCGTTCAACGTCCGCCACCGCGGGCAGGCGTTCGGGTACGCCATCGCGGAGGACGAGCGACCGGGCCGCTTCGACGCCGACCGTGCCCTGGCTCTCGGGATCCGGTTCGGCCCCGACTTCGGCAGGCTGCAGCGCGGCGAGGCCGTCGGCGACGTGACCCCGGACCAGGTCGTGGGCGAGCCGCGGCCCGGCCGGCGGCTGGTCCTCTCCGGGGACACGGCGCCGTGCGACGCGCTGCGCGACGCCGCCGCCGGCGCCGACGTCCTCGTCCACGAGGCCACGTTCGCCGAGACCGAGCTCGAGCGCGCGCGCCAGACGGGCCACTCGACCGCTCGCCAGGCCGCCGAGCTGGCCGCCGAGGCCGGCGTCGGGCTGCTCGCGCTGACCCACGTGTCCACGCGCTACATGGGGCGTGAGCTGCTCGACGAGGCCCGCGCGGTCTTCCCGGACACCGAGCTCCCGCGCGACTTCGACGCGATCGACGTGCCGCTCGCCGAGAAGGGCGCGCCCGAGCTCGTGCGCTTCGAGTCCGGCGCACGGACCCCCGCATGAGGCGGGCGCCGGGCTGGATGGCGCTCGCGCTGGCCGGGGCCACCGGCTTCCTGGCCGGCGTGCTGCTCGTGGCCGCGCTCGGCGGGGCGAAGGGCGTGACGACGACCGTGACCCAGCGCGCGGCGGTAGCGGGGGGCCGGACGGTCACCGGCGCGGGCACCGTGATCGTGCGCACCGCGGTCCCCGACGTCGTCGGCCAGCCGCTGGACGTCGCCAGGGCGCGGCTGGCCCGCGCCCGCTTCGAGGTGGACGTGAGCGGCGGCGGCGGCGTCTTCGGCGTGCTCGACGACGGCAACTGGGAGGTCACCGCGCAGCAGCCGGCCGCCGGCACCTTCGTCGAGCAGGGCTCGACGGTCGACGTCGCCATCCAGCGCCGCTGACGGCACCGGTCCGGCGGATCGGCCTGCTATAGATTCGTGACGTCCTTTAACCCGGTCCCGTGAGGCCAGGAAGGTGCCAGTCAGATGTCCGCAGACAAGGTCGTCCTCGACCACGACGACATGCGCCGCACGCTCGTGCGGATCGCCCATGAGGTCGTCGAGAAGAACGCCGATCCCGACGTGCTCGTCGTCGTCGGCATCCACCGCCGGGGCGCCGTGCTCGCCTCGCGCATCAAGCGCCTGCTGGACGACCTGCTCGAGGGCGACGTCCCGCTGGGCGACCTCGACATCTCCTTCTACCGCGACGACGTCGCCACCCGCGACGACCAGCCCGTGGTCCACGCCTCGCACATCGACGTCCCGCTCGAAGGCCGCACCGTGGTCATCGTCGACGACGTCCTCTACACGGGGCGGACCGTCCGGGCGGCGATCGAGGCGCTCTTCGACTACGGGCGCCCCGCGAAGGTGCAGCTCGCCGTCCTGGCCGACCGCGGCCACCGCGAGCTGCCGATCCGCCCGGACTACGTCGGCAAGAACCTGCCCACGTCACGCCAGGAGCGCGTCAACGTGGCCGTCGAGGAGCTCGACGGGCGCGACGAGGTGACCATCACGACCCTGACCGGGGTGGCCGCATGAAGCACCTGCTCTCCATCGAGGACCTCGACCGCGCCGCCATCGAGCGCATCTGCGACCGCGCGGCCTCGTTCGCCGAGGTGGCCGACCGTCAGATCAAGAAGGTCCCCGCGCTGCGCGGGCGCACCGTCCTCAATCTCTTCTACGAGGCCTCGACCCGCACCCGGTCGTCCTTCGAGCTGGCGGCCAAGCGGCTGAGCGCGGACGTCGTCAACTTCGCCGTGAGCGGCTCGAGCGTGGAGAAGGGCGAGTCGCTGAAGGACACGGTGCTCACCCTCGGCGCCCACAAGCCGGACGCGATCGTCATCCGCACGCCGTGGGCGGGGGCGGCCGCCCTGGTGACCCGCTGGACCGATGCGGCCATCGTCAACGCCGGCGACGGCAAGCACGAGCATCCCACCCAGGCCCTGCTGGACGTCCATACGCTGCGCGGGCGCCTGGGGTCGATCGACGGGGCGGACATCTGGATCGTCGGCGACGTCCTGCACTCGCGCGTCGCGCGCTCGAACATCCTCGCCTTCCAGACGATGGGGGCCAAGGTGACGGTCTGCGGGCCGCCGACGCTGATCCCGCGCGGCATCGAGGCCCTCGGCTGCCAGGTCCGCTACGACCTCGACGACCTCGGGCAGGCGGACGTCGTCTACGCGCTGCGGATGCAGCACGAGCGCATGGATCAGGCCTGGGTCCCGTCCCTGCGCGAGTACGCGAGCCTCTTCCAGATCAACGGCCGCCGCCTGCAACCCAGGCAGGTCCTCATGCACCCGGGGCCGGTCAACCGCGGCGTCGAGCTCTCGGGCGAGGTCGTCGACTCACCCCAGGCCGTCATCACCCAGCAGGTCGAGGCGGGCGTGGTCGTCCGCATGGCCGTCCTCTACGAGGTCCTGGCCGGCGCCCGCGCCGGATCGCCGGACGGTGCCCGCGAGCCCGCGGGGGTCGCGTGATGCCCGCCGCCGAGCCCCTGGTCTCCGGCCGCGCGGGGCGCAACCTGGTCGATCTGCTCGTGCGCGGCGCGCACGTGCTGGACCCGCGCACCGGGCTCGACGGCCCCCACGACCTGCTCGTGCGCGAGGGCGAGGTGTGTGAGATCGGCGCCCCCGGCAGCCTCGAGCTGCCGCCCGGCGCCGAGGAGGTCGACGGCGCCGGCCGCCACCTCTTCCCGGCCTTCGTGGACCCGCACGTGCACCTGCGCACGCCGGGTCAGGAGCACAAGGAGGACCTCGAGACGGGGACCCGCGCCGCCGCCGCAGGCGGGTACTGCTGCGTCGTGGCGATGCCGAACACCGACCCGGTCATCGACTCGGCGCCGCTGCTGCGCTCCCTGCGCGACGCCGCCGCGCGCGACGCGCGCATCCCCGTCGGCTTCATGCCCGCGATCACGCGCGGCCTCCGGGGCGACGAGCTGACGGAGATGGCCGCACTGCGGGCCGACGGGGCGCTCGGCTTCACGGACGACGGCAAGCCGGTGGTCGGCGCCGGCATGCTGCGCAAGGCGCTGCAGTACCAGCGCATGTGCGGCGGCGTGCTGGCCCTGCACGAGGAGGACCCGTCCCTGAGCGGCGCGGGCGCGATGCACGAGGGCACCGTCAGCGCGCTGCTCGGTGTCGCGGGCATCCCGTCGATCTCCGAGTCCACGCTGGTCGCCCGCGACTGCGCGATCGCCGGGTACGAGGGCGGGCGCGTGCACATGCAGCACCTCAGCGCCGCCGAGTCCGTCCGCGCCGTCGCGCTGGCCAAGGAGGCCGGGGTGCAGGTGACCTGCGAGGCCAGCCCGCACCACCTGATCCTCACCGACGAGGCGGTCAAGGACCTCGACACGCGCAAGAAGATGAACCCGCCGCTGCGGGCCGAGAGCGACCGCCAGGCGCTCATCGCGGGGCTGCGCGACGGGACGATCGACTGCATCGCCACCGACCACGCGCCGCACGCCCGCGACGAGAAGGAGGTGCCGTTCGAGCAGGCGCCGATGGGCACGACGGGGCTCGAGACCGCCTTCGCCGCGCTGCACACCGAGCTGGTCGTCCCCGGCGTGCTGCCCCTCTCGCTCGTGGTGGAGAAGCTCACGAGCGGCGGCGGGCTGCTCGGCCTGCCCGTCCCGGAGATCCGCCCCGGCGCGCCGGCGAACCTCGTCCTCGTCGACCTCCAGGCCACCTGGGAGGCGGGCGCCGCGGGCTGGGAGTCGCGGTCGGACAACTGCTGCTTCGCCGGGCGACGCCTGCAGGCGCGCGTCCTGCTCACCGTCGCGGCCGGGTCGGTCGCCTACCGCGAGCGCGCGTTCGCGCTCACCCCCGCATGAGGGCCGCCACCGCGTTCGTGCTGCTGGAGGACGGCACCCGCTTCGACGGCGAGGCCTGCGGCGCCGACGTCCCCGCCGTCGGGGAGGTCGTCTTCACCACCGGCATGAGCGGCTACCAGGAGTCGATGACCGACGCCTCGTTCGCCGGCCAGCTCATCACGTTCACCTACCCCCACATCGGCAACTACGGCGTCTCGGACGCCGCCATGGAGTCCGGGGCGATCTGGGGCCGCGCGGCCATCATGCGCGCGGCGACGAACCGCAGCGACGCGCCGCGGGCGCGGGAGGGCTGGCTGGACTGGCTGACCCGCAGCGGGATCCCGGCGATCTCGGGGGTCGACACGCGCGCGCTCGTCCGCCACATCCGCGACGCGGGCGCCATGCGCGGGGGCGTCTTCCCCGCCCGGCTCAGCGAGGCGGAGGCCCGCGAGCTCATCGCCGCCGAGCCGTCGATGGTCGGGCGCGACCTCGCCCGCGCGGTGACCAGCAGCGAGCTGACCGTCCACGAGAGCGACCGCCCGGACGCGGTCCGCATCGCCGCGATCGACACGGGGATCAAGTCCTCGATCGTTCGCCAGCTCGTCCAGCGCGGCGCGACCGTGGAGCTGCACCCGTGCACGACGAGCGCGGCCGAGCTGCTCGACCGCCCGGCCGACGCGTACTTCCTGGCCAACGGCCCCGGCGACCCCGCCGCGCTGGAGTACGTCGTCGACACCCTGCGCGAGCTCGTCGGCAAGAAGCCGGTCTTCGGCATCTGCCTCGGCCACCAGCTGCTGTGCCGGGCCGTCGGCCTGGGCACGTTCAAGCTGCCCTTCGGCCACCGCGGCGCCAACCACCCGGTCAAGGACCTCCAGACCGGGCGGATCGAGATCACCTCGCAGAACCACGGCTTCGCCGTCCGCGCCCCGGACGGCGGGCAGACGATCGCCACCGACGAGCCCGTGCGCTGGGAGACCGACTTCGGCGCCGCGGTGCTCTCCCACCTGAACCTCTACGACCGGACGGTCGAGGGCCTCACGCTCCTCGACGTCGCGGGAGGCACCGTGCAGTACCACCCCGAGGCCGGCCCCGGCCCGCACGACTCGCTCTACCTCTTCGACCGCTTCCTCGACCAGATCCGGGCCGCCTGATGCCGCGCCGCGACGACCTGCGCCGCATCCTCATCCTGGGGTCGGGCCCGATCGTCATCGGGCAGGCGGCCGAGTTCGACTA
>JAXDGY010000424.1:0-3387 GCA_034664785.1 Solirubrobacteraceae bacterium
CATCGCGCTCGAGGACGGCATGCTGCGGATGTGGCGCGACGACCCCGAGTTCGCCCAGCGCTACTCCGCGACGATCGGCCACGACGGCTTCGAGGGCCAGTGGCAGCTCGCCCGCACGCCGGGCGACTGGCAGGACGACCTGCGCGTCGTCCACCGCCGGGCGAGCTAGCGGCTGACCTCGCCGGGTGGGTGGGCGGCGGACCGCGATGTCACATTCGCGGGGCCGGGTGGTGTCTTCATGCCAAGCAGGCAAACGCACAGGGAGAACACCATGGCGCTACGCGCAGCTGGTGCCTCGACATCGGCTACTTCCAGGCGCAGAACCAGAGCCCGGACATGGCCTCAGAAACCCGCGGAAGCTGACGCGGCTGGATGAACCGGCCGAGCTCGCCAGGTGAGCGGGCGGCCGGGCGGGGTCCCCCCGCCGTCGGCTGCAATGCCCGAGAACATCGGTTATGGATACCGAGAACGGAACGCCTGCGCGCTCAGCTCGCCGCCGGGACGGCGAGGACGTTCATCGCGGCGCCGTTGAGCAGCACGGTGCCGGACCCCGAGGCCATGTTCGTGCAGGCGATGCCGATGTTGTACGTCCCGGCGGGCAGCAGCACCGACCCGGTGAGCGCCATCGACTCGACGACAAAGCCGTCGCCCGACGTGACGACGTCGCCCGCGGGCAGGTTGACGGCGACCTGCTGGGTGACGTCATAGAGCAGATCGCTTCCGCCCGAGTCGCTTCGGCGCACGGTGCAGCCGGCGCGGCTCGGGGCGCTCGCGCTCGTGTTGCCCACATTCACCGCGCCGTCGACATAAACCCTCGACTCCACCGGGAGGGTGAGCACCCCCGAGCTGCTCTGAGCGTGGGTGCGCGCGAGGTCGCTCACGATGCCGTCGGAGGGCAGCGGCCCCGCGCCCACGCTCCCGGCCCACCCGGCCACGGTCACGCCGGCGTCGCCCCGGTCGCCCTTCGGCCCCTGCGACCCGGCAGCTCCCTGCGGCCCGGCAGCGCCCTGCGGTCCGGCTGGGCCTTCCGTTCCGATCGCGCCGGGTGCGCCCGCCGCGCCGGCTGTGCCGGGCGCGCCCGCCTTGCCCCGGAGCGAGGTGATCGCCTTGGGGCTGAGGTCGCTGGTCGTCAGCGAGCGGTTCTTCACCTTCGATGAGGTGACGGCGTTGCTCCTGAGCTGCGTCGCTCCCACGCTGTTTCGCGGCAGGCTCGCCGCCGCGTACGACGTGCCGCCGAGGGCTACGAACAGCGCGAGGTAGGCGACGAGGTTGGCGCGGAGATGACGGAGGGCCCGGTGCATGCGACATGCTGTAGCAGATCGGCCGACGGGTTCCGTGAGGCCGCCCCGTTCGTGGAGGTGTGCGCCGCTAGGCTTGCGCGCATGGGCGTCGGAGCCACGATCGCGATCGGAGCGCTGATCGGGCTCGCCCTCGGCATCGTGGTCAGCGTGATCACCGACGTCCCGCTCGCGCCGGAGATCGGGCTCGCGCTCGGCGCGGTCGCCGGCTGGGTCTCGCGCCGCGGCCGCGCGTAGGGACAGTCGCGACTCTGCCGCCGGACCGTGCGGCGGGGCTCCGGCCACGCCAGGATCCGGTGCAGGCCGAAGACCCTCACGGAAGGCGAGCCCCACGATGAACACGATCCGCAGAGCCTTCGTCACGTCGCTGGCGGTCACGGCCGTCCTCGTCGTCGGCGTCCCGGCCGCGGGCGCCGACGTCGTGCCTGACGGCCCCGGCACGTCCGGACCTTGCGCGACCGCCACCGCTGACGGCCAGGGCGGAAACGCCGGCACCAACAGCCAGATCTGCGTCGGCACCGGCAGCGTGACCGTCGCCCCCGCCATGGGCCAGATCTCGACGATCAACGGCCCGACGATCACCGGCCCCGCGACGATCGGCACGTCGGTCGTGTCCGCCGGCGAGGTCGCGGCCGGCTGACGGGTCGCTCCGGCCGCTGACCGGCGACCTCCGGGCAGGTAGCGCCGAACCTTCGGCCACCCACCGCCGGCGTCCCTCGGCCATAGCCTCGTGAGGCCCCAGATCGCGTCGAGGGAGCCGGAACGATGTCCGAGCAGCAGCAGTCGACGAATCGCAGTCCCGTGTCCCCATGGCCGTGGCAGCGCGGCCGCGTCGCTCCGGCGTTCGGCGATCAGCCCGCCGGCTTCTGGCTCGCGGCGCTGGCGTCGGTCAGCCTGATCATCGGTGGCGTCGCTCCGTGGGCGACGGCGTTCGGCGTCGTCTCGATCAGCGGCACGAGCATGCACGGGTGGCGCGAGGTCGGGGTCGGAGCCTTCGGCCTCGCCATGCTCGGCCTGCACCTGCTGCGCGGAGCCCGCCTTCCCCTGGTCATGGCGGGCGTCGCCGGCGCCCTCGGTGCGACGCTGGCGATCGCGGCGCTCAACAAGATCAGCTCGGGCGGGGCCGTGACCGTGCTCGGCGTCCAGTATCGCTACATGGACGCCGCGTGGGGCCTGTACCTCGTCCTCGCCGGCACCATCACGCTGCTGGTCTGCGCACTCGCCCTCGCGTGGCGTGCCGCGTCCGCGCAGCAGGAGACGGGCCGCTAGCCCGGTTGCGCGGCTCGGCTCTCAGGCGTCCGCGATCCGCCCCAGGAGCATCAGCGCCCGGCGCAGCAACTCTCGCTCGTCGGCGTCGAGCTCGCGGTTCAGCGTCTCGCTGAGCCAGTCCTCGCGCGCCGCCCGGGTCGCGCGGAGCCGCTCGTGGCCCGTGGCCGTCAGCTCGACGAAGGCGCGCCGGCCGTCCTCGGGGTCCGCGCGGCGGGAGACGAGACCGGCCGTCTCGAGCTCGCGGACGGTCTGGGCCATCGACTGGGGTCGCATCCGCTCGGCGGCGGCCAGGTCGCTGACGCTCGACGGTCCTTCGCGGTCGAGCCGGCCGAGCACGGTGAGCAGCGGGACGGGCGGCCCGGGCTCGGCGCGCAGCCGCCGCACGACGCGCCCGAGGGTCTCGCGCACCTCGTGCGCGAGGGACGAGCTGGACGGCGCGCGAGCAGCCATGGAGCGCAGTGTAGACCAAGTCCATACAGGTTGCCTGTACAGGTCGCCTGTATAGTTTCGCGGAGTGCGTGCCGTGCACCCCGATCGCTACAAGTGGCTGGCGCTGTCCAACGCGACGCTGGCCGTGCTCCTCGCCACCCTGGACGGGTCGATCACGATCATCGCGATGCCCGACATCTTCCGGGGCATCCATCTCGACCCGCTCGTCCCGAGCAACTCGTTCTACCTGCTGTGGATGATCCTCGGCTACCTGGTGGTCACCAGCGTGCTGATCGTCAGCCTCGGGCGGCTC
Source organism: Solirubrobacteraceae bacterium (assembly GCA_034664785.1). Classification (GTDB taxonomy): domain Bacteria; phylum Actinomycetota; class Thermoleophilia; order Solirubrobacterales; family Solirubrobacteraceae; genus Paraconexibacter. The sequence goes on from JAXDGY010000424.1 coordinate 3,310, forward strand.
GGCGACATGGTCGGCCGCGTCAAGATCTACAACCTCGGATTCGTCATCTACACGGTGGCATCGCTGCTGCTCGCGGTG
>JAXDGY010000425.1:0-33738 GCA_034664785.1 Solirubrobacteraceae bacterium
CTGGCCAAGCGCATCGAGGAGGTCTTCGTCCCGGGGCGCGCCGAGCCGATCCGCCTCGAGCACGACACCCCGGAGCTGCAGCTCCTGCAGCGCGTCCGCGACGAGGCGCACCGCTTCGCGATCTCCCACCACCGCATCCGCCGTGACCGGGCGATGACCGCCTCGGTCCTCGACGAGCTGCCCGGGATCGGGCCGGCCCGCAAGCGCGTGCTGCTCAAGCACTTCGGCTCGCCCGAGGCGGTCCTCGGCGCGTCGCGCGAGCAGCTGGAGGGCGTGCCGGGGCTGCCCGGCAAGACGGCGCGGGAGCTCTACGGGTTCCTGCACCGCACGAGCTCGGGCTGAGCCGCGCCCGCGGCTTGCCGCCCCGGCATGCGCGGCTCGAGCACGACGCGCCCGCGGCGATGCGGGATCAGCACGATGCCGCGGCGCCCGATGCGCTCCGGGCGGCTCGAGGCCGGCCGCACGACGTACCGGGCGGCGAGGCGCTCGAGGACCACCCGCGCCTCGAGCTGCGCGAACGCCGCGCCGATGCAGCGCCGCACGCCGCCGCCGAAGGGCAGCCACGTCGAGCTCCCGGGGCGGATCCCCATGAAGCGCTCGGGGCGGAACGCCGCGGGGTCGCGGTGGATCCGCGGGTCGCGGTGGACGAGCAGCGCGCACGGCGCGACCGTCGCGCCGGCGGGCAGCAGCCTGCCGCCGACGGCGAACGGCGCCTTGAGGCGGCGCACGACGAGCGGGACGGGCGGACGCAGGCGCAGCGTCTCGGTGACCACAGCCTCCGCCCAGCCCGGCTCGCCTGCCGCCAGGCGGTCCTGCGCGGCGCGATCGCGCGCGAGGAAGTGGACGGCCCAGGCGATCGTCGCGGCGGTCGTCTCGTGGCCCGCGACGAGCAGGGTGAGCAGCTCGTCGCGCACGTCGCGGTCCGCGAGCGGGGCGCCGTCCTCGTCGCGGGCGAGCAGCAGCAGCGACAGGATGTCGTCGCGCTCGGCGAGGTCCGGCGCGGACCGCCGGCGGGCGATCATGCCGAGGACGGCCGCGTCGAGGGGTGCGACCATCCGCTCGAACGGCGCGTGGCCGACGAGGCCCTCGGGCCCCTGGAAGGCGAAGCGCAGCATCATCCGCGGCGACAGCGCGTAGTCCAGGACGCGACGGAGGAGGCGGCCGAGCTCGTCGGTCTCCGGGCCGTCGCCCAGTCCGAAGATCGCGCGCATGATCACGTCGAACGCGATCGCCTGCGCGTGGGGGAGGGTCGGGCCGGCGCGCCCGGTCGGCCAGCGGTCGAGCTCCCGGTCCGCGGCAGCCGCCATCAGCTCGCGGTAGGTCTGCATGCGCTCGCCGTGGAAGGGCGGCAGCACGAGCCGGCGGCGGCGCAGGTGCTCGGCGCCGTCGAGGAGCAGGAGGTTGCGGCGCCCGATGAGCGGCCGCAGCGACTCGTTGGCCTCGCCCGACCAGAGCACGGCCGGGTCGCCGGAGAGGACCTCGCGGATCGCGGCCGGGTCGGCGAGGACGACCCACGTCGCGCCCGGGATGCGGACGGTGAACATGTCGCCGTGCCGGCGGCGGGCGGCCGCGAAGAAGCCCTGGGGGTCGACGCCGTACCAGACCGCCTGCGCGGCGACCGGGAGGCGGGGACCGCGGGGCAGGGTGGCGTCGGCGGGCATCACCCGATGATGCGCCATCATCCCGTTCATGGCCACCACCGAGCCGGACCGGACGCCCGGCGCAGGCGGGAACGAGGCGCGGCGCCCGCCGCGGCTGCAGGACCTCGTGGTGATCACGGGCTTCTCGGGCGCCGGCAAGTCCACGGCCATGAACGTCTTCGAGGACGCGGGGTACTTCTGCGTGGACAACCTGCCCCCGGAGATGATCCGCGGCCTGGTCGAGCTGTTCATGCACGAAGGGTCCAAGGTCGCCCGCGCCGCGGTGGTCTCCGACGTCCGCGGCGGCGAGTTCTTCGAGACGCTCAGCGCCGTCCTGGACGAGCTGGACGCCGCAGGGGGCGCGCGGCGCCTGCTGTTCCTCGACGCCGACGAGCAGACCCTGCTCAACCGCTACAAGGAGACGCGCCGCCGCCACCCGCTCGCGCCGGAGGGCTCGATCGCCGGCGGGATCGCGCAGGAGCGCCGGCTGCTCGAGCCGCTGCGCGGACGGGCCGACGCCATGGTGGACACGTCGGGCCTCAAGGCCCACGACCTGCGCCGCCGGATCGCCCAGGAGTTCCTCCCGCGCCAGACGGCCACCAAGCTCGCGGTGACCTTCCAGTCCTTCGGCTTCAAGCACGGGCCCGCCCGCGACGCCGACCTGCTCTTCGACGTCCGCTTCCTGCCCAACCCGCACTACGTCCCCGATCTCAAGCCGCTGACGGGCCGCGACCCGGAGGTGGTCGAGTACGTCGCCCGGGACGGGCACCTCGACGAGTTCTACGCGCGCCTGCACCCGCTCCTGGACTTCCTGCTGCCGCAGTACCTGGCCGAGGGCAAGGCGCACCTCGTCGTCGCCATCGGCTGCACGGGCGGCCGGCACCGCTCGATCGCGATCGCCGAGGCGCTCGCGACGCGCTACCGCGGGCGCGACGACCTCGTGGTCGAGGTCCACCACCGGGACACGGAGTTCGGGCGCTGATCACCCACGTGGCCTTCGAGGTCGCCGACCTCCGCCGCTCCGCGCCGTTCTACGACGCGGTCATGCACAAGCTGGGGGGCCGGCGGCTGCGGGACACGCCGGGCGGCATCGCCTACGGGCGCGTGGAGCCGGTGCTGTGGATCGTCGCCCGCGGGCTCCCGCCGGGGCCCGGGTACGGGCACGTGGCGCTGACCGCGGTGGGCCGGGCGGCGGTCGACGCGGCGTGGGAGGCCGGGCTCGCCGCCGGCGGCACGGACGACGGTCCGCCGGGCCCGCGGCCGCAGTACGGTCAGCGCTACTACGCCGCGTACCTACGCGACCCGGACGGCCTCCGCGTCGAGGTGGTCTCCGGGGCCGGTTGAGTAGGGTCGAAGGCCTCCCGCGCTGCTCTCGACTCCGAAGGAGAGGTCCCTCCACACATGTCCGTACGCGTCGGCATCAACGGCTTCGGCCGCATCGGCCGCAACGTCTTCCGTGCCGCCCAGGCCGCCGGGGCAGACATCGACTGGGTGGCGGTGAACGACCTCACCGACAACGACACGCTGGCCCACCTGCTCAAGTACGACTCGATCCTGGGTCCGTACAAGGGCGACGTCTCGGTGACGGGCGACGGGCTGTCCGTCGACGGCAAGGAGATCAAGGTCCTCGAGGAGCGCGACCCCGGCAAGCTGCCGTGGGGCGACCTCGGCGTCGACGTCGTCATCGAGTCGACGGGCTTCTTCACCGACCGCGCCAAGGCCGCCGCGCACCTCGACGCGGGCGCCAAGAAGGTCGTCATCTCGGCGCCGGCCAAGAACGAGGACATCACGGTCGTCCTCGGCGTGAACTTCGACCAGTACGACCCGGCGACCCATCACGTCATCTCCAACGCGTCGTGCACGACCAACTGCCTGGCGCCGTTCGCCAAGGTCGTCCACGAGGCCATCGGCATCAAGCACGGGCTGATGACGACGATCCACGCCTACACGGCCGACCAGCGGCTGCAGGACGCCCCGCACTCCGACCTGCGCCGCGCCCGCGCCGCCGCCATCAACCTCGTGCCGACCTCCACGGGCGCCGCGAAGGCCGTCGGCCTCGTGCTCCCCGAGCTCAACGGCAAGCTGCACGGCTTCGCCATCCGGGCCCCCGTCCCGAACGGGTCGGTCGTCGACCTGACGTTCGAGGCCGAGCGCGAGACCTCCGTGGAGGAGGTCAACGCCGCCCTGAAGGCCGCGGCCGACGGCGATCTGAAGGGCATCCTGGAGTACACCGAGGACCCGATCGTCTCCACGGACATCATCTCCAATCCGCACTCCTCGATCGTCGACTCCGGGCTGACGGCCGTCATCGACAGGACCCTGGTCAAGGTCGTCTCCTGGTACGACAACGAGTGGGGCTACTCCAACCGCATCGTCGACGTGGTGCAGAAGGTCCTGTAGGTGCGGACGCTGGGGGACCTGGACGTCGAAGGCAAGGGGGTCGTCGTCCGGGTGGACTTCAACGTCCCGCTCGACGGCGGGACGATCACCGACGACGCTCGCATCCGCGCGGCGCTGCCGACCCTCGCGGCGCTCCGGGAGCGCGGCGCGGCGCGGCTGGTCCTGCTCGCGCACCTGGGGCGGCCCAGGGCGCGCGAGCCCGAGACGTCGCTGACGCCGGTCGCCGCGCGCCTGGGCGAGCTGCTGGGCCTCGACGTGCCGCTGGCCGGCGAGCCGGACCCGGCCGCCCTGCCCGACGCGGAGGTCGTGATGGTCGAGAACGTCCGCTGGTTCGCGGGCGAGACGAACGACGACCCGGGGCTCGCCCGCCGCTACGCGAGCCTCGGCGACGTCTACGTCGACGACGCCTTCGGCGCCGCCCACCGCGCCCACGCGTCCAACCACGCGATCGCGGAGCTGCTGCCCAGCGCGGCCGGGCTCCTGCTCCAGCGCGAGGTCGAGACGCTGACCGGCATCCTGCGCGACCCGGGCCGGCCGCTCGTCGCGATCGTCGGCGGGGCGAAGGTGACGGACAAGATCGGCGTGCTCGAGGCCTTCCTCGAGCGGGCCGACACCGTCCTGATCGGTGGGGCGATGTGCTTCCCCTTCTTCGCGGCGCAGGGCCACGGCGTCGGGTCCTCGCTGTGCGAGCCGGAGGGCATCGAGCCCGCCCGCCGCGCGCTGGCGGACGGGGGCGACAAGCTGCGCCTGCCCGTCGACCTCGTCCTCGGCCGCGAGTTCTCGGCGGACACCGAGGTGCGGGCCCTCGACGGCGTCGACGTGCCCGAGGGCTGGATGGGCCTCGACGTGGGCCCGCGGACCGCCGCCGCCTACGCCGAGGTGGTCGCGGGCGCCGGCAGCGCCTTCTGGAACGGGCCGATGGGCGCGTTCGAGCTCGAGCCCTTCGCCGCCGGCACGCGCGCGGTCGCCGAGGCGGTCGCCGCGGCCGCCGGCACCACGGTCGTCGGCGGCGGAGACAGCGCCGCGGCGCTCGCCCGGTTCGGGTTGGAAAGCAGCGTCGATCACCTCTCCACCGGCGGCGGCGCCTCCCTGGAGCTCATCGAGGGCAAGAAGCTGCCCGGCGTGGAGGTCCTCTCATGAGTCGGACGCCGCTCATCGCGGGCAACTGGAAGATGCACAAGACGATCGCCGAGGCGGAGGAGTTCATCGCCGGGCTGCTCCCGCGGATCTCGAGCGTCGACGGCATCGACGTCGCCCTGTGCGTCCCGTTCACCGCGCTGCAGGCGGTGGTCGACTCCACGCGCGGCTCGCGGGTCGAGGTCTTCGCCCAGACGATGCACTGGGCGACCCACGGCGCCTACACGGGCGAGATCAGCGCGCCGATGCTGACCGAGCTGGACGTCCACGGCGTCGTGCTGGGTCACTCCGAGCGCCGCCAGTACTACAACGAGAACGACCGCGAGCTGCAGAAGAAGGTGCCCGCGGCGCTCGACGCCGGCCTGCGCCCGATCCTCTGCGTGGGCGAGACGGAGCAGGAGCGCGAGAACGGCGACACCGAGCGCAAGCTGCGCCACCAGATCCAGGAGGGCCTGGAGAAGGTGCCGGCCGAGCGGCTGGGCGAGGTGGTCATCGCCTACGAGCCGATCTGGGCGATCGGGACCGGCCTCGTCGCCACCGCCGCGCAGGCCCAGGAGGCCGTGGCCTTCTGCCGCGCGCTCGTCGCCGACCGGTCCAAGGCGCAGGCCGAGCTGACCCGGATCCTGTACGGCGGCTCGGTGAAGTCCGAAAACGCCGCCGAGCTGCTGGCCCTGCCCGACGTGGACGGCGCGCTGGTGGGCGGCGCCTCGCTGGAGCCGGCTCCGTTCGCGGAGATCATCGCCGCCGCACGGCCATGAGCGAGCACCCGAGCGCCTGCCTGGTCGTCCTCGACGGCTGGGGCCTGGCCGAGCCGGGGCCCGGCAACGCCGTCTCGCAGGCCGACACGCCCGTCTTCGACGGGCTGTGGGAGCGCTACCCGCACACCACGATGACCGCGTGCGGGGAGGCCGTCGGGCTGCCCGCGGGGCAGATGGGCAACTCGGAGGTCGGCCACCTGAACCTCGGTGCGGGGGCGATCGTGCGGCAGGACCTGACGCGCATCGACGCCGCCGTGGCCGACGGGTCGCTGGCCGCCAACGAGGTCGTGCGCGACGCGATGACGGGGTTCGAGCGCGTGCACCTCATCGGCCTCGTGTCCGACGGTGGCGTGCACTCCTCCGACCGCCACCTGCGGGCCCTGATCGAGCTCGGCGCGTCGCTCGGCGTGCCGGACCTGGTCGTCCACGCCTTCACCGACGGGCGCGACACGCTGCCGAGCGCCGGCGCGGGCTACGTCGCCGAGGTCGAAGGCTGGTGCGCCGGCGCCGCCGCGCCGACGCGCGCCCGGGTCGGCAGCGTCATCGGGCGCTACTACGCCATGGACCGCGACCACCGCGAGGAGCGCACCCGCGCTGCCGTCGAGCTGCTCGTCGACGGGAAGGCCGAGCACCACGCCGACACGGGCGAGGCGGCGGTCCGCGCGGCCTACGAGCGCGACGAGACCGACGAGTTCATCCAGGCCACCACGGTCGGCGACGAGGCCCGGATCCGGCCGGGCGACAGCGTGCTGGCCTTCAACTTCCGCCCCGACCGGATGCGCCAGCTCACCGAGGCGCTCGGGCCGCGGGTCGCGCGCTACACCACGCTCACGGAGTACGAGGAGGGCTGGCCGTGGCCCGTCGCCTTCCCGCCCGACCGCCCCGACGTCACGCTGGCCTCCGTCATCGCCGGGCGCGGCGAGCGCCAGCTGCACGTCGCCGAGACCGAGAAGTACCCGCACGTCACCTACTTCTTCAACGGCGGCGAGGAGACCCCGTACGACGGGGAGCGCCGGGAGCTCGTGCCCAGCCCGCGCGACGTCCCGACCTACGACCACAAGCCGGAGATGAGCGCCCGCGCGGCGGCGGACGCCTTCGTGGCCGCGTGGGGGGAGGACCGGCCCAGGTTCGGGATCATCAACTTCGCCAACGCCGACATGGTCGGCCACACCGGGTCGATCCCGGCGGCGATCGCGGCGATCGAGGCCGTGGACGCGTGCCTCGGCGACGTGGTGGCCGCGGTCCAGGCCACGGGCGGCGTTGTGCTCGTCACCGCCGATCACGGCAACGCCGATCACATGCTCGAGCCCGACGGCTCGCCCAACACGGCGCACTCGCTGAACCCCGTGCCCGTGGTCGTCACCGACGAGGGCGTCAGCCTCCGCGAGGGCGGCATCCTGGCCGACGTCGCCCCGACGATCCTCGCGCTCCTGGGCATCGAGCAGCCCGGCGCGATGACCGGGCGCCCCCTGACGGCCTGACGCATCCCCGCCCGCCGTCGCCCGCGCCTGGGTCTAGACTCCCGCCGCGTGCAGCGGTACCGGGGGCTCATCGCACCGACGCTGGCCGTCTACGGGGTGGTGGTCCTGCTCGTGGCGTCCATGTTCGCAGTGCTGCTCGTCGCGATCGCCGACCTGCGCAACGACTCGGAGGCGGCGAAGCGGTCGGACAAGGTCCTGCAGGCCTCCAGCGCGCTGGAGCGCTCGGCCATCGACCTGGAGAACGGCCTGCGCGGGCGGCTGCTGACCGGGGAGGACCGCTTCCTGCTGCCGTACCGGGCGGCGAGCGAGGACATCCCGGTGGAGCTGCGCCGCCTGCGCGAGCTCGTCGTCAGCCCCGTGCAGCGGGCCCGGCTCGCCGCGGTCGAGGCGGGTGTCCAGGCCTACGTCCACGACTACGCCGACCCGCTGCTGGCGCGGGCGGGCAACCTCACGGCCACCGAGCAGATCGCGGCGACCGCCGAGGGCAAGCGACGCCTGGACGAGCTGCGGACGTCGTTCAACGCCTTCGAGCGCACGCGCGCCGTGCGCGCCGAGGTCCGGCGCGACGCCGTGACCCGGCACGCCAACCGCGCCGTGACGATCGGGGCGGTGGGCCTGGCGGGGTCGCTGGTCCTGCTCATCGGCCTCGCCGGCTACCTGCTCACGCGGATCCTCAGGCCGATCCGCCGGGTGACCCGCGCGGCCGAGCGCCTGGGGGAGGGCGAGCTCGTGAAGGTCGACGAGCGCGGCCGCGGCGAGCCGAAGGTGCTGGCGCGGGCGTTCAACACGATGTCCGCGCGCCTGGCGCAGCGCGAGGCCGAGATGCGCACGGCCAACGAGGCGCTCAGCGCCGCCAAGGAGCAGGCCGAGGAGGCCTCGCGGCTGAAGTCCACCTTCCTGGCCAACATGAGCCACGAGATCCGCACGCCGCTCAACGGCGTCATCGGGATGACGGGCCTGCTGCTCGAGACGCCGCTCGACCAGGAGCAGCGCGAGTACGCCGCGACCGCGCGCGCCTCGGGGGACGCGCTGATGGTCGTGATCAACGACATCCTCGACTTCTCGAAGATCGAGGCGGGGCGCCTCGAGCTCGACCCGCGCGACTACGACCTGCACGAGGCGATCGAGGCTTCGTGCGACCTCGTCGCCATCACCGCGCACGCCAAGGGCCTCGAGCTGTCCAGCTACATCCACGACGACGTGCCGGTCGGGGTCCGCGGCGACCGCGGGCGGCTCATGCAGGTGGTCACCAACCTGCTCTCCAACGCCGTGAAGTTCACCCCCCAGGGCGAGGTCAGCGTCGACGTCGCGATGGCCCGGCGGGGCCCGGGGCTCGGGCGCCGCCTGCGGGTCTCGGTCACGGACACGGGCATCGGCATCGACCCGGCGCAGTCCGCGCGGCTGTTCGAGTCCTTCGCCCAGGCCGACGCGTCCACGACGCGCCGCTTCGGCGGGACCGGCCTTGGCCTCGCGATCTCGCGCCAGCTCGTCGAGCTGATGGGCGGGACGATCGCCGTGGACTCGCAGCCCGGGCAGGGCAGCACGTTCAGCTTCGAGCTGCCGATCGAGGCGGCCCGCGGGGTGCTCGACGTCCGGGCGCCGCAGACCGAGGTGCGCGGTCTGAAGGTCCTCGTGGTCGACGACAACGCCACCAACCGCCGCGTCCTGGACGCCTACCTGGCGGCGTGGGGGATGCGCTGCCGGCTCGTGGAGGACGGGCCGTCCGCGCTGGAGGCCCTCCGCGTCGCCGCGGAGGCGGGCGCGCCGTACGACCTCGCGCTGCTCGACTTCCACATGCCCGGGATGGACGGGATCGAGCTCGCGCAGCACATCGCCGACACGCCGGCGCTGCGTTCCACGCGCCTGGTGATGCTCACGTCGTCCGGGCAGGAGCTCGCACGGGCGCGCGACGCCGGCATCGTCGAGTTCCTGACCAAGCCCGTGCGGCAGTCGCGCCTCTACGACGCGATCGCGTCGGCCCTGCACGAGGACGCCGAGCGGCCGCGCCACGTGCCCGCCGCGCCGTCGGCGGCGACGATGGGCAACGGCGTGATCCTCGTCGTGGAGGACAACGCGATCAACCAGCGCCTCACCGTCCGGCTGCTCGAGCGGCGGGGGTTCAGCACGCGGGCCGTCGACGACGGCCTGCAGGCGCTCGACGCGATCTCCGAGGAGCGCTTCTCGCTGATCTTCATGGATTGCCAGATGCCCGAGCTCGACGGCTACGCGGCCACCCGCGAGATCCGCCGCCGCGAGGAGGCGGCGGGCGGCGCCGAGCACGTCCCGATCGTCGCGATGACGGCCAACGCGATGGAGGGCGACCGCGAGGCCTGCCTGACGGCGGGCATGGACGACTACCTGGCCAAGCCGCTGCGCCCGGAGGACCTCGACGCGGTCCTGGCGCGCTGGCTCGGCGACGCGGTGCCCGCGGCGGCGGTCATCGCCCCCGATCCGCCCGCCGCCGACGGGGCCGAGCCGCCTCCGCTCGACGCCGCGCGCTTCGCCGAGATGGCCGAGGACTTCGGCCCGCAGGACCTGCACGAGCTGGTGCACGCCTTTCTCGACACGACGCCCGAGCACCTGGCCGAGGTCCTCGCGGCCGCGGAGGACCGCGACGCGGCGCGGCTGCGCACGGCCGCCCACAAGCTGCGCGGGGGCTGCCTCGCGGTGGGCGCCCTGCCGCTCGCGACCTCGGCGGGCGAGCTCGAGCAGCTCGCCGCCGACGGGGCCTTCGACGAGCGCCTCGACCTCGCCGTCGCCACGCTCCGGCGACGGATGGACCAGGTGCGCGAGGCGCTCGTGGCCGAGGTCGGCGCCTAGGGAGGCGGGCCTAGCCCCGCCGCTCCGCGGCCGCCGCGCGGCCGGGACGCTCGGCCAGCCAGCGCTGCAGGTCGGGCAGGACCCGCGGGTCGATCGTGTGGGCCATGGGCGTCTCGTGGTACTCGACGGGCAGGCCGGCGGCCTCGAGCTGCTCGCGCGCCGCCCGGGCGAAGTCCACGGAGATCACGGGATCGGCGCTGCCGTGCGCGATGAGCACGGGCAGGTCGCGCCGCCAGACGAGGTCCGGCGTCCAGCCCTCGACCGCCGGGATGAACCCGCTGAGCGCCAGGATGCCGGCGGGCACCGGACGGCCCTCGCCGAGGCCGAGCGCGTAGGACATCACCGTCCCCTGCGAGAAGCCGCCGACGACGGTGCTGCCCCAGTCGACGGCCAGCTCGTCGTCCAGGAGCTCCCCGAGGGCCTGATAGGACGCCTGGAAGGTCGCCGGGTCGGGGTAGCCGACCCGGGGGACCACGTACCAGTGCTTGCCGCCGGGCGGCAGCGACAGCGGGCCGCCCACGGTGATGCCACGCAGCCGCCGGCCCGGGTCCAGGATGTCGAACAGGCCGAACAGGTCGTTCTCGTCGGCGCCCCGGCCGTGCAGCAGCACGAGCGTCCCGTCTGCCTCCCCGTCCGGCTCGCGGATGCGGTGCGCGAGCGGGCTCATGACGCGGTGCGGGGGTCGGGGAGGGGCGTCAGCCGCTGCTCGAGCTCGGCGCGGTGCTGCTCGTACTGGGGCGGGAGCTTGAGGTTGTGCCCCAGCTCCTCGGCGGGCTCGTCGTAGGCGAAGCCGATGTCGCGCGAGGCCAGCTCGAACAGGACGCCGCTCGGCTCGCGGAAGTAGACCGAGTGGAAGTACTGGCGGTCGATGATCGGCGTGGGCCGCGCCCCGCCCTCGATCGCATGCTTGCGGAAGGCCTCGAGCTCGGCGTCGTCGGCCACGCTCCAGGCGATGTGGTGGACGCTGCCGGCGCCCTGGCGGCCCGGACCGCCGGGGGGCGCCTCGTAGCGCAGGTGGGCGTGACGGTCCGCGCCTTGGGCGACCCAGGTCCCGTCGGTCTCGCCGGGCTGCAGGCCCAGGCGCCCGAGCAGGCGGGCGCTGTCCGGCGGGGCGCTCGCGTAGACCCGGACGCCGTGGAAGCCCAGCAGCGCGTGCTCGCCCGGGACGTCCGGGCTCTGCGCGACCAGCGGCGCGTCGGGGACGTCGACGGCGACGAGCTCGTGGGCGAGCCCCTCGGGGTCGCGGAAGCCGAGATACCGCTCGTCGCGCTCGGTCGCGACGCCCGCCTCGGTCAGGCGGTGGTGCCAGAACGCGATCGCGTCCTCGGAGCCGACGCGCCACTGGATCGCGTGCACGTCACCGTCCCCCGCCTGGCCCCGCGCTGCTCCCGGGAACTCGAAGAACGTGAGGATGGAGCCGGGTGCCCCCGCCTCGTCGCCGTAGTACAGGTGGTAGACGTCGGGCTGGTCGAAGTTGACCGTCTTCTTGACGAGCCGGAGGCCCAGGAGGCCCGCGTAGAAGTCCACGTTCGCGGGCGCGTCGGCCGTGATGGCCGTGATGTGGTGCAGCCCTTCGAGCGCCATGGTCAGACCACCGGATCGGGCGTGGACGGGACGACGATGTTCGGTGCCATGTGGGGTCTCCGGTCGAGTGGTTGCCGGCTGCACTGTACAGGCAGGTGATTGCATAAGCAACTATATAGAGGCGGACTGGTTTCCCGCTCGTTGCATTGCTACCGTCCGTGTCGTCGTTGCACGCGCAAGGAGTTGACCGAGCACATGGCCACCACCATCCAGCCCATCCCGAGCGAGCCAGGAGAGCTCGGCGAGCGCGAGCTGCGCGCCTGGCGCGGGCTGCTGCGCGTCCACGCCACGCTGTCCAAGGCGCTCGACGCGGAGCTGGAGGCCGAGCACGACCTGCCCCTGACCTCCTACGAGGTCCTGATGTACGTCGCGGACGCCGAGGGCGAGCGGATGCGCATGTGCGACCTCGCCGAGTCCATCCTGCTGAGCCGCAGCGGCCTCACGCGGCTCATCGACCGCCTCGAGCGCGACGGCCTGGTCTGCCGCACGACCTGCAGCTCCGACGCCCGCGGCTCCTTCGCCTGCCTCACGCCGGCCGGCCGCGCCAAGCTCAACGCCGCGCGGGCGACCCATCTGGCGGGCGTCCGGCGCCTGTTCCTGCAGCACTTCGGGCCGGAGGAGCAGGAGCTGCTGGCCTCGTTCTGGGAGCGCGTGCTCCCGGGCGCCGCGCCCAAGCGCTGAGCCGGGTTCTAGGGCACGCGGGGGGGTGCGCTGCGCGCCGCCTCGCGCTCCTCGGCGCGCCGCACGGCGGACTCGACCAGCGCCTCGGCGCGTCGCCGGCGCAGGCGCAGGACGAACCACAGCACGCCGCCGGCGAGCACAGCCGCGACGAGGCCGCCGATCCCGACGGTGCTGATGATCTTCTCCGCGGTGTGGCCGAGCACGTAGGCCAGCAGTCCGACCGACGCCGCCCAGGCGATGCCGCCAGCGGCGTTGTACGGGAGGAAGACCCGCCAGCGCATCTGGCTGACCCCCGCCATCCACGCCGCGGTGATCCGCAGCCCGGTCACCCAGCGGCCCAGGAAGACCGCCTTCGGGCCGTGCCGGTCGAAGAACGGCTCGGCGATCTCGATGACCTGCCGGCGACGGCGCTCGAACGGGCCCGCGGCGGTCAGCAGCCGGCGCCCATAGCGGCGCCCGATGGCGAAGCCGACGTTGTCGCCGAGGATCGCCGCGAGCGCCGCGACGGCGATCACGGCCTCGATCGGCAGGTCGCCACGCGACGCGACGATGCCCGCCGTGATCAGCGCCGTCTCGCCCGGGACCGGCACGCCCATGGTCTCGATGGCGATCAGCAGGAACAGGAGAGGGAGCCCGACATGGGCGACGTCGACGATCGCGGCGAGCGCTGTGGGCACCTCAAGGCTTCTAGCATGCCGCCCATGTCAGCGTTGCGCATCGAGGCGCGCGATCCGGGGTCCCAGGCGCGCGCCGGGGTGCTCACGACCGCGCACGGGACCGTGCGCACCCCGGCGTTCGTCCCGCTGGCCACGAAGGCCACGGTGAAGGGGCTGCTGCCGTCCGAGGTCGCCGACCTGGGCTACGACATGGTCCTGGGCAACACGTTCCACCTGTTCCTCGACCCGGGGCACGACCTGATCGACGGCTTCGGGGGCCTGCACCGCTTCATGGGCTGGGACCGGCCGATCATCACCGACTCTGGCGGCTTCCAGGTCTTCTCGATGGGCCACGGGACGGTCGCCGACGAGGTCAAGGGCCGCTCGCCGATGGGCAGCGACCGGGCCGGCCGCGTGCTGGCGATCGAGGAGGAGGGCGTGCGCTTCCGCTCCTATCTCGACGGCTCGGAGCGCTTCATGGGCCCCGAGACCTCGATGGAGGTCCAGGCCAAGCTGCACTCGGACCTTGCGCTGGTGTTCGACGAGTGCACGCCCTTCCACGTCGACCGCGACTACACCGCCCGCTCGACCGAGCGCACCCACCGCTGGCTGCGGCGCTGCCTGGACTGGCACGCGGCCCACGGTCCGGCCGACCAGCTCGTCTACGGCATCGTCCAGGGCGGCGTCCACCACGACCTGCGGGTCGAGTCGGCGGAGCACGTGGCGACCAACGAGGTCGGCGGCGTGGCGATCGGCGGCTCGCTGGGCGCGGACAAGCCGCAGATGCACGAGGTCGTGGGCTGGACGACGGCCGTGCTGGACCGGGCGGCGGAGGACAAGCCGCGGCACCTGCTCGGGATCGGGGACATCGACGACCTCATCCGCGGCGTCGCGCTCGGGATCGACACCTTCGACTGCGCGATGCCGACGCGCCTGGGGCGCCACGGCGTCGCCCTGGTCCCCGAGCCGGAGCGCCGCTGGCGCATCGACCTGACCGCCGGCCGCTTCAAGCACGCCGACGAGCCGATCTTCGAGGGCTGCCCGTGCCCGGCCTGCGCGGCCGGGCTCTCGCGGGGCTACCTGCGCTACCTCGTGCACGCCCGCGAGCTCACCGGCATGCGCCTGCTCACGATCCACAACCTCGCCTTCGTCGCGCGGGTCATGGCCGACCTGCGCGCCGCCATCCACGCCGGGACGCTCGCGGCCACGGCCGCCGCGCTGCTCGCCGGCGCGAAGCCGGGGGAGGCTTCGGAGGCCGCTCCGGCGGTCGCCTAGCGGCCGGGCGTCACTGCGTGTTGGCGTCGACCAGGTCCTTGACCTGCTGCACGATGGTCTGGACCTGGTCGCCCGTCACCTTGCGCAGCTGGACGGACTTCTGGTTGGCGGAGGTCGCGACGACGGCGATGAGCGCGCCGGCGGCCAGCAGCAGCGCGACGAGCAGGAGCGTGAAGAACCGGCGGATGCCGCCCTTGCGGCGCTTCGGTCGCCCGGCCGGCGGCGGGGTGCGGCGGCCGGCGGGCACCGGGGCCTGGGCGCCCGTGCGGGGCCCGCGCGGCTGACGCGGCACGCGGGGGGCGACCTCCGGTCGCGTGACCGGGGCCGGGGCCGGGACGGCCGCGACGCGCGTGGCGGCCGTGTCCGCCGGGTCGCCCGGGACGACGCGGGTGGCCGAGGTCGCGTCCACGCCGATGCCGCGCGCGCCCTCCTCGAGCGCGATCCGGAACTCCTCGGCGGTGCTGGGGCGCTCGGCGGGGTCGAGCGCCAGGGCGCGGTCGATCGCCACGGCGAGCGGCTCCGGGATCGCGGGGTCGAGCTCGTGCAGCCAGGCCGGCGCCTCGCGCTGCTGCTTGAGGGCGAGCTCGGTCAGGGAGGCCGCCTCGTAGGGCAGGCGGCCGCTCAGCAGCTGGTAGGTCACGACGCCGAGCGCGTAGAGGTCGGCCTGCGGGCCGGCCTCCTCGCCCCGCGCCTGCTCCGGCGCGAGGTAGGACGCAGTCCCGAGCACGGAGCCGATCTGGGTGATCGAGGACTCGTCGCTGACGGCCTTGGCGATGCCGAAGTCCGCGAGCTTGACGACGTCGTCGTCCGAGCGCAGCAGGTTGCCGGGCTTCACGTCGCGGTGCACGACCCCGTTGCGGTGTGCGTAGTCCAGCCCGCGGCAGGACTGGGTGACGATCTCGAGCGCCTCGTCCACCGGCAGGCGGCCGCGCTCGCGCAGGATCTCCGCGCCGGACTGGCCGCGGATGTACTCCATGACGATGTAGTGGCGGCCCGTGCCCTCGTCGAGGCCGAAGTCGAAGACCTGCACGATGTTCGGGTGCACCAGCCGGGCGGCGGCGAGCGCCTCGCGGCGGAAGCGCGAGACGAACAGCTGGTCCTCGGCGAGGTGCTCGGCCAGAAGCTTGACGGCGACGTGGCGCTCGAGCCGCCGGTCGAACGCGAGCTGGACCGTGGACATGCCGCCGACGCCGAGGCGGTCGCCCAGCTCGTAGCGGGAGGCGAGCAGCTGGCCGGCCATCATCAGGGCGTCACCCCGCCCGGGGTGGTCGTGCCGTCGCCCGGGGCGACGCCGCCCGTGCTGTCCGGGGTCGTCGGCGTGGTCGTGGTCCCGGCGGGCGGCACGGTCGTCGTGTCCGGCGGCGGCTCGGTCGTGGTGTCCGGCGGCGGCTGGGTCGTCGTGTCAGGGGCCTGCGTGGTCGTCTCCGGGGCGGTCGTCGTGGTCGTCGGGATCTCGGTGGTCACCGAGCCCGTCTGCTGGCGGCATTCGGTCTGCGCGCGCTGCTTGAGGCGGTTGATGCCGCTCAGCAGGCGGTCGCGCAACGTGGTGTCGACCGACTTCGGGAGGTTCACCACCACATCGCGGGCTCGGGCTGCGGCAGCGGCGGCCTCGGAGCAGCTGGCCGTCCCGTTCGCCACCGCCGCTTCCACCGAGTCCACCTGCGCCTTGATCTGGTCGGCGTCCGACACCGGGATGAGCTTCGAGTTGCTGCCGCCGCACGAGAGGAGGAACGCAGCTCCCATGCCGAGCGCGAAGACGAGCAGGAGGGGCAGGACGCGCATCCTCATTGACCGTACTGGAGGCGTTCGGCGAGGGAGTCCGGGAGCCTGGCCTCGCGGATCGCCGTCTGCGCGCCCTTGATGTCGTACGGGCTGCGCATCCAGGCTGCGCTCCAGCGCTCGGTGTCGAGCAGGAGCCACGCCGCACGCGGGTCGCCGTCGCGCGGCTGGCCGACGCTGCCGGGGTTGAGCAGCCACTCGCCGGGTGCGACGTCCAGGATGTCGCCGCCGTAGCGGCGCTCGCCCGAGGCGACCTCGCCCTCGGGCCGCCAGAAGGACAGCGCGACGTGCGAGTGGCCGACGAGCGACAGCCGCTGCGGCTGGGCGTCCAGGCACAGCTCGGCGAGCAGCGCGCTGACGACGTACTCCCACACCGGGTCGCGCGGACTCGCGTGATACAGGCCGAGGCCGGCCCGCTCGCCCTGGGGCCGCAGCTGCGACAGCCAGTCCAGCGCGTCGGGCTCGATGACCTCCTGCGTCCACTGGGCGGCGAGCGCCGCGCCGCGCGAGAACTCGTCCAGGGGCAGCTCGCCGGTCACCGCGAGGTCGTGGTTGCCCGCCAGCGTCAGCTCGCAGTGGCGGCGGACGAGCTCGACGCAGGCGTTGGGGTCGGCGCCGTAGCCGACGACGTCGCCCAGGCACCACGTCTCGGTCGGCTCGAGCTTCGCGACGTCCTCCAGCACGGCCTCGAGGGCGTGCCGGTTGCCGTGGATGTCGGACAGGATCGCGACGAGCATTGGGGAGCGAGGCGGACCGGGGAGCCCGGCGTGTCAGCGCGCCGGAACAGGGACGGCGGACGGGCGGGCGCGTGGGGGGACGGCGCCCGCTGCAGCCGCCGAAGGCCCTGATGGTACTTGACCCGGGCGCGGAAGCCCGTCCGGCGGATGCGCCTTTTCGCATCACAGCGGCCGACGGGCCGTTTGACGGTGTGTGCTGCGACAACGTGTCTCGCTGAGCCTGCTGACCCGCGCGCAGCCGACGTCGCCGTCCCGGCCGTCGCGCGCGTGACGGCCGGCGGGCGACTCGCGCTGCCGCTCGGCTGCCGCCTGCGCCGTGGCCTCAGGTGCTCCGGGACAGTCCGCATCTCCGGGCACGGGCTAGGCGCACGGGCGCGGCTGGCGGTCCCGGGCGGGCGGACGCGAACCCTGCATCTGGCGTTGGGCCGCCGCGGGGCCGGCCTCGCCCGTCGCCGGCTGCGGGTCCGCGTGACGGTCGAGGTGACCACGCGGGGGCACCGCGACGCCATCGCGCCCACCGTGCCGTTGCGCGGCGCCGCGGAGGAACGACGCTCTCAGTCGTCGATCGTCGACATGTCCGCGTAGCGCTGGCCGGCGGTCGCGCCCACCGGCGCCGCCTCGTCCAGGCGCCGCAGGTCGTCCGGCGTGAGCTCGATCTCCGTGGCCGCGACGTTCTCCTCCAGGTAGCGCACGCGCTTGGTGCCCGGGATGGGGACGATGTCCTCGCCCTGCGCGAGCACCCACGCCAGCGCGAGCTGGCTCGCCGTGACGCCCTTCTCGCGCGCGAGCTCCTCGACGCGCTCCACGAGCCGGAGGTTCTGCTCGAAGTTCTCGCCCTGGAAGCGTGGGTGGTGGCGGCGGAAGTCGTCCGGCGCGAGGTCGTCCGGCTTGCGGATCGCGCCCGAGAGGAAGCCGCGGCCGAGCGGCGAGTAGGCCACGTAGCCGACGCCGAGCTCGCGGACGGTCGGGAGGATCTCGGCCTCGGGGTCCCGCGACCACAGCGAGTACTCGGTCTGCAGGGCCGTGATCGGGTGCACCGCGTGGGCGCGGCGCAGCGTCGACGGGGAGGCCTCCGAGAGCCCGATGCGGCGGACCTTGCCCTGCTGCACGAGCTCCGCCATCGCTCCGACCGTCTCCTCGATCGGCGTGTCCGGGTCGACGCGGTGCTGGTAGTAGAGGTCGATGTGGTCGGTGCCGAGCCGCTGCAGCGACGCGTCGCACGCGCGGTGCACGTAGTCCGGGGTCCCGTTGATGCCCACCCAGCTGCCGTCCTCGCGGCGCTCGTTGCCGAACTTCGTCGCCACCACGACCTGATCGCGGCGCCCGGCGATGGCGCGGCCCACGAGCAGCTCGTTGGTGAACGGCCCGTACATGTCGGCGGTGTCGAGCAAGGTGACCCCGAGCTCGAGCGCCCGGTGGATGGTCCGGATCGCCTCGTCCTCGTCGGCCGAGCCGTAGAACTCCGACATCCCCATGCAGCCGAGGCCGATCTCGCTGACCTCCAGCGCGGCGTCTGCGGTCCCGAGTGTTCTCGTGTCCATGCCCCGAGCGTGCCCGTCGTCCGGAGCCGCGACACCGTGTCGGCCACGGCGGGGCGCCGCGGGCGCTCCTCAGGCCGTGGGCGGCTGACCCGGCTCCTGGCCCCCGCCGAACTCCGGCAGGCTCTTGATGCCCTCGCGGGTGCGCCACTTGGAGTAGTTGTCCTCCATGGCGTCGATGAGCTCGCGCATGAAGCGCGGCGCGAGGTTGACGCGGGTGACGACGACACCGGGGATCTCCTCGTCCTCGACCTCGTGGTCGACGCGCGCGAAGGTGACCGTGAACTCGTAGTCCGAGTGGCTGACGTTGGCGAAGTTCGCGTAGTGCCCCGCCATGTCCTCCGGAGCGAAATGGATGTTGATGTGGCGGTCGGGTCCTTGCTGGTCGGCCATGCGACCTAGCATCGCAGACGATGCGCCTCATCGTTCTCGCCGTCGGACGGCTCCGACCGCCCTACGCCGACGACGTGCAGCACTACCAGAAGCTCCTCGCGCGACACGCGCGAGTCGAGCTCATCGAGGTGCGCGAGGACGAGCGGATCGCCCGGCGGATCCCCGAGCGCGCCTACGTGTCGCAGCTGCACTCCTCGGGGCGGACGTACGACTCCATCGGCTTCAGCCGCTTTCTGGAGGAGCGCAGGCAGTCCGGCCTCGATCTGTGCTTCGTGATCGGCGGCGCGTACGGGATGGAGGACCTGGAGCGCGCCGACCATCGGCTGTCGCTCGGCCCGATGACGCTGCCGCACCAGCTGGCCCGCGTCGTGCTGCTCGAGCAGCTCTACCGCGGCCACAAGATCCTCGCGGGGGAGCCGTACCACCACTGAGCGGGGGTCCGGCCCAGCGGGCGGACGGCGCGCCGCGCCGGATACCCTCTCGCGCAATGACCGCTGTCGACGATCTCCGCGCCGCCGTGCTCCGCGCCGCGGCGTCGCTCGGCGCGGAGCCCAAGTCGCCGCCCACGCTCGAGCGGCCCCGCCAGGCCGAGCACGGGGACTACGCGACGAACGCCGCGATGCTCCTCGCCGGCCAGCTCAAGGCGCCGCCGCGGGAGATCGCCGAGCGCCTCGCGACGGCCATCGCCGAGGAGCTCGGCCCGGCGCTCGACCGCGCGGAGGTGGCGGGCCCGGGCTTCCTGAACCTGTTCCTGACCGACGCCTGGCACGGCGAGGCGCTGCAGGGTGTGCTGTCCGCCGGCGAGGACTTCGGGGCCGGGCACCCCGAGGCGCCCGAGAAGGTCCTCGTGGAGTTCGTCTCGGCCAACCCGACCGGCCCGCTGACCGCCGCCAGCGGGCGGCACGCCGCCTTCGGGGACGCGCTGCGCAGCCTGCTGCGCTTCGCCGGCCACGAGGTCGACGGCGAGTACTACTTCAACGACGCGGGCAGCCAGGTCGACAAGCTCGGCCTGTCGATCCAGGCCAGGGCGCGCGGGGAGGAGCCCCCGGAGGACGGCTACCAGGGCGACTACGTGGCCGAGCTCGCCGGGCAGATCCCGGACGCCGCCACCACCGACGTGTCCGAGGTCGCCCGCAAGGGCGTGGAGCTCATGTTCGCGCGGATCCGCGCGACGCTCGCGGCCTACCGCGTGGAGTTCGAGTCCTACTTCTCCGAGCGCGAGCTCTTCGAGGGCGACCCCGACGCGATCCACCGCGCCTACGCCCGGCTGGAAGCGCGGGGGCTGCTGTTCCACTCGGAGGGCGCGCTGTGGCTGCGCACGACGGACTTCGGCGACGACAAGGACCGGGTCCTGGAGCGTTCGACGGGCGCGGCGACGTACTTCGCCTCCGACGTCGCCTACCACGAGCGCAAGCTCGAGCGCGGCTACGACCGCATGATCAACGTGCTGGGCGCCGACCACCACGGCTACATCAAGCGGATGAAGGCGGCGATGGCGGCCCTCGGCGTCGACCCCGACCGCCTCGAGATCCCGATGCTGCAGTTCGTCCACGTCGTCGAGGGCGGCGAGCGTGCGTCGATGAGCAAGCGGCGCGGCGACTTCGTCACGCTCGACGAGCTGATCGGCGAGATCGGCGTGGATGCCACGCGCTGGTTCATGCTCGCCCGCTCGCATGACTCGACGGTCGATCTCGACCTCGACCTCGCCCGTCGCCAGAGCGCCGAGAACCCCGTCTACTACGTGCAGTACGCCCACGCGCGCATCGCCTCGATCCGCCGGCGCTCGCAGGCCGAGCCCGCGATCGATCCGTCCACCGCGCTGCACCCGTCCGAGCGCCAGCTCGTCAAGGCGCTGCTCGAGTTCCCCCTCGAGGCGCAGGACGCCGCCGATCGCCGCGCGCCGCACCGCATCACCACGTACGCGCTCGAGCTCGCGCAGGTCTTCACGGCCTTCTACCGCGACTGCCCGATCGTCGGCGCGCCGGAGGAGGCCAACCGCCTCGCGCTCGCCGTGGCCACGCAGCGGACCCTGGCCCGGAGCCTCGACCTGCTCGGGATCACGGCGCCCGAGGAGATGTAGGGCCATCGGGTCGCAGGGCGACCAGATGGCCTAGGGAGTTCCCGTCGCAGGGCGACGTGAGCTCCCGCGTCCCGGCATGGTCCAGCGTCAGCGGTTGTAGAGGAAGTCGAGCCCGAGGTTGTTGAGCCAGCGCTGGGCCTCGACGTTCAGGCGCGTGAGCTCGCCCGTCAGGATCAGCGTCCCCATCGCGATCAGGACGATGCCGCTGATGACGGTGATCACCATGTAGTGGTCGCGGATCCAGCGGAACGCCGTGGTCGCCCGGTCGAAGGCGACGGCGGTGAGCAGGAACGGGACGGCCAGGCCGAGCGAGTAGAACGCCAGCAGCACGCCGCCGTGGCCGACCGTGCTGCTCGTGGCGGCGGCCGACAGGATGCTCGTCAGCGTCGGCCCCACGCAGGGCGTCCACGCGACGGCGAACGCGAGGCCGGCGATGACCGGGCCGCCCGAGCCCGCTCGCGCCATCAGCGCCTCGGGGCGCCAGTCGCGGTTCAGGCGCGGGACGAACGGCGTCAGCAGGAAGAACACGCCCATGGCGACGATCACCCCGCCCGCGATGCGGTTGAGGAGCTCCTGGTGGTCGCGGAGCGTCGACCCCAGCCCCGTTGCCGTCATCCCGAGCGCCACGAACATCACGGTGAAGCTCAGGCAGAAGATGATCGAGGGCAGCAGGACGCGCCCGACGCCGTGCTCCCGGGTGCGGATGTCGGACAGCGAGACGCCCGACACCGCGGACAGGTAGCCCGGGACCAGCGGCAGGACGCACGGCGAGATGAACGAGATGAACCCGACGGCGAAGGCGGCCAGGACGGTCGTGTCGGCCTGGGCCTGCGCGAGGACGAGCATCACACCTCGTAGCGGGCGAGGTCCTCGTCGAGGCGCCGCGCGTCGTCCGGATCCAGTTCGGGGCCGCCCTCCGACGGCGTCCCGCCGCCCGGACCGTCGTCGCCGCCACCGCGCCGCCAGCGGGGGACGAAGATCGCCCCGGCGGCGAGCAGCCCGACGAGCAGGCCGACGGGGACGAGCCAGCTCGTGACGTCGAAGCCGTCGGTCCCCGGGTCGGCGAGCACGGCGTCGCCGTAGATCGCGACCAGGCGGTCCTTGATCTGCTGCTCGGTCAGCCCCTGGGCGATGAGCGACTTGATCTCGTCGCGCTCCTGGGTGGCCTGCGGCGACTCGGCGATGTTCAGGGGCACGTTGCACGAGACGCACATCAGCTGCGGCTCGAGCTCGTTGAAGTTCACCTTGGGCGTCGCCGCCCCGGCGGGCGCCGCGAGGACGAGCCCGGCGACGACGAGCAACGCGGCGAGCAGCGCCCGGGGGCTCACGCCGCCGCCCTCGCCTTGGCCACGGCGCGGTCGAGGAAGGCCTGGTCGACCTGGCCGCGCGAGATAGCGACGATCCGCCCGCGAGCGTCGATGACGAACGTCTCCGGGAGCGCGCGCGTGCCGTAGTCCTTGGCCAGCTTCGTGCCGACGTCGCGCACGCTCGGATACGTCAGCCCGAAGTCCTGGACGAACTTCGACGAGGCGTTCGGCGTGTCGTTGTAGGTGGCGCCGATGACGGTGCCGCCGTCGTCGGCCTGCAGCGCCTTCTGGGTCTTCTCCAGCACGGGCGCCTCGGCGCGGCAGGGCTCGCACCACGAGGCCCAGAAGTTCAGGACGACGACCTTGCCCTTGTAGCCGGCCAGCGAGCGCTGCGCGTCGCCCCCGAGGACCGGCAGCGTGCGCGACAACCCCGGGGCGGCGGGGAGCGCGCCGCGCTTGACGGCGTCGTCGAGCGTCGAGCTCGTACCGCGCTGCACGACCCCGTAGACGAGCAGCGCGACGAGTGCCGCCGCGGCGACCAGCACGACGGTGGGAAGGGCTGAGCGCTTCACGCCGCCTTCAGAATAGGGCGACTACACTTCCGGCGACGCGGACGTAGCTCAGTTGGTAGAGCGTCGGCTTCCCAAGCCGAAGGTCGCGGGTTCGAGGCCCGTCGTCCGCTTCGATAAAGTCCCGCAAAGCGGGGCTTTTTTGTTGGCTTGATCGCGAGGGCGTCGTGGGATCGGGACCTCGATACCGCTTCCGGATACCGTCTACGGCGTCGCGCGACATCCGGGCATTAGCGAACGATGGCGATGCGCGCGTCGAAGTCGGCCCAGCGGTTCACGACCTCGGGGTCCAGCCGGAGGTCGCGCGAGATCGGGCGCACGGCGCAAAGCAGGGCGCCGATGAGGCCGGTATCGGGGGTCTGCGCCTCGTGAGCGATCTGGGCCACGGCGGCGGCGGCGGGGTGGTGGTCGACCTGTCGCATGCCGCGCGGAGAGCCAGCCGGAGCCGCGAGGAGCGCGAGCTCCGCGCCTGCACCGTCCGCGCGTGCGAGCTGCTTTCCCACCGCCTCGACGTCGCGCCGCGGACGCTCGACAACTGGCTCCGGAACCGCGGGCTCGAAGCGCCATACGCCGACTCGCCGCCGCACCTCACTCCGGACAGTCTTCTACTGCGGTGCGATCGGCAGCCGGCGCCGGGATGGCCGCTTCCGGCGCACGTCGGTGCGACGCCGTGACGCACGTGGGTCTGTTCTCACATTGTTACCGCTTACGTATGAACCGACTGGCTACGTGACGCGAACTAGACGGCACACGGGGTCGCACTCGCCGGCCCCACCGTCCACCTCGGGAGGTTTCTCATGACGCGTAGTCGCTTCGCCGGTGCCGGCCTTGCCGCACTCGGCTCCACCGCGCTGCTGGCCACCACTGCTGCTGCTGCCGGCGGCCCGACCGTCTCGTCGATCAAGGCCAAGCAGAGCGGGTCGGCCGTGACGGTCACGGTCAAGACCAAAAGCTTCACCATCGACGCCAAGGATGTCGGCAAGGCGCCCAAGGCGGGCAAGGGCCACGAGCACTTTCAGATGGACGGCGGCAAGTACGACTTCCCGAAGTACTCGGGCGCCAACGGCACGCTGGCGGTCAAGCTCGGCGTGCAGGGCAAGTACTCCCCGTCGGTCACCAACAAGGTGACCTACAAGGGCCTGCCCAAGGGCAAGCACAAGGTGACCGTGTTCCTGGTCAAGAACAACCACGCCAACTACTCGAACTCCGGCGCGAAGAAGACCATCACCTTCACCGTCAAGTAGATCCGGCCGCCGGCCCCGGGGCGCGCGCCACGCGCCCCGGGGCCACGCTGCCGTTCCTCACGAGGAGATCTCGATGCGCCTACGCCTCACACTTGCCGCGGTCGCGGCCGGCGGCCTGACGGTCGCCGTCATCCCCGCGGCCGCGCACCACGCCACGCCCACCCGCACTCCGGTCGCTCATGCGGCCGTCGCCCACACGATCAGGTTCGGCGAGTACTTCTACCGGCCCAAGAAGCTGACCGTCCGCGCCGGCGACAGCGTGCGCTTCGTCAACATCGGCAGGATCGAGCACACCGTCGCCGACAGCTCCAAGCGCGGCAGCATCCGCAGCCGGCTCATCAAGCCGCGTCCCCTCAAGCGCGGCGCATCCCAGACCGTGACGTTCCGGCGCCGCGGCACCGTCTACTACCTGTGCACGTTCCACCCCGCGCTGATGCGCGGCGCCATTGTCGTCCGCTGAAGCGTGGCCGCCGGAGGCTGACGGAGCTGGCAGATCTGACCCACGCTCGTGACCGCTCCGCGCGGTGACGTCCCTCAAACCAACTGTTCCAGCCTGTCCTGGAGCCCTTCCCAAGGCGGGTTCGAGGCCCGTCCGCGTTGCGGACGAGCCTCTAAGCGAGCGCATCATCGCGACCGCGGTCCTCAAACTCGAGCGACGACAGGCGCTCGCGCGATCTCGACGGCCGCCACAGGCCGAGACCTCGCCGCCGAAGATTGCTCCCTGACGACGCGAGTCGAGCGTCCGGGTCGGCCGCGAGCGAATGCTCCACCACAAGCACCCTGGCCGCGTCGCGGACGCTCTCCACGGAGATCCCGGCGATCCGCGCCGGCCGCCGTGCCTGGAACACCCTCGGGGTGCGCGATCAGTGGTGCGGAAGCCGTCGCCGGTCCTGCTTCATCCGGCGACCCTTCGCCACCGACCGTCGGGTCGTGACGGCCGGTGCCGGTGAGCTCGTCGTGCGAGTGACGGGGACCATCGTGAGCCCCTCCATAGAGACGATCTGCTTCAAGCTGGGAGCCACCGCTTCCGTGTCCCCAACCGTGTCCCACGCGCAGCTGATCTGGCCCCACGCAGCCGGCCGGTCCGCGCGGTAGCGTCACTCAAACAGGCCGTTCCAGCCTGTCCTGGAGCCGTTCCCAAGCCGAGGTCGCGGTTCGAGGCCCGTCGTCCGCTCTCCCGACGCCCCGGTGAGTCGGGGCTTTCCCGTCTCGACAGGGGCGCCCGGAATCGGCACCGGCAGCCGCGTGACGCCTACCTCCGGATCGTCCGTCGGCTCGTCGGCGTCGTGCACACCGCATCCATGCGCAGGGCGTCCGGAGGGGAACGCGGGGGCTGTTGGGGCGTCGAGGCATCCATGGCTGCCGACGTGAGCCCAATTTCATGCCATTCGGGCGATGACCTCGGTGCCCAAGGGCGTTCTGATGGGTCTCCAACCAGACAGGCGCCCGCGAGCGATCAGTACGAAGATGCTCGCCTCGCGGCGAGAGGAGCGATCTCATGGGGGATGTTGAGTACATCTCCGGGGGCAGCACGATGCCCCGCAACGGCCACGGACCGGTCGACGACGGAGCCGACCTCACCGCGAGCGAGCGGGCGGCGCGCGGCAAGGCGGCGCGGGCGGTGGCGCCGCGCTCCGAGCAGGGCGAGTGGGTTCCGGCGTCTGATCGCCGCGATCCGGTCGAGATGCTCGAGGAGCAGGCGGCCTCACGGGTCCCAGAGCTCGTCCCGATCCGCTATGGGCGGATGCTGGTCTCGCCGTTCACCTTCTTCCGCGGGGCGGCCTACCCGATGGCGGCCGATCTTGCCGGTGCCCCGCGGACCGGGCTCGACGTCCAGCTCTGCGGCGATGCGCACCTGTCCAACTTCGGCGCCTTCGCCGCCCCCGATCGGTCATTGGTCTTCAGCGTCAACGACTTCGACGAGACGCTGCCGGGACCGTTCGAGTGGGACGTGAAGCGGCTGGTGGCGAGCTTCGCCGTGGCCGGCCGGGATCGAGGCTTCGACGCGAAGCAGCGCCGGGCGATCAATCGCGCGGTGACGCGTTCCTACCGAGAGGCGATGCACGGCTTCGCCGCCATGGGCCACCTCGACCTCTGGTACGCGCGCATCGAGGTGGCGGAGATCGCCGAGCTGGCCGCTCAGCAGGGGACCCGAAAGCAGTTGAAGCGGTTCGAGCGCAACGTCGCGAAGGCGCGGTCGAAGGACAGCCTGAGGGCGTTTTCGAAGCTCACGACCAGCGTGGACGGCGAGCGGCGGATCGCGAGCGACCCGCCGCTCATCGTCCCGATCGAGGAGGTGGCGTCCGGCGTCGAGGAGGCCGCGATCGAGGAGTTCGTCCGGCGAGCCATCCGCTCGTACCGGAGTGCCCTGACGGCCGACCGCCGACGCCTGCTGGAGCGCTATCGCTACGTCCACGCCGCCCGGAAGGTCGTCGGCGTCGGCAGCGTGGGCACGCGCGCCTGGATCATGCTCATGCTCGGCCGCGACGAGAACGATCCGCTGTTCCTGCAGCTCAAGGAGGCCCAGGCATCGGTGCTCGAGCCGTTCCTCGGCAAGAGCACGTTCAACGAGCACGGCCGGCGCGTCGTCGAGGGTCAGCGACTGACGCAGGCGGCGAGCGACATCATGCTCGGCTGGATGCGGATCGCGGCGCCGGACGGCGAGCGGGATTTCTACGTCCGCCAACTCTGGGACGCCAAGGGGTCGGCGCTCATCGAATTCATGGACCCCCTGGCGCTCTCGTTCTACGGGGAGCTCTGCGGCCGGACGCTCGCCAAGGCGCACGCCCGTTCCGGAGACGCGGTTGCGATCGCCGCCTACCTCGGCCGCGGCGACAGCTTCGATCGCGCGCTGGCGTCGTTCGCCGAGGCCTACGCCGATCAGAACCAGCGCGACCACCGCGCCCTTGCGGCGGCCGTCGAGTCCGGGGCCGTGACGGCCCGGTCGGGCATCTGATGGCCTGCCACGCCGGGCCGGGCCGGCCTCGTTAGGCGCCTAGGTCATCGGGGAGGCTCTGAATGGCATGGTCTCTGGCCATCGTGGCGCTCGTGCTGCTCGGCGTTGCCGCGGTCTCGCGGCGGTTGTCGGGGAGTCCGGTCACGCCGGCGATGCTGTTCGTCGCCGTCGGGGTGTTGGTCGGACCCGAGGTGCTTGACGGGATCGACCTCTCGAGCACGAGCTCGACCGTGCAGGTGCTGGCGGAGGCGACGCTGGCGTTGGTCCTGTTCTCCGACGCCTCCCGCATCGATCTCGGGCAGCTTCGCCGGGAGGCCGGTGTCCCGCTGCGCCTGCTCGGGATCGGGCTGCCGCTGACGATCGCGCTGGGCGCCGTCGCGGCGACGGTGATCTTCGGGGAGCTGACCGTCGAGGAGGCGGTGATCCTGGCGATCGTGCTGGCGCCGACCGATGCTGCACTCGGGCAGGCGGTGGTCACCGAGCCGCGCGTCCCGCCGCGGATCCGCCAGGGGCTGAACGTCGAGAGCGGGCTCAACGACGGGATCTGCGTTCCGCTGCTGTTCGCGGCCGTCGCCGTGGCCGACGTGGGATCGCACATCTCCGAAGGCCGCAGCCCCGGGACGCTGCTGCTCGAGGAGGTCGGCTACGGCATCGTCGGAGGGGTAGCCGCCGGGCTCCTGATCGCGGCGATCGTCATCCACGCCGGTCGGCGAGACCTGATCGCGGGGCAGTGGCGCCCGGTGATCCCGGCCGCCGGCGCTGCTCTCGCCTATGGGACGGCAAGCGCGCTCGACGGATCGGGCTTCATCGCGGCATTCGTCGCGGGCATGGTGTTTCGCGCGGCGCTGGGGCGTGACCCCGAGGACCTCAACCAGCTCAACGAGCAGGTCGGAGACGTGCTCAACGGCGTCACCTTCCTGCTCTTCGGGGCCATTCTGCTCGGGCCCGCGCTCGGCCAGCTGAGCTGGGAGCTCGCGCTCTACGCGGTGATCAGCCTGACGGTCGTGCGGATGGTCCCGGTCGCGATCGCGATGTGGCGGTCCGGGGCGCGGGCGCCGACGCTCGGCTTCCTCGGCTGGTTCGGTCCGCGCGGTCTGGCCTCGATCGTGTTCGCGCTGATCGTCGTCGAGGAGTCGCAACTTCCCCACGAGAGCCTGATCGTGCTCGCGATCTACGTGACGGTCGGACTCTCGGTCTTCGCCCACGGCCTCACTGCGGCCCCGCTCGCGGACCGCTACGCCCGCTGGTATGAGCATCACCCGCGCGACAAGGCTCCGCCGATGGAGAGCGCCCGAGCCGAGGTCACGCGGCCGCGCGGACCAGCGGAGACGCCCACGAGGTCACTGCCGGACCTGGGCGATTCCTAGGCTCGGGATGCGCCGACCGAGCGCTGTGGTCGGAACGGCCCGCTCCTCCAGGTCCAGGACGGGACTGCGCCGGGAGGCGCTTCGGATTTCATCCCAAGCGGATGATGCGATCGGGTCCCCAGGCCGCCAGGCTCGGCTCTCTCGATCAGACGAACCGGAGGCGGAAGGGATGAGCGCGACCCAGGCTGCGCGAGCATCGGCAGCGACGCCGGGCACATGGCGGACCGGCGCCCGCGAGCAGCAAGGCGTGGCCTCCAAACCTGATGAGGTCGGCGGAGCCAAGCTGTTGTTCGTCGACGTGAGAACCCGGTCCCTCCTGACGGGTGAGGCGCGCCGACGCGGTGTGACGCGGGTGTTCGGGGTCCCCCGGGCCGACCAGTCGCTGCTCGTGACGGTGATCCTGATCGGCGCCGTGGGAACCGTACTTCGGGGTTTCGCGGCAGCGCTGCCAAGGCCTCGCCCATCCGGCGTCGACGCTGCGATCGGGGGCTCTCTGCTCAACGCGACATTCCGCGGCATCGCCGGAGCGCCGTCCCGGAACATGCCCCTCGCAGGCGGGCTGATCGCGTTCGCGGTGCTGTCGCACTCGCTTCGCCCCGCGGTTGCCGGATCAGCCCGTACGGCTCACGCGGTTGCACACGAGGTCCGGACGGTGTTCGGCGCTCGCTACGGGCGACATCTCCGCCCCGGCCCATAGCCGCCGACCGCGGAGCGACCGCCTCCCCATCGGGGCGGTCCGCTTCAGGCCGTCATCTCGCGACCGTGCTCGGGGATCACCTGTCCCGGTCGCACGCACAGCTCGATGACGACGTCCGCGCGTTTCGGTGCAAGGGACGAGCGCGGGACCGTCGATGACCTGGAGCGTGGCGTCCGCGTGGGTCACTGGTCCTGCGCCCGGGCGGTCGGGTAGACGGTGCAGAGCATCGCGGTGACGAGGCCGTCGCGCGCCTCGTCGTCGCGCGCGTCCATCTGGTGCAGCACGATCGACAGCAGCAGCTCGGCCGCCGAGCGGGCGGGCGGCCCGTCGGCGCTCATCGGAGGGACCGGGCAGGGGCGGTTGTCGGCATGCATCGATGGTCGGGGCCGCAGGCGGCGCCGTCGATACCGCGGATGTGCGATCGCGGCGCGCTCAGCCGAGCAGGCCCTCACCGAGGGCCTTGGCCCGAGGGCGTGCGCGTACCTGCAGAAGGGTGGCTCCTACGTCTGCCACGCGTCCTACAGCCGCCGGTACCGCATCGGCGGCCGGGTCAGCGGGCCACCGCTCGGTCGACCCGCTCGCGCATCCGGTCCAGCCGGTCGCCCTCGAGCCGGCCGGCGAGCCGCTGGGCGATCGCGGCCGGCGGCCGCATCACGCGCTCGAGCCGCTCCTGCGGGACCTGGCTCGGCAGCGGGCCGCCCTCGGCGTAGCGGTACAGGGCCGTGGCCAGGACCGCGGCGGCGGCGACCGCGACGGCGTAGGCCACCGCGATCAGGACGGCCCCCGCGCCCATCAGCGCCCACCCGAGCAGGTCGGCGCCCTCCAGGGCGAGCGCGGCGCCGGCCCCGACCGCGATGCCGCCGGGGAGGCCGATCAGGAGCGCCGGGCGCGCCCAGACGTAGACCATGCCGACGGTCTCGGTGGCCCAGCGTCGCCGCACGAGGCGCAGGGAGTGCCCCGCGGCCCGCAGCGGCCCGTCGCCGGCGAGCGCGATCGCGGGCAGCGCGAAGAGGCTGACGACCGACAGCCCGAAGCCCAGCAGCGCGCCGGTGATGTGGTCGATGCCGGAGCGTGTGATCAGCCGGGCGGGGATGCTCACCGCGACCACCAGCACGCTCCAGCCGGCCACCTGCGGCAGGCGCCGGCGCGCCAGGCGCCAGCCGTCGCCTGCCGCGGGATCCCGGCCGTGCAGCAGGTCGTCCGCAAGCCCGACCAGGCCCACGGCCGCGAGGTTCGAGGCGAGCGCCACGACGTAGGTGGCCGCCAGGCCGAACGCGATGCGCTGCACGAGCGAGCCCTCGTGGCGCAGCGCGACCTCGCAGGCGGCGACCGCGGCGTCCAGGACCAAGAGCCCCGAGAGGGCCACGAGGAGGAACGGCCGCAGCGCTCGCGCGTGGACGGCCAGATCCCAGGCGAAGCCGCCCAGCTCCCAGCCGTCGCGGGCGTACCCGCGCACCCCCCGGGGCTCGGGGGCGGGCGCGACGTCGGGGGTCGGCTCTGCGGGGGGCACCGGTCACCGAGGCTCCCACCACGCGGATGCCCGCGCCAGCAGGCCGGTGGGGCCGGGATCGCCGCGCAGTGCTTCATCCTGTCCGGCATCCGTCGGCAGACCGAAGGTGGCGGGTTCGGGCCAGATGTCCATCGGCTCTCGGTGGTCGTGAGGCCGGCGGGCGGGGTGCCGGCCGGCTCGGGTCGCGCGTCGGTTCAGCCTCGAGTGGTGAGCGAGTCGATGGCGACGGTGATCGCGAGGATCAGCGCGGTGTCCTCGCCTCCTGCGACGTCGACGCCGTAGGACTCCCTCACCCGGAACCACTTCTTCGAGATGGTGGCGACGGTGTCGCCGTCGCGCTCGATCTCGTACTCGTGATCGACGACGTTTCCGTGGGCCTTCATGTCGGCGCCGTGCTCGACGTCGATGGCGAAGCGATCCCGGATCCCGATCAGCGCCTTGTGGACCGTCGCCGCGGTGTCGCCTCCGCGTTCGATGGCGATCTTGTCGCGGACGCTCAGCTTGCGCTCGCGGATCCGGGCGACCTCGTCTCCCGAGGCGTCCTCGAGCACGAACGTCTTCCGCACGCGAAGCGCCTTGCCGTTGACCTTGTAGGCGCGCTCGCCTCGCTCGTTCTCGATCCAGAAGTCATCGCCGATCGCCAGCAGCTTCTCGCGCATGGCAAATCGCTCGCCTCCGGGTTCGTCGCCTCGATGCCGCAGGAGACCCATGGCCCCAACCGTACGCGGCCTTCCAGCCGCCGCATCGCCCGCATCGGGTGAAGCCGGGCGGTTCCGTCGCGGCTCCGGAACCCGGCTCGCCTCGTGGCCGGATGGTCGCCGGCGCGCTTCCGAGGTTCGCACGCAGCCGAGCGGCTGAATGGCCAGACGCTGCCGACGGCGACCGATCCCTCAGGTGAACGCTCGAGTCGGAGTTTCACCCGATCGGGACGATGCGTGTCGGAGGTCCCGCTTGCAGACTCCTGGGCACAGAAGTCGGAAGATCGAAGGAGCCAAGCATGGAAAGTACGACGCTGGATGTCCTTGGGCCGGTCGACTACCTGGTGGTCGAGTTCCCGGCTGACAAGGCGAACTTCTCTGGTGAGATGGCGGAAGAGTTGACGGCGCTGGTCGACCGCGATCTGGTGCGCGTGTTGGATCTGCTCTTGCTGCGCAAGGGCGCCGACGGGTCGCTGACCGTCGATGAGCTGCACGAGATCGACGAGAGCGACCTCGGCCAGTTGCGCGCGTTCGAAGCCGATCTCGCGATGCTCCTCGCCGAGGAGGACGTGGAGGAGATCGGCAAGATCCTGGAACCAGGCAACATCGCCGCGGTGCTGGTCTACGAGAACTGCTGGGCCGCGCCGTTCGGGTCCGCCGTGCGGCGGTCGGGTGGCCAGCTGATCGCCGACGGGCGCATCCCGACGCAGGCACTGCTCGGCGCGATGGAGTCGGACACCAACGACGGAAGAGGAGCCTGACATGCCGTTGGGACGAGGACGTGCAGGCAGGCGTGGAGTGCTTGGCGGCCGACCGGTCGTGCGCGGTGCCGCTGTGGTCGGCACGGCGGCCGTCGTGAAGCACGGCCATGACCGTCGCGCCGACCGGCGCGACGACCGGGGTGATCGGCGCGAGGACCGCGGCCCGGGCGTCTTCCGATAGCGCGCGGCCGCCGGCGTCGCGGGCGGGAAGGAGCGAGATCTCCGACTGCGACGGCGCTGCGCTGGTGGACGACGCGCTCGCCGACGCCACCAAGAAGTCCGTCGCGCACATCGATGGCACCAACGCCAAGGCGCTCAGAGCGGGATTGGCGGAAGCTCAGGCCGGGATGAGCGGCTGAACCGGCAGATCGACCATGGCTTCGCGCCGCCGTTTCGGGGTCAAGCCCGGCGCGGCACCTTTGCGGAGACTTGGCTGAAATTCAACTCAAGGAGGTTCGAATGCGAGGTACAGGCCGGGTGGTACTCGCGACGATGCTGCTGTTGATCGCGGGCACGCTCAACATCATCTACGGCATCGGCGCCCTGGACAATGCGAACATCTTCGCCAACGACAGGAGATACATCCTCACCAACCTCAACGCGCTCGGCTGGGTCCTGATCATCCTCGGCGTGATCCAGCTCGCCGGAGGCTTCTCCCTCATGGCCGGCAACACCTTCGGCCGGGTCATCGGGATCGCCGGCGGAAGTCTCGGGGCGATCGGGGCGCTCCTGTCGATCGACGGAAACTACCCGTGGTGGTCGCTGGCCATCTTCTTCCTGTGCGTGTACATCGTCCAGGGCATCGTGATCTACGGGGACGAGGAGGAGGGGGTGCCGCGAGCAGCAGGGATGCCAAGAGCCTGAGCTGCTGACCTGGAGGTGCGCGGCGAGCTGCTGAGCTGCTCCGAGGCCCGTCGTCCGCTGATCGCGGCGGCGGGACGCCGCGCATCTCATCCGCCGAAGGCACGAGACCGCGTCAGCGGTCGGGTGCCCCCCGATGCCGAGATCCGCAGCTACCTTGGGCTGGTGCGAATCGCGACCTGGAACGTCAACTCGGTCAGGCAGCGTCTGCCGCGGCTGCTCCCGTGGCTGGACGACCGGCGGCCCAGCGTGGTCTGCCTGCAAGAGACCAAGCTCACGGACGAGGCCTTCCTCGACCTGCTCGGCGACGAGCTCAGCGCGCGCGGATATGAGGTCGCGCTTCATGGCGAGGCCGCGTGGAACGGCGTCGCCATCCTCTCGCAGGTAGGGCTGGATGATGTGGTGACGGGCATCGCCCGCGCGCCCGGCTTCCCGCATCCGGAGGCGCGAGCGGTATCCGCGACGTGTGGCGGGATCCGGGTGGTCTCGGTGTACGTGCCGAACGGGCGCGTGCCGGACTCGGAGCACTACCAGTACAAGCTCTCGTGGCTCGCCTCGCTCCGTGAGGCGATCGCGGCCGGTCCGGAGGCGACGGTCGTGTGCGGCGACATGAACATCGCTCCCACCGACGACGATGTGTTCGATCCCGCCGCGTACGTCGGGCAGACTCACGTGACCGCAAGCGAGCGCGCGGCGCTCGCGGCGCTGCAAGAGCTCGGCCTGCGTGATGTGGTGCGCGACCGCTGGCCGAGCGAACGGGTCTTCACCTACTGGGACTACCGAGCGGGGATGTTCCACCAGGACCTCGG
>JAXDGY010000426.1:0-4381 GCA_034664785.1 Solirubrobacteraceae bacterium
GCGCACGCCGGGCGCGCGACGTAAGCGTGCGGCCGAACTCCCACGTCCCGGCGCTCCTTTCAGTGCCGTGTCGGCCGTCAGCGCGGGGTGTAGCGGCGCATCGGCGCGTTCGGGCCCTCCGGGACCGTCCTGAAGGACGTGCCGGTCGAGTCCAGCGCGAGGGATTCGCCCTGGCCGTCCGCGAGCGTGGTGGGGGAGGTGCAGGGTGGGCGGCGCAGCGTCGTCGTCAGCGGCTCGCGGCCGCGGCGGGTCCAGACGGCCAGCTGCCCGTAGCCGCGCAGGGCGACCACGGCGCCGTCGCGGCTCACGTCGCCGGCGGTCACGAGGCCCAGGCCGATCCGCGGCCCGCGCCGCAGCGTCGCGCTGCCCCCGAACGGCAGGGGCGCTGGGAGCGTGTAGGCGCGGCCCCCGGTGAGGCCCTTGGTGACCACCACGAGCGTGCCGCGGCGCGGGTCGACGAGCAGCGCCTCGGCGTCGTGCGCGCCGTCCGGATAGCGCAGCGCGAGCCGTGCGGCCGGGGCCGTGGTGCCGCTGCCCGGCCCCGGCTCGGGGACCCGGTAGACGTCGATGGACGCGCGGCTGCCCGCGTTGTCGCCGATGTCGGCCACGTACAGGACGGGCTGCCCGTCCGGTCCCGGCCCGGCGGCGATGTCCTCCCAGTCCACGGCGCCCGCACCGGCGACGTCCCAGCGGCCGGCCGGCGAGCCGTCCCCGCGCAGGGCCCAGAGCACGGGCCCGGCCCCCGAGTCCTCATGGCTCCACCAGATCCCGGCGCGCCGACGGCTCGCCACGAGGCCCGAGAGCTCGTCGACGCCGGGAATCCGCACCCGCCCGGTGACCGACGCGCGCAGCGCCCGGCACAGCGCCGGGGACCGCGTGAGGGGGGACGCCGCCCGCGTCGCGGTGCGCTCCGCGGCCGGGGCCGCCGGCCCCTTGCCGCCGCACCCCGATCCGCACCCGGCCGCCACGGCCACGGTCAGCAGCGCGAGGCGCAGGCGGCGGGAAGTCGGCACCCGGCGAGTCTCCCACCACGCCCGCAGAACCGGCCGGAGCGGGGCCCGGGGGCGCCCCGGCGCCGCTGCTAGGGTGAGCCGCCCGTGGCTGCCGCCTCCTCGGACACCACCCTCAAGCGCACCCCACTGTTCGACCGGCACGCCGAGGCCGGCGCGAAGCTGGTGCCGTTCGCCGGCTGGGAGATGCCCGTCCAGTACGAGGGCGTGCGCCCCGAGCACCTCGCGGTGCGCTCCACGTGCGGCATCTTCGACGTGTCCCACATGGGCGAGATCGAGGTCTCCGGCCCGCAGGCCGGCGCGCTGCTGCAGCGCCTGCTGTCCAACGACGTCGACAAGCTCGACGTCGGCGGCGCGCAGTACAGCGTCCTGTGCAACGAGCAGGGCGGCGTCCTGGACGACCTCTTCACCTACCGGCTCGCGCCCGACCACTTCCTGACGGTCACCAACGCCTCCAACCACGAGAAGGACCTCGCGTGGTTCCGCCGGCAGGCCGAGCCGTTCGACGCCCAGGTCTCCGACAGCGCCGCGGCCTACGCGATGCTCGCCGTCCAGGGGCCGCTGGCCCGGGAGATCGTGCAGGCGATGGCCGACGCCCCGCTGCCCGAGCGCTTCACGATCGCGCGCCGGCGGCTCCAGGGGGAAGACGTCCTGGTCGCGGGGACCGGCTACACGGGCGAGGACGGCGTCGAGCTGCTCATGGACCCCTCGTCGGCCGTCGGCGTCTGGGACCAGGCGGTCCGGCGGGGCGCCGTGCCCGTCGGCCTGGCCGCGCGCGACACGCTGCGCCTGGAGGTCTGCTACCACCTCTACGGCAACGACCTCATGGAGTCCCGCGGGCCGATCGAGGCCGGCCTGGGGTGGGCGTGCAAGGAGGCCACGGGCTTCATCGGCTCGGAGGCCGTCGCCGCCGTCCGGGCGCAGGGCCCGGCCGAGAAGCTCGTCCCCTTCAAGCTCATCGACCCGGGCATCGCGCGCCAGGGCAACCCGGTCGTCGGCGGCGGCGAGGTCACGAGCGGCACGCACTCGCCGAGCCTGGGCATCGGGATCGGCATGGCCTACGTCCCGGCCGACCGCGCCGCGCTGGGGACCGAGCTCGACATCGACGTCCGCGGCCGCGTCCGTCGCGCCGTCGTCGCATCAAAGCCGCTGTACCAGCGATAGAGGAGCCCGCATGGCCGACGCCAGCTACCCCGAGGACCTGCTGTACCACGCCGAGCACGACTGGGCGAAGATCGACGGCGACATCGCCACGTTCGGCGTCACCTGGTTCGCCCAGGACGCGCTCGGCGAGGTCGTGTTCTTCGAGCCGCCGGAGATCGGCAAGCAGATCACGGGCGGCGAGCCGTACGCCGAGGTCGAGTCCGTCAAGGCCGTCTCGGACGTCATCGCGCCGATGTCGGGCGAGATCGTCGAGGTCAACACGTCGCTGGCCGACACGCCCGAGGCGATCAACGAGGACCCCTACGGCGCCGGGTGGATGGTCAAGGTCCGCCTCAGCGACGCAGGCGAGAAGGAAGGGCTGATGGACAGCACCAGCTACCAGGGGACCTTGAGCTAGCCAGATGAGTCGCTACACGACGACCACCGAGTCCGATCTCCGGGAGATGCTGGAGGCGATCGGCGTCGGCTCGCTGGAGGAGCTGTTCGACGAGCAGGTCCCTGCGGGCGTGCGCCTCGGGCGCGAGCTCGACCTGCCGCCGGGCATGCCCGAGCAGGACGTCTACGCGCACCTGCGCGACCTCGCCGCCCGCAACACGTCCGCCGAGGACGAGGTGACGTTCCTCGGCGCGGGCATGTACGACCACTACGTCCCGGCCGTCGTCGACATGCTCACCTCGCGGTCGGAGTTCCTGACGCCCTACACGCCCTACCAGCCTGAGATCTCGCAGGGCGGCCTGCAGGTCATGTTCGAGTACCAGACCGCGATCAGCGAGCTCACGGCGCTGCCCGTCTCCAACGCGTCGGTCTACGAGGGCCCGAGCGCCGTCGCGTCCGCCGGCTACCTGGCCAAGCTCGCCAACGGCAAGGGCCGCTTCGTCGTCTCCGCCGGCCTGCATCCGCACTCGCGTGAGACCCTCGCCACCTACGCCCACGGCTTCGGCACCGAGATCGTCGAGGTCCCGCTGCGCGACGGCGTCACCGACCCCGACGCGTGGGCCGCGGCGATCGACGACGACACGAGCGCCGTCTTCTTCGCCCAGCCCAACTTCTATGGCGCGGTGGAGGACGCCGCGGCGCTGGCCGCGGCGGGCAAGGACTCGCCCGCCGTCGTCGTCGCGCAGGTCGACCCGCTGACCCTCGGCGTGCTCAAGCCCCCGGGCGAGTGCGGCGTCGACGTCGCCGTCGGCGAGGGGCAGTCGCTGGGCAACCGCCTCGACTTCGGTGGGCCTTCGTTCGGCTTCTTCGCCGCGACGGAGGCCTACCTGCGCCGCATGCCGGGCCGCATCGCCGGCGAGACGACCGACGTGGACGGCCGGCGCGGCTTCGTGCTCACGCTGCAGACCCGCGAGCAGCACATCCGCCGCGAGAAGGCGACCTCGAACATCTGCACGGCGCAGGCGCTCAACGCGCTGGCGGGCGTCGTCTACCTGTCGTGGCTCGGCCGCCAGGGGCTCGTCGAGCTCGGCGAGCTGCTGCTGCAGCGCACCCACTACGCCCGCGAGGCGCTCGCCGCGCTGGACGGCGTCGCCAAGCTCCATGACCAGCCGGTGGTGCGGGAGTTCGCCCTCAAGCTCGACGACGACCTCGACGTGGAGCGGCTCGTCGACCGCTGCCAGGACGCGGGCGTGCACCCGGGCCTGGCGCTCGAGGGCAACGTGCTGCTCGTCGCGCTGACCGAGCAGCGCTCGCGGGCGGACATCGACCGGCTGGTCGACGTGCTCGGCGCGGCGGTCTCGGCGGAGCGCGCCGGCAAGGAAGTGGCCGCGTGAGCACCCTGAACGACAACGTCCTGCACGGCGACCCGGGCATCGAGTCCCACCCGCCTCACCGCGAGGTCCACGTCGACGGCGTCTCGGCGCAGGAGACGATCTTCCAGAAGGGCCGCCCCGGCCGCCGCGCGTTCACCTGCCCGGAGCTCGACGTCCCCGAGGCCGAGGGCCTGCTGCCCGACGCGTTCCGGCGGACGCAGCCGGCCCGCCTGCCCGAGGTCTCCGAGCCCGAGCTCGTCCGCCACTACGTCAACCTGTCCAAGCGGAACTTCGACCTGGACTCGGGCTTCTACCCGCTCGGCTCGTGCACGATGAAGCACAACCCGCGCCTGCACGAGCGCGTCGCCGCGCTGCCCGGCCATGCGCGGCTGCACCCGCTGCAGACGCCCAGCCGGGCCCAGGGCGCCCTGGAGCTCATGCACGAGCTCGAGCACGCGC
>JAXDGY010000427.1:0-14069 GCA_034664785.1 Solirubrobacteraceae bacterium
AGCGGAGACGCCGGCGGCCGAGGAGACGGCCTCCCCCGCGGACACGCCCGCGACCGCCGCGGCGCCGGCGGGGCCGGAGACGCCGGCGGGCGAGGAGGCGCCGGTGGGCGAGGAGGCGCCGGCGGCCGAGGAGGCGCCCGCCGCCGAGGAGGCGCCGGCCCCGGAGGAGGCGCCCGCGACCGAGGAGGCGCCCGCCCCGGAGGAGACGCCCGCCGCCGAGGACGCACCCGCCCCGGAGGAGGCGCCCGCCCCGGCCGAGGAGGCACCCGCGGCCGAGGAGGAGCGGCCCGCCGCGTCCCGCGAGGGCGAGGCCTCCTAGCCGGCGGCGGCCCGCTCGCGGGCCGCGGCGAGCAGCTTGCGCAGGAGGTCGGGCTCGTGCGCGCCGCTGAGCGCCACCGCGCCGCCCGCGAGGAAGAACGGCACGCCCGAGATGTCGAGGCGCTGCGCGGTCTCCTCGTCCGCGATGACCTCCGGCTCGCCGGCGCCGAGGTCGAGCGCCGCGTGCAGCGCCTCCGCGTTCAGCCCGACCTCCGGCGTGGCGAGCAGCGCGACGGCCTGCTCGGGGTCGGAGAGGTCGGCACCCCCGGCGAAGTGCCCGCGGAAGAGCGCCTCCATCGCCTGGTCACCGCGCCCCTGGCTCTCCGCGAGCTTCATCAGCCGGTGCGCCAGGCGCGTGTTCGGCGCGCGGCGCTGGCGCTCGAAGTCGAACTCCAGCCCGTCGGCCGCCCCGATCCCGGCGACCCGCTCGAACGCCGTCCGCATGGCCTCCGGCGACCCGAACCGGCGCGCGTAGCGCTCGTCGAGCGGCACGCCCTCCGGCGGCAGGTCGGGCTGCAGCTCGAAGGCGCGGTGGCGCACGACGACGGACCCCGGCGGCTCGGCCTCCAGGGCCGTCGCCAGGCGGCGCGTGCCGATCCAGCACCACGGGCAGGCCACATCGGCCCAGAGGTCGAGGACGAGCGGTTCCGCCATGCCCCGAGGGTGGCAGATCGGTTCCGCGGGCCCGGCCGTTTGCCCCCGCCGGGCGCGGGGCACCAACCGCCCATGAAGCTGCTCGTGCTCGCCACCGACGCCGTCGGCGCCGACGACGTCCGCTCGGCGCTCGGCGGGGAGGACGTCGACGGCAGCGAGGTCCTCGTGGTCTCGCCCGCCGTCAACGAATCGCCCTTGGCCTTCTGGGTCTCCGACAGCGACGAGGCCATCGCGGACGCCGAGTCCGTCGCGCAGCGGACGGCCGACGCGCTGGCGCAGAACGGCGCCGCCGTCGGCGTCCGGACCGGGGAGAGCGAGCCGCTGGTCGCGCTGCAGGACGCCCTGGCGACGTTCCCGGCCGAGCGGATCCTGATCTTCGTCCGCGAGGGCGACGCCGCCCGCTACCGCGAGGACGACGTCGTGGGGGAGGCCGAGCGGCGGTTCGGCATCCCCGTGACCGAGGTCGCCCACGCGTAGGTGGATCCCATGGACGCCGGAGTCGCCTACTTCCCCACCCACGACGCCGTCGGCCCCGGCGACCTGGCCCGGCTGGTGGAGGAGCGCGGCCACCGCTGGCTCATGTACGCGGAGCACACGCACATCCCGGCGAGCCGCGAGACGCCGTGGGGCGGCTTCGAGGGCGCCCCGCCGATGCCCCGCAAGTACGCCCACACCTACGACCCGTTCGTGGCCATCGCGACCTCGCTGGCCGCCACGTCCTCGTTGCGCGTCGGGACGGGGATCTGCCTGGTCACCCAGCGCGACCCGATCATCACCGCGAAGGAGGTCGCCAGCCTGGACCACCTCTCCGGCGGGCGCTTCGACTTCGGCATCGGGGCGGGCTGGAACCGCGAGGAGATGGCCGACCACGGCACGGATCCCCGCACCCGGATGCGGCTCATGCGCGAGCGCGTGCTGGCCATGAAGGAGATCTGGACCCACCACGAGGCGAGCTTCCACGGGGAGTTCGTGGACTTCGACCGGATCTGGTGCGACCCCAAGCCGCTGCAGAAGCCGCACCCGCCGATCCTCGTGGGCGGCAACGGGCCCACGGTCTTCGACCGCGTCCTGGAGTACGGCGACGCGTGGATGCCCAACCACTCGGACGACGTCCTGGACCGCATCGGGCAGCTCCGCGAGCGCGCCGGCCGCGACGTGCCCGTCGTCGTCATGGGGCCGCCGAAGCAGCCCGAGGTCCTCGCCGCCTACGCGGACGCCGGCGTGGAGCGCGTGCTGTTCTGGCTGCCGTCCACGAAGCTGACGGTCCTCGAGGAGGCGCTCGACCGGGTCGAGCGCGTGATGGCCGAGCTCAACGGGACGGACTGACGCGCTTGGACGCCGCACGCGCCCGCCGGCTGCTCGCCGCCGCGCGGGTCGCGCGCTTCGCGACGCTCGCCACCGACGGCCGGCCGCATCTCGTCCCCGTGTGCTTCGTGGTCGCCGGCGACGTCGTCTACCACGCCGTCGATCACAAGCCCAAGGCCACCCGCCGGCTCGCCCGCCTGGCCCACCTCGACGCCGACCCGCGCGCGGCGCTGCTCGCCGACCACTACGACGACGCGGACTGGTCGGCGCTTTGGTGGGTGCGCGCGGACGGGCGGGCCCGCGTGCTCGACGACGCCGGCGCGCCTGAGGCCGCCGGCGCCCTGGACCTGCTGGCCGGCCGCTACTCGCAGTACCGCGAGCGCCGGCCCGCCGGCCCCGTCGTCGCGCTGGACGTCGAGCGGCTCACGTCGTGGTCGGCCGCCGAGTAGCCGCTAGGCCCGCTCGCGCACGCCGGCGACGACGGCGCGCAGGGTCTCGTGCGCGTCGTGCTCCGGCTCCCAGCCCAGCTCGCTCCTGGCCTTCGCGGTGTCCATGAGCACGGGAGTGCGGAAGACCTCGATCCACGAGGCCTCGGGCGGCAGGCCGGGGAGCCGGGAGACGACCTGCGCCGTCGCGTCGACGGCGAGGTCGGGCACGGGCACGGCGTGGTAGCCCAGCGCGCGGGCGAGCTCGGTCATGGTGATCTCGCCGGGAGCGGCGAGGTTGTAGA
The DNA here is from genome assembly GCA_034664785.1 of Solirubrobacteraceae bacterium. Lineage (GTDB taxonomy): Bacteria > Actinomycetota > Thermoleophilia > Solirubrobacterales > Solirubrobacteraceae > Paraconexibacter. The sequence goes on from JAXDGY010000427.1 coordinate 3,008, forward strand.
CGCCGGGAGTGCCGCGCCCGAGCACCCCGGCGACGAGCGCGGCGGCGACGTCGTCGTGGTGCACGAGCTGGAAGGGGACGCCCGGATCGGGCAGGACGGGCTTCAGCCCCGGAACGCGGCCGACGACCGCGCGCACCGCGTCGGGCAGCCTCGCGCCCCAGCGCACGTAGGGGATCTGATCGACCAGCAGCGGCGCCTCGGGGCCGGCGACGATGCACGGCCGGAAGACCCAGGCCTCGGTCTCCCCGCCGGAGATCACGTCGGTCAGCAATGCCTCGACCTCGGCCTTCTGCGCCGAGTACGGGTGCGCCTCGGTGCCGCGCGGCGCGAGGTCCTCGGTCAGCCGCTCGGGCTGGTCGTCGTGGAAGCCGTAGGCCGCGACGGACGAGGCGTAGACCAGCCGCGGGACCCCGGCCGCGACCGCTGCCTCGAAGACCGTGCGCGAGCCCTCCAGGTTGATGGCCCGCGAGTCGCCCGAGGCCATGATGATGAAGGCCAGGTGGACCACCGCGTCCGCCCCGGCGACCAGCTCGGCGACGTCGTCGGCGTTCGTCACGTCGCCCTGCACGTACTGCACCTTGCTCCAGCCCTCGGCGGCCGGATCGAACGGCCGGCGCGCCATGCCGACGACGCGGCCGACCTCGGGTGTGCGCTCGAGCAGCCGCAGGAACGGCTTGCCGATCTCGCCCGTGGGACCCGTCACGGCGACCGTCAGCGGTGGCATGGCGCGTACCTACCCGTCGTAGCCGGGTTCACCCGGCAGCAGGATGCGGGCGGTCTCGCCCGTCATCACCACCCGCGGCTGGACGGGGACGACGTCACGTCCGCGCGCGTGGTCGAGGAGCGCATCGACGGTCGCGAAGGCCGACAACTGCTCGAGGTGCTTGATCGTCGGGAAGACGAGCAGGATCTCCCCGCGCTCGTGCGCGGCGAGCGCGTCCTGCGGCGAGAACCACCCGTGGTCGACGATCTCCTTGCCGTCGATGACCGGGTCCTGGCCATCGGGCGCTGTGGCGAGGAAGAACCACGTGTCGTAGCGGATCGCGACCTCGGCGGGGGTGATCCAGCGCGAGTAGCCGACGAGGCTGTCCGGGTCGGCCACGGTCAGGCCCGCCTCCTCCTCGAGCTCGCGGACCGCGGCGCGGCGGTGGGCGGCGTTGCCCTCGCCCTCGTGCGCGTCGACCGCGCCACCCGGGAAGACCCACACGCCGCCCATGAAGCGCGCGTGCTCCGTGCGCTTGACGAGCAGCAGCTCGAGCCGGTCGCCGCCGCCGCGCAGCACGATCACCGTGGCGGCCTGTCGCGGCTCGGTCTCCGTCGCCGAGGTGTTGAGCTCCTCGCCCGGTCCGGGCGCGCCGATCTCCTCCATGGGCGGAGGGTAGTCTGCGAAGCAGATGAGCGAGACGACGACGGCACAGCGCTGGATCTGCGAATCCTGTGGCTTCATCTACGACCCGGCCGACGGCGACCCCGACGGCGGCATCCCGCCCGGCACCGCCTTCGCCGACATCCCGGACACGTGGTTCTGTCCGGTCTGCGGCGCGCGCAAGCGCGACTTCGCCCCGTACGAGGACTAGGCCATCCCCAAGCCGCCGAAGCCGGGCAAGGGCCCGCCGAAGGCGGGCGCCCTCCAGCGCGGCGGCGCGCTGCTGCGCCTGCGCAGCCTCGTCGCGCAGGCCGGCGGCGCGCGCCTCTGCTACGGCAAGCCGGTGCGCAACGGCGACCACGTCATCGTCCCCGTCGCGCGGGTCCAGCTGATCGGCGGCGGCGGGTTCGGCCGCGGCTCGGGGGACGGCGAGGGAGCGGGCGGCGGCGGTGGCGGCTCCATCGACGCGGCGCCCGTCGGGTTCATCGAGCTCGGGCCGTCGGGCGCGCGCTTCGAGTCGATCCCCGATCCCGTCGCGACGGCCAGGGCGGTGCGCACCGGGGCGGCGGCGCTGACGACGCTGGCCGGGGCGCTGGCCGGCGTGACCGCGCTGCGGCGGCGCCGCGACGGCGGCGGTCGGCGGCCGATCGGCCTGCTGCGCCGCTGATCTGGCGCTAGCCGAGGACGCTGCGCAGCATCTTCGCCGCGCGGGCGACCGCGTCGCGGTCGACGTCGGGGTTGCCGCGCGGGCCGGGGGCGTCGGCCGGGTTCGCGCGCGGCGCGAGCAGCAGGCGGAGCTGCTGGTGGAACGGGTCGGCCGGCGCGAGCGGCCGGTCGTCGGGGTGGTGACGCTCCATGCCTCCGAGGCTACGCCCCGCGGCCGGCATGGGAAAGGACTCCCCCCGGTCGGGGGGTCAGCCGCCGGACCCGAGGACGTCGAAGGTGATCCCCGCGCGCTGGAGGCGGGCGGTCAGGGCGTCGCCCATCGCCACGGCGGTCGTCACCTGGCCCGCGGTCTGCGGGAGGGCGTCGCCCGCCAGGCAGAGCGCCGACTCGGCGAGCATCTTCGCGGTCTCGCCGTAGCCCGGGTCGCCGCCCGCGACCTCGGTGACCACGCGGCGCCCGCCGCCCTCGCCCTCGAAGCGGACCTTGAACCAGCCCTGCTCGCGCTGCTCGGCCGACGGTCCGTCGCCGGACGTCATGCGCCCGAGCAGCCAGCTGCGCACGGGTGGCACCTGCGCCGCGGCGAACAGGGCGCCCACGCCGCCGACGAGCCCGACCGCCGCCGGCAGCCGCCTGACCGCGACGTAGTGGCCGTAGGCGAAGTCCGGCCCGTAGCGGTCGAGCTGCGCGGCCGAGCGCTTGACGACCTGCGGGTCGATCGTCGGCATGGGCAGCGCCCACCCGAGCGAGCCCTCGCGGCGCCCGGCGTCCTTGATCGACGAGACCCTGCGCCCGTCGGGCGGGGCGGGCTCGGCGCGACGGCGCTGGGCGTGCGCGGCGTTGGCCTGGCGCACCCGCGAGAACGCGGTCACGGCCGAGTGGAAGGTCCCGGCCGACGGCTTGCCGCCCGCGCGCACGAACCCCCGGACGCGCAGCGGCACGCCCTCGGGCAGCTGCTGGACGGTGAACAGGACCCCGAGGTCGTGCGGGATGGAGTCGAAGCCGCAGGCGTGCACGATCCGCGCGCCCGTGCGCTCCGCGGCCTCGTGGTGCAGGACGTACATGCGGTCGACGAACTCGGGCTCGCCCGTCAGGTCGACGTAGTCCGTGCCGGCCTTCGCGCACGCGGCCACGAGCCCCTCGCCGTAGCGCACGTAGGGGCCGACCGTCGTGATGACCACCCTCGCCGCCTCGGCGACGTCCCGCAGCGAGGCCTCGTCGGTGACGTCGGCGTGCAGCAGCGGGAGGTCGGCGAGTGCCGGGTCGATCGCGACCAGGCGGTCGCGGACGGCCTGCAGCTTGGCCTGGTTGCGCCCGGCCAGCGCCCAGCGCGTGCCCGCGGGCGCGTGGCGGGCCAGGTACTCGGCGGTCAGCCCCCCGGTGAACCCGGTCGCTCCGAAGAGGACGAGGTCATGCGGGCGGTCGGCGGGAGGCATGGCGGGACCGTATCCGCCGCGGACCGATCAGGGTGCGTGCACGCGCGTGCGCATCACGACGCCGCCGCCGCTGACCCCGTAGCGGCCGTACCAGCCGGCGGTGACCAGCGAGGGGCGGCCGTCGTGGAACAGGTCGGCGGCCACGATCTGGTCGACGTGCTCCACGTAGAACTCGCCGATGTCGCTCACGATCGGGCTGAAGTCGTTGGGCGTCTGGAACGTGCCGTCGCCGTTGCCCGGCGACACGCGGATCCGGCCGAACCCGACGCTCGGGTCCTGGAACTCCCCGGCGAGGTCCAGGCGGCCGTCGCCGTCGACGTCGGCGAGCACGAGGCCGCCGGCCGGCGCGTTGGGGACGAGGACCGGCGCGCCGAGGCCGCCCTTGCCGTCGCCCCGCACCAAGGAGGCGGGGCCGGGCTGGTCGACGGAGCCGCCGACGATGGCGTCGGGGTTGCCGTCGCGGTCGAGGTCGCCCACGACGACGTCGGTGGGGCGCGCGCCCGGGGCCGCCACGTGGGCGGGAGCGGCGAACCCTCCGGTCCCCGTCCCGCGCAGCACGGACACGCCCGGGCCCGCCGTCGTGGCCGTGACGAGGTCGACCCTGCCGTCGTGGTCGAGGTCGCCCAGCGCGAAGCGGGCGGGCGCCTCGGCGGCATCGACGTCCGGCCCCGCCGTGAACGCGCCGGGGGCGCTGCCGAGCAGCACGACGACGTGGCTGCCCGCCAGCGCGACGAGGTCGAGGTTGCCGTCGCGGTCCACGTCGCGCGCGACGAGCTGGCTGACTGCTCCGTCGACGGCGACCGTCGTCGCCGTGCCGAACCCGCCGGCGCCGTCGCCGAGCACGATCGCCACGCCGGCGGGCCCGCCGACGGCGAGGTCGACCTTCCCGTCGTGGTTGACGTCGCGCGCCTCGATGCCGCCCGTCGTGGTGCCGGCGGGCAGGAACGCCGCGGGGAGGGGCACTGTCATGGGTGCGCCGAAGCCGCCGGCACCATCGCCGAGCTCGACGCTCACGCTCGTCCTCGAGCTCTGGAACCCGCTGTAGGCGAGGTCCGGGTTGCCGTCGCGGTTCAGGTCCGCGACGGCCACGCCGTGGATCTCGCTCACGGCGCCGAACGCCGACTGCGCCGCGAAGTCGACGACCGGGCTCCCGGCCGGCGTGGTGAAGGACCGGGTCGCCGCGCACGCGTCGGGATGCACCTGAGCATCGCCGCCGCACACGCGGTAGCTGTAGGTCGTCGACGGGCGCAGCGCCTTGACCTGCTCACCGAAGGCGATGTCGCCGGTGGCCGGGACATGCGCCGGGATCGGCCCGCGCACCGGAGTCGTGTACCCGGCCATCGTCCCGAGCGCCGACGCCGCCGCGGCGTACTGGAACTCGTAGTGCCCGGCGCTGGCGTCCGTGTGGCCGTGGGCGCGCAGGACGGCGCTGGTCGGCGTCACCTGCGTCGCGGGATCGGTCCCGCCGCCGCAGGCCGCGAGCCACGCGGACGCGGCGACCGCGACGGCGACGGCGGTGATGCGGGCGGGATGGCGGCTCATCCGGATCTGCTCCGCAGGACGCTGATCTCGGCGGTCGCTCCCGACCCCGTGCTCCAGTCGCCGACCGTGATCCACGACGGACGCCCGTCGCGGAACACGTCGGCGGCCACGCTCTGCACGAGCCGGAGCTGGAACGCCGACCCGCGGCTGAGGCCGGCGAAGTACTCCTGGTCATACGGCGTCAGGAACGTCCCGTCGCCGTTGCCCGGCACGAGCCGCAGCCGCGACGGGTACGCGTCGCTGGTGGCTGGATCGTCGGCCTGCCCGGCGAGGTCGAGGCGTCCGTCGCCGTTGAAGTCGGCCAGCACGAGGTCGGCGTCCGGGGCGTTGGGGATGACCACCGGGGCCCCGAGGCCGCCATGACCATCACCGGCGAGCAGGGAGGTGGGCGACGGGTTGGCGGTCGAACCGCCCACGATGGCGTCCAGGCTGCCGTCGCGGTCGACGTCGCCGAGCACGAGGTCGCTGGGGTGCGCGCCGGGCACGCTGACGTGGCGTACCGCGCCGAAGCCGCCCGTCCCGTTCCCGAGCAGCACGCTGACTCCGGCCGGTGCCGTCGTGGCGAGCACCAAGTCCAGGCGCCCGTCGTGGTCGAGATCGCCGAGAGCCTCCTGCGCGGGCGCCTCGGCGGCGTCCAGGTCCGCCGACGCGGTGAACCCGCCCGTGGCGCCCTGGTGGAGGACCACGACGTGCGGGCCGCGGCCGTCGCCGGTCACGATCGCGACGAGATCGGCGCGCCCGTCGCGATCGAGGTCGCCGGCGACGAGGCGCAGGACCCCGCCGTCGAGCGCGGTCGTCCCTGCCGGCGCGAAGCCGCCGGCGCCGTCGCCGCGCAGGGTCGTCACCCCGCTGTGCCCGCCGACCGCCAGGTCCACCTTGCCGTCGTGGTCGAGGTCGCGCGCCACGAGCGCCGCCGGTTCGGACACGCCGGGCACCGCGACGCTCGCCGGTGCGCCGAACCCGCCGTGGCCGTCGCCGCGCGCGACGAGGACCGGCCCGGGAGGGCCGGGCGGCCCGCTCGGCTGAACGCCGGCGACCGCGACGAGGTCCGCGACGCCGTCGCGGTCGACGTCGGTGACGGCGACCCCCCGCGCGTAGCCGTTGAACACGCCGACCGGCGTCGTGTGGGTGAGTCCGATCACGGGCGTGCCGGCGGGCGTCGTGAACGACTTGGCGGGGGTGCACGCGTCGGGCTTCACCTGGGCGTCGCCGCCGCAGACTCGGTAGCTGTAGCTGGTCGAGGGCTGCAGGGCGCCGACCGCCTCGCCGAACGCGACGTCGCCGCTCGCCGGCACGTGGGCGGGGATCGGCCCGCGGACCGGCGTCGCGTACTGGGCCCAAGTACCCAGCGCGGATGCGTCCGGCGCGTACTGGAAGGAGTAGTGCCCGGGGCTGGCGTCCGTGTGGCCGTGGGCGCGCAGCACGGCGCTGGTCGGCGTCACCTGCGTCGCGGGATCGGTCCCGCCGCCGCAGGCCGCGAGGCCGGCGCAGGCCGTCGCGGCGGTGAGCAGGGTGAGGACGCGGCGGCTCACCAAGCCCATGCAGCACGAGAGCATCGCCACGACGCCGCCGACCTGCCGCACCGCTCGCTCCTCGCTCAGGACCCCCGGACGCGGTGACGCTACACGCCGTCGCAGTCCGCGCGCAAGACGAGGCGCCGCCGGCGGCCGCGCCCCGCTGATACCATCCGTTGCACATGCAACTAGATCGTGAGACCGGCAACCGCGGCGAGTTCGTCCGCCAGGACAGCGCCTTCCGCGGCACCGACGTCGAGCCCGTGGCCGGGCGCTACCACCTCTACGTCTCGCCGGCCTGCCCGTGGGCGCACCGGGCGATCATCGTCCGCGAGCTCAAGGGGCTGCAGGACGCCATCGGCATGACCGCCGTGGACCCGATCCGCGACGAGGAGGGTTGGCGCTTCGCCCCGGAGGGCCCCGATCCGCTGCGCGGCTGGCGCCTGCTCTCCCAGGCCTACGCGGTCACCGACCCCGCCTGGAGCGGGCGTGTGACCGTCCCCGTGCTGTGGGACGAGCAGGAGGGCCGCATCGTCAACAACGAGTCGGCCGACATCATCGTCCTGCTCAACGAGGCGTTCGACGCCGTCGCCGCGCACCCCGAGGTCGACCTCTACCCCGCGGCCCTGCGCGACGAGATCGAGGCCTTCAACGCGCGCATCTACCCGCGGGTCAACAACGGGGTCTACCGGGCGGGCTTCGCGACCAGCCAGGCGGCCTACGAGGACGCCGCCCGCGAGGTCTTCGACGAGCTCGACGCGCTGGATGCGCACCTCGCCTCCCACCGCTTCCTGGTGTCCGACGCGCCCACGCTGGCCGACTGGCGGCTGTTCACGACGCTCGTGCGCTTCGACGCCGTCTACCACGGCCACTTCAAGTGCAACATCCGCAAGCTGAGCGAGTACCCGAGCCTGTCGGGGTACCTGCGCGACCTCTACCAGCAGCCGGGCGTGGCGCCGACCGTCGACTTCGACCAGATCAAGCGCCACTACTACGGCACGCACCCCACGCTGAACCCGACGCGGATCGTCCCGATCGGCCCGCAGCAGGACCTCTTGGCGCCGCACGGACGCAGCGCGCTGGGCGCCTAGCGGGCTCTACCCTGGCGGGGCGTGCGCCGCCGACTCCCGTCCATCGAGGTCGTCGCCTTCGCGGTCGGCGCGGCAAGCCTCGGGACCGAGATCGCGGCGGCCCGCCTCATGGCCCCCTGGTTCGGGGACTCCACGATCGTCTGGGCCAATACGATCGCAACGGTCCTCGTCGCGCTGTCGGTCGGCTACTTCTTCGGCGGCCGCCTGGCCGACCGCGACCCGACGCTGCGGGGCCTGAGCTGGGTCGTCCTCGCGGCGGCCGGGCTGCTCGCCCTGGTCCCGTTCGTGGCCGGGCCGTTCCTGCGGACCTCGGTCGACGCGCTGGACACGGTGAGCGCCGGCGGCTTCGTCGGGTCGCTGCTCGGGGTCCTCGTGCTCATCGCCGTGCCCGTCCTGCTGCTCGGGACCGTCGCGCCCTACGCCGTCCGCCTGTCGGTCACCACGGTGGAGGAGGCCGGGCGCGTGTCGGGGCGCCTGTACGCGATCTCCACGCTCGGCAGCCTGGCGGGCGTCTTCGCCGCGGCCCTCGTCCTGATCCCGTTCGTCGGGACCCGCCGGACCTTCCTCGCCTTCGCCCTCATGCTCGCGCTCGTCGCGGCGCTGGGCCTCGGCCGTCGCGCCGTGCTGGCGCCCGTCGTGCTCGCGGGGCTGCTGCTGCTGCCCGTCGGGACGGTCAAGACGACGGGACAGGGGCGCGTGATCTGGGAGCGCGACACGGCCTACCAGTACGCGCGCGTCGTCGAGGACCCCGACGGCGAGCGGCGCCTCGAGCTCAACGAGGGGCAGGCCGTGCACTCCGTCTACCGCCCGGGCCAATGGCTCACCGGCAACTACTGGGACGAGTTCCTCGTGCTGCCGCTCGCCGCGCGCCCGGCCCCGCCGCGCTCGGTGGCGATCCTGGGCAACGCCGCCGGGACGACGGCGCGCGCGTACGCGCACTTCTTTCCCGCCACCCGCGTGGACGGCGTCGAGATCGACGGCGAGCTGACGCGGGTCGGCCGCGAGCTGTTCGGCCTCGGCGGCCCGAACGTGCACCTGCACACCGCCGACGCGCGGCCGTTCCTGCGGGGCACGAAGCGGCGCTTCGACGCGATCTTCGTGGACGCCTACCACCAGCCCTACATCCCCTTCTACCTGGCGACGCGGGAGTTCTTCCAGCTCGTCCGCGACCGGCTGCGCCCCGGTGGCTCCGTCGTCGTCAACGTCGGGCACCCGGCCGGCGACCAGCACCTCGAGCAGGTGCTGTCCTCCACGATGCGCGCCGTCTTCAGGACGGTCGTGCGCGACCCGAGCGAGGACGTCAACTCGATCCTGCTCGCCACCGACGCGGCGGCCTCGCCGGCGGCGCTGCGCGCGGCGACGCCCGCGCTCGCGCCCGAGCTGCAGACGGTCGCGCGGACGACCGCGTCGCGCCTGGCGCCGGGCCTGCGCGGGGGCCGGGTCTACACGGACGACGTCGCGCCCGTCGAGTGGCTCGTGGACGCGTCGCTGGTGAAGGTCGCCGCCGACGGGCGGCGGACGCCCTAGCGCTGGACCGGGTCGCCGCCGGCGGCGGCCTTCGCCTTGGCGAAGCGGCGCTGCGCGCGCTCGATCGAGTCGATCGCCGCCTCGCGCGAGAACCAGCCGTCGACCTTGACGACCTTCCAGTCCGGCGTCTTGTAGATGGCGAAGAAGTGCGAGATCTCGTCCCGGAGGGTCTGCGGCAGGTCCTCGAGGCGCTCGATGTGGCTCCAGTTCGGATCGGTCAGCGGCACGCAGACGATCTTGTTGTCCTCCGCATTCTCGTCGCGCATCTTGAACAGCGCGACGGGCCGCACCTCGATGTGGCAGCCCGGGAACGTCGGCTCGGAGACGCAGACCATGACGTCGAGCGGGTCGCCGTCGGCAGCCAGCGTGTCCTTGAAGAACCCGTAGTCGGTCGGGTAGCCCAGGGAGGAGAACAGCAGGCGGTCCAGCTTGATCGCCTGGAGCTCGTCGTCCCACTCGTACTTGTTGGACGAGCCCTTCGGGATCTCGACGACGGCCACGAGCGAATCGGTCACGCCGTGGACGCTACCCCATGGACTCGCGCCGCCCGCTCCCGCAGAAGCGGGCGCGGAGCGCCGGAGGCTACGCCGCGCGCCGCTGCGGGGCCTGGCCGTCGAAGACGCCGCCGCTCGGGCCGGCCGCGGCGTCCTGGGCGGCGGCGACGGGCAGGCCGGCACCCGGGCGGAAGCCGGCGCGCAGGGCCGCGCGGCCGAGGGCCTGGGCGGCCTCGCGCAGCTCGGGCTTGGTGTGGGAGGCCATGACCGCGAGGCGCAGGCGCGCGGTCCCTTCCGGGACGTCGGGCGCGCGGACGGCCTCCGCGAAGGCGCCCTGCTCGATGCCGAGCTCGCACAGCCGGTCGGCGAGCCCCGCGGAGCCGACGACGAGCGGCACGATGTGGGTGCTCGAGCCGGCCACGTCGAAGCCCTCGCGGGCCAGCTCGTCGCGCAGGATCCCACCGTTGGCCTGGAGCTTCTCCACACGCCGCGGCTGCTCCTCCACCAGCCCGAGGGCGGCCAGCGCGCCCGCGACGGCAGGCGGCGGCGGCGCCGTCGAGTGCAGCAGGGGCCGCGCGCCCTGGAGCAGGACGCGGGCGGTCGCCGCCGAGCACGTCGCCCAGCCGCCGTAGGACCCGAGCGCCTTGCCCAACGTCCCGACGACGACGTCGACCTCGTCCTCCAGCCCGGCCTCTGCGACCGCCCCCCGGCCGCCGGGGCCCAGGCACCCGAGGCCGTGGGCCTCGTCGACCACGACCCGGGCGCCGTGGCGGCCCGCGACCTCGACGAGATCCTCGAGCGGCGCGACGTCGCCGTCCATGGCGAAGACGGCGTCGGTGACCACCAGCGCGGGGCGGCCCTGCGCCCTCGCCAGGCCCCACGCCAGGTGCTCGGCGTCGGCGTGGTCGTAGACGAACGCCTCCGCGCCGGACAGGCGGCAGCCGTCGACGATCGAGGCGTGGTTGAGCGCGTCGGAGCAGATCAGCGCCCGCGGGCCGGCGTGCGCGGCGAGCGCGCCGAGGACCCCGAGGTTGGCCAGGTAGCCCGAGCCGAAGAGCACCGCCGCGTCGGTCCCGGTGAAGGCCGCCAGCCGTTCCTCCAGCCGGCGGTGGACGGTCATGCTGCCCGAGACCAGGCGCGAGGCGCCCGCGCCGACGCCCCACCGCATCGCCGCGTCGGCGGCGGCCTCCCGCACCTTGGGGTGGTCGGCCAGGCCGAGCGCGTTGCCCGAGCACAGGCTGACGACCGGCTTGCCGTCGAGCACGACGCGCGGACCCTGCGGGCCGCTGACCATGCGCGGCCGCCGCAGCTCTCCGACGGGGTCCGGGCGCTGCTCGACTGACGTCATCTCGCTCCTTGCGGGGGGTCCACGGCCAGGCAGCGCCAGCGTAGGTCGGCCTCCGGACGGTCTGGGTGTCCTGAGTCGTAC
>JAXDGY010000428.1:0-16326 GCA_034664785.1 Solirubrobacteraceae bacterium
ATGACCAGCGCCAGGATGCCGCCGGGGGTGATCCACTTGAAGCCGGGCTGCTTCACGTTCGGGGTGGCCCAGTAGAGGATCGAGATCATCGTGACGACCACGAGCGCGATGAGCGGCCACTTGGCGATGTCGAACACCGTCACCGCCGCCGAGCCCACGCCCACCACGTTGCCCACCTGCTCGGCCACGGGCCCGGTGACCACGACGGCGATCGCGCAGATCGCCAGGAGCAGGATCATGATCGTGGTGACGACGAGCTGCATCGGGCGCAGCTTCCACACGGGCCGCCCCTCCTCGACCTCGTAGATCGCGTTGGAGGCGCGGGCGAAGGCGCCCACGTACCCCGACGCGCTCCACAGCGCCAGCGCGATGCCGGCCACGAAGGCGATCCCCGCGCCGCTGCGGTTCGAGGCGACGCCCTTGATCGCGCCCGAGACGATGTCGTTGGCCGGCCCCGGCGCCAGGGTGGCGACGGTGTCCAGCAGCGAGTTGGTGGCCGAGGGGCCGACGAGGCCGATGATCGACACCAGGGCGGCGATCGCCGGGAACAGCGCGAGGATGCCGTAGTAGGTCAGGGCCGCCGCCCAGTCGGTGATGTTGTCGTCTGAGAACTCGCGGATCGAGCGCTTCAGCACCCCGAGCCACGAGCGCCCCGTGAGGTCAGGCGGGCTCTGCGGGTCGCGCCCGGTGTCCGTCCGCTGCGTGAGCTTGGTCTCGGCCATGCGTCGCGCGTACCCGTCTGCCGGCGGGCCAAGCAGGGGACCTTGCGCCAGGTTGCCTAGGCTCGCGGCATGGACCTGGCCCGGCCGACCACCCCTGAGGAGGCGGCCGCGTGCGTCGCCGACGCGATCGCGATCTGTGAGGTCCCCGCGCCGACGGGCGCGGAGGCGGCACGCGGGCGGGCGGTCGCACGGCGCCTCGCCGAGGTGGGCCTGGAGCCCACCGCCGATGAGACGGGCAACGTCCTCGCGCGCGTGGGGCCGGAGGGGCCCGCGCTCGCGGTCGCCGCGCACCTCGACACGGTCTTCGCGGATCTGGGCGAGATCCGCGTGTGGCGCGACGGCGACGTCCTGCACGGCCCCGGGATCGGGGACAACGCGCTCGGGGTGGCGGGCCTGCTCCATCTCGCCCGCCGGCTCGCGGCGGCGGGCCCGGGCGCGCTACGGCGCGGCGTGGTGCTCGCGGCCACCGTCGGCGAGGAGGGCCTGGGGAACCTGCGCGGCGCGCGCGCCCTGGTGGCCGGTGCGGGCGTCGACGAGCTGCTCGCCGTGGAGGGCGGCGACCTCGACGACCTCATTCCCGGCGGGCCGGGAAGCGTGCGACTGCGGATCACGGCGACGGCGCCGGGCGGGCACTCGTGGGCCGACCGCGGGTCGCCGAGCGCCGCCCACGCGCTCGTGGGCCTGCTCGGCGAGGTCCTCGCCGCCCCGGGCGTCGAGGCGGCCAACGTCAACGGCCTGGCCTCCGAGGGCTCGGTCAACGCGATCGCGCCGCGGGCCGAGGCGCTGCTGGATCTGCGGGACCTCGACGGCGCGCGCCTGGCCGCCGCGCACGCGGCGGTCGCCGAGCGTGCCGCGGCGGCCGCCGCGGCGACGGGGACCGACATCGGGCTCGAGCTCGTCGGGGACCGCCCGGGCGGGCGGCTGCCCGACGACCACGCGCTGCTGGCCGACCTGCGCGCGGCCCGCGCCGCGGCGGGGCTGGGGGACCCGGAGCCGAGCCTGCAGTCCACCGACGCGAACGCGGCGCTCGGCGCGGGGCTGCCCGCCGCCACGCTCGGCCTCGCCCGCGTCCGCGGGGCCCACACGCTGCAGGAGCACGCCGACGTCGGCGCGCTGCCGGCCGGGCTCGACGTCCTCGTCGGGCTCGTGGTGCGGCGGGCCGGCGCCTAGAGGCGGCGGCTCGGGGCGGCGTTGAAGTCGAGGGCGGCCTCGCGCAGCCCCTCGCCCTTCCCAGGGCGCAGCGTGGCCGTCACGTGGCGCCAGTAGCGCCGCGGGTCGTGGCCCGGGAGGACGAGCGCGGCGGCGGCGCGCAGCACGTAGGTCCATGCCGTGAGCAGCCGCACTGCGCACGCCGCGGCCGCCGAGTGGTGCTTGCGCATGTAGCGGTCGCGGTTGCGGGACAGCTCGACGATCCGCCGGGCGGGGACGGCGCCCGTGGAGAGCTGCTCGTGGTGGACGGCCACGGCGCCCGGGACGTAGAGCGTCCGGAAGCCCGCATCGCGCAGTCGCCGGCAGAAGTCGACCTCGTCGGAGTAGACGAAGAACAGCGGGTCGAACCAGCCGATCGCAGCCGCGGCCTCCGTGCGCACGAGCAGCGCCGCCGACTGCGCCCAGTCCACGCGGCGCGTCCGCTCGCCGCGGGACTGCACGGTCAGGCGGCGGTGGAGGAAGAGCGCGCCGACGAGCGCCGTCGCCGGCGTGGGGAAGCGCCAGGCCGATGCCTGCAGCCGCCCGTCGGGGCGCTCGAGGCGCGCGCCGGCCGCCGCGGCCTCGGCGTCGGCCTCCAGCGCGGCGTGCAGCGCGGCCGTCGCGCCCGGCCGCAGCTCGGAGTCCTCGTTGAGCAGCAGCGCGTAGCGGCCGCGCGCGCGGCGCAGCAGCGTCGTGTCGTTCTCGCCCTTGCCGCGCCGCCGCTCGTTGACGATGAGGGCGTCCACCGCCGGGTGGTTGCGCGCCGCGCCGGCCGACCCGTCGCCCGAGGCGTTGTCGAGCACCAGCACCTCGGTGTCGAATCCGACGAGCGCCCGCTCGGCGGCGACGGCGTCCAGGCAGCGGACGAGCAGCTCGCGCTGGGCCGTGTTGACGATGCAGAAGGAGACCTCGACGCTCACGCGGCGGTCATTGTCGCGGATCGCCCGCATAAGCTCGGCGACGGTGCGCCTCCACCTCGTCGACCCCGCGGCCTACACGCCGCCGTACGACCGTGCGCTCGCGGCGGCGCTCGCGGCGCGGCCTGAGCTCGACGTCACCCTGGTCACCAGCGCCTTCCGCCACGGCGAGGTCCCGCCCGCGCCGGGGGTCCGCGTGCAGGAGCGCTTCTACGGCCGCGCGGCGGGGCGGGCGCGCGGGCTGCGCCACGTGCCCGACATGCTCGCCTATCGCCGGGCGGCGGCCCGGGAGGCCGACCTCGTCCACTTCCAGTGGCTCAGCGTCCAGGAGCTCGACGCCCACCTGCTGCCGCGGCGCCCGCGGGTGCTCACCGCCCACGACGTCCTGCCGCGCGAGCCGCGACGCGGCCAGCGGGCCGCCCAGCGGCGGCTCTACGAGCGCATGGGGGCGGTCGTCGTGCACTCCGAGCACGGGCGCGCGCGCCTCGTCGGCGAGGTCGGCCTCGACCCCGCGCTCGTCGAGGTCATCCCGCACGGCGTCCTGGACGCGCTGAGGAGCGTGGCGCCGCGACGCCCGCCCGAGCTCCCCGAGGCCGCGCCCGACGGCCCGCCGGTCGTCCTGCTCTTCGGGCTGCTGCGCCCGTACAAGGGCCTCGACGTCCTGCTGGAGGCGTGGCGCGGGATGACCGGCGCGGAGCTGTGGGTCGTCGGCGCGCCGCGGATGGCGCTGCCGGACCGGCTGCCGTCCGGGGTCCGGATGGTCGCGCGCTTCGTGACCGAGGCCGAGGCCGCGTGGTGCTTCGCCCGCGCCGCGGTGGCCGTGCTGCCCTACCGCGAGATCGACCAGTCCGGCGTGCTGTCGACCGCGCTGGGCTTCGGGCTGCCGCTCGTGCTGTCGGACGTCGGCGGGTTCCCGGAGGTCGAGCCCGCCGTCCATGTCCCGCCGGGCGACCCGGACGCGCTGCGCGCCGCGCTGCAGGGCCTGGTGGACGACCCGGGTCGACGCGCCGTGCTGGCCGCCGCGGCACGGGAGGCCGCCGCCACGACGTACGCGTGGGGCCCGATCGCGGAGCGCCACGCCGCGCTCTACGCCAGGATGCTGCGCTGATGTCCCGCGCGACCACGTGGATCCGCTGGGGTGCGCTCGGCGCGCTGGCCTACGCCCAGGCGGGCTACCCGCTCGCCCTGCTCGCCGTGCCCCGGCGGCCGCTGGCGCCCGCAGCCGGGGCGCCGGACGGGCTGCCGTCCGTCTCGCTCGTCATCGCCGCCTACGCCGAGGCGGACGTCATCGCCGCGAAGGTCGCCGACGCCCTCGCGCTCGACTACCCGCGCGAGCTGCTGGAGGTCATCGTCGCCTGCGACGGCTCCGCCGACGCGACGGCCCGCCTGGCTCGCGAGGCGGGGGCCGACGTGGTCCTCGAGCTGCCGCGCGGCGGCAAGATCCGCGCACAGGACGCGGGGGTCCGCGCCGCCCGCGGCGACGTCGTGGCCTTCTCGGACGCCAACGCCCTCTGGGAGCCCGCGGCCCTGCGCGAGCTCGTCGCCCCGTTCGCCGACCCCGAGGTCGGCTACGTCTGTGGTCAGGTGAGCTTCGTGAACGCCGCGGGGACCAACCAGGAGGGTCTGTACTGGCGCTACGAGATGCTGCTGCGCGGCCTCGAGTCCGCGCGTGCGTCGGTCACGGGGGGCAACGGCGCGATCTACGCCACGCGGCGCGAGGACTACGTGGAGATGGACCCGATCATGGGCCACGACCTCTCCTTCCCCTTCACCTTCGTCAAACGGGGGCGCCGCGCGGTCTAC
Source organism: Solirubrobacteraceae bacterium (assembly GCA_034664785.1). Taxonomy (GTDB): domain Bacteria; phylum Actinomycetota; class Thermoleophilia; order Solirubrobacterales; family Solirubrobacteraceae; genus Paraconexibacter. Next base: position 4,631 of record JAXDGY010000428.1, read on the forward strand.
GCCCCCGCGGCGCGCGCGACCGAGAAGATGGTCCCCACCGTGGAGGGGGAGTGGGCGCGCAAGCGCCGGATGATGTCCCACGCGTGGCCGATCGTCGTGCGCGGCGGCCTGATCGACCCGCGCGGCTACGGTCCGCGCTACGGGCTCATGGTGCTGTCGCACCGCGTCCTGCGCTACGCCGGGCCGTTCCTGCACCTCGCGGCGCTCGCCGCCAGCCTGCGCCGCCCGCGCGTGCTCGCGCCGCAGCTCGCCCTGCTGGCCGCGGCGGCGGCCGGCGGCCGCCTCGGGCGCCCGGGCCTCGTGGCCCGGTACTACGTGCTCACCCAGGCCTCGATCGCCGCAGGGCTGGCGGACTGGCTGCGCCACGGGACCGAGGCGGGCTGGACGCCGCCGGAGGGCACGCGGTGATCCGCCGCGCCGTCGACGTCGTGGTCAGCGCCTTCGGCCTCGCGCTGTCGGCCCCGGTCGTCGCGCTCGCCGCGCTGGCGATCCGCCTGGAGACGCCGGGGCACCCGATCTACCGCCAGCGCCGCGTGGGCAAGGACGGCCGCGAGTTCGACGTGTACAAGCTGCGCACCATGGTCGCCGGCGCCGAGCACCTCGGCGCCGGCCTCGCCGTCAACGAGGGCGACGCCCGCATCACCCGCGTCGGCGCGCTGCTGCGCCTGACCTCGATCGACGAGCTGCCCAACCTCGTCAACGTCCTGCGCGGCGACATGACGCTCATCGGCCCGCGGCCCACCGTCCCGGTCCAGGTCGCCCAGTACACGCCGCGCCAGATGGGCCGCCTGGCGGTCAAGCCGGGCCTGACGGGCTGGGCGCAGGTCAACGGCCGCAACGCCCTGCCGTGGTCGGAGCGCATCGAGCTCGACCTGCACTACATCGAGCACCGCTCGCTGCGGCTGGACCTGGAGATCCTGCGGCGCACCGCCGCGGTGCTGCTCAAGCGCGAGGGCGCCTACAAGGGCGGCACGGGCGGCTGGGACGGTGGCCCTGCCTGACAGGATGCCCGGCACCCATGAAGAGCGTCCTGCTGACCGGCACGGGCAAGCGCTACGACATCGTCGCCGCCTTCGCCCAGCACACCACCGTCATCGCCTGCGACCCCAACCCGCTGGCCCCGGCGCAGTACGCGGCGAGCGTGCGCCGCGCCGTCCCGCTGATCCGCGACCCGGGCTACGTCCCCGCCCTGCAGGCCCTCTGCGAGGAGTGGGACGTCGGCGCCGTCGTGCCGCTCACCGACCTCGACATCGAGGTGCTCGCCCAGGCGCGGGCCGACGGGCTGCTGCCCGCGCTCGTGCCCGACCCGGCGATCGCGTCGGCGACCTACGACAAGTACGAGACCCACGGCCTGCTCGAGTCCCTGGGCCTCCCCAGCCCGCCCACGGTGCTGCCCGGCGAGCCCGTGCCGGCCTACCCCGTCATGGTCAAGCCGCGCCGCGGCAGCGGCGCCCGCTCGATCCACCCCGCCCGCGATGAGCGCGAGGCCGACTTCTTCTGCGGCTACGTCGACGAGCCCGTGATGGTGCAACGCCTCATGGACGGCCCGGAGTTCTCGATCGACTGCCTCAGCGACCAGGACGGGCGCTGCCTGAACGCGATCCCGCGGACGATGATCGAGTCGCGCGGCGGGGAGTCGATCAAGGGGACGGTCATCGCCGACCCTGAGCTCGTGGACCTCGGCCGGCGTGTCGTCGAGGCTCTCGGCGTCCGCGGCCCGTGCACCGTCCAGGCCTTCCGCGACCGCGAGATCGGCCTGGGCATCACCGACGTCAACACGCGCTTCGGCGGCGCCTTCCCCGCGCCCGTCTACGCGGCGCTGCCCGGGCGCACCTATCCCGAGCTCATCGTGCGGATGGCGCAGGGCGAGCGGCCGGAGCCGCACGTCGGGGACTTCCTCGCCGGCCGGACCTTCACGCGCTACTACTGGCAGCTCGAGCTCGACGAGGAGCTCGTCCCCACCGGGCGCGACATCGTCGACCCGCCCGGCCCGCCGGCGCCGCGCTGACGCGACCTACGGGATGAGCTCCGGGCCCTTGTCCGTGTAGCGGGCGCGGAACGCCCGGATCGCGTCGTAGACCTGCGGGTTCATCGTGTTGCAGCCGAGCACGTGGGTCCACGCCACCGCGGCCACCGCGTAGGGCATGCGCGTGTTGTTCTGCATGCCGAGGACGTGGTAGGCCGGGGTCCCGTTGAGCGCCTCGCTGCCGACGGTCTCCAGGCCGTCGATCGTCGCCTTCGGGGTGCCCGGCCGGTACTGGATCACGATGCGCCCGTGCTCGAGCGAGTGGACCCAGTTCTCCTTGGCCGGCTCGTTGCCCGGGTCGTAGATCCCGTCCTGCGCGGGCGTCGGGTTGTGCGGGCCCGACGCCGGGGGGTTCGAGTTCTTGTAGGTCACCGTCGTGGTGACGTGGGTGCGCCCCTCGCTCGGCGGGTTGAGCACCGTGCACTGCGCGGCCTTGGCGGCCGCGGGGAGCCCGTCGGCGTTGGCGTTCGCGCCCGCCGCGGGGATGTTCGCCTTGGCGTCCGCGGTGGACTTGGGCCCGTCCGCGCTGCTGCTGCTGCCCGACGTCAGCACGACCACGAGGACCGCGATCGCAGCGATCGCGAGCACGGCGCCGCCGGCGATCTGCAGGCGCTTGGTGCGCGCCACCGCGCGCGCCGCCTCCTGCTCCTTGGCCAGGCGCTCGGCGCGCCGGCGCTCCTTCTCCTGCTGACGGCTGCTCACGGGCGGACAGGCTACGCAACGCGCCGGGCGCGCGGGGCACGCCGCGGCTTCCAGACCCGGTCGAGGAACTCGGAGATCTCGCAGGTGAGGCGCTCGGGGCTGACCAGGAGCTCGCCGATCCAGCTCGCCTGGACCAGGCGGGCGTCGGGCATCTCGTCGACGAGCGCGTCCGAGTCGCTGAACGGGTGGACGGGATCGCGCTGGTGGCCGATCACAAGGGCGGGCATCGACAACGTGCGGCGCTCGGCCTTGGGCGGCGCGACGCGGCCGAAGAACAGGCCCTGCAGCAGCGAGGCGCTGGGCTTGGGGTCCTGGCGCACGAGGTCGAGCAGGACGTCGGCCATCCAGCCGGCGCGGCCGACGTGGGGCGTCGGCACCCTGCGGGCGACGGCCTGGATGCCCTTCATCACGGGCGCGCCGAACGTCAGCGCGAGCATGAGCGGCGTGAAGGCGACGGCGCAGCCCAGCAGGGCGTTGTCGAGCACGGGCATCTCGATGACGAGCCCGCGGATGCGCTCCGGAGCCAGCGCGGCCGCCTCCAGCGACGTGTTGGCACCCAAGGACAGGCCGCCGACGACGGCCTCCTCCACGCCCAGGTGGTCCAGCAGGCCGATGACCTGCTCGCCGTAGCCCGTCATGGAGTAGTCCTGCATCGGGACCGGCCGGTCGGAGGCACCGTGGCCGAGCAGGTCGAGGGTGACGACGCGCTCCCCGCGCCCGGCGAGCTCGCGCGCGAGCGGATGCAGCAGCTTCTGGGAGAACAGCAGGCCGTGGATGAGGACGACGGTCCGCGGGCCGTCGCCGAACGAGGTGTAGGCGAGGCGGTGCCCGTCGTGCTCGAAGTGCTCCATGGCCACATCTTCGCGCATGACGGCCGCACTCCCGCTGCACCTGACATCGCGTCAGCTAAGGTTGACGCAGGCGTCACTCCCGAGTCCAGGAGGAAGTTCCGCATGGCCAAGCAGCCCCCACGCGTCCTCTCCGGCCAGGTGGCCGCCATCACGGGCGGCGCCCGTGGCATCGGCCGGGAGACCGCCCGGGCCTTCGTCGCCCAGGGCATGAAGGTCGCGATCGGGGACCTCGACCTCGCCGCCGCGCAGGCCACGGCGCAGGAGCTCGGCCCGGACGTCGCGGCCTTCGAGCTCAACGTGACCGACAAGGCCTCCGTCGAGGCCTTCGTCGACGCCGCCGAGGCCCAGCTCGGCGAGCTCGACGTCTTCGTCAACAACGCCGGGATCATGCAGCTCGGGGGCTTCCTGGAGGAGGACGACCGCACGACGCAGCGGATGATCGACATCAACGTCAACGGGGTGCTGTACGGCATGAAGGCCGTCCTGCCGCGCTTCCAGCGGCGCTACCGCGGCCACCTCGTGAACATCGCGTCCTCCGCGGGCAAGGCCGGCTTCCCGGGCGGCGCGACCTACTGCGGGACCAAGCACTTCGTGGTCGGCGTCTCCGAGGCCGTGCGCGCCGAGCTGCGCGACACGCCGATCGAGATCAGCTGCGTGATGCCCGTCGTCGTCAAGACCGAGCTGGCCGCCGGCCTGCAGCAGACGCGGGGGGTCAGGCACATCGAGCCCTCCGACGTGGCCGACGCCATCGTGGACGCGCTGCAGACCCCGCGCTTCGACGTGTTCGTGCCACGCAACATCGGGCCGCTCACCGCGGTCATGGGCCTGCTGCCGCGTCGCGGGCGCGAGGCGCTGGGGCGCGTCATGAAGACCGACCAGGTGCTCGTCCAGCGCGACGACGCCGCGCGCCGCGCCTACGAGCTGCGCGCATCGGCGTCCGAGCCGGGCCTGGAGCCCGGCGAGGACAGCAAGCAGCTCACGCAGAGCACGCCCTGAGGGTCGGCTGAAGCCACGCGGCGATCCGCTCGCCGATCGCGGTGCCTGCGTCCTCCTGCAGGAAGTGCGAGGCGCCCGGGAGCAGCTCGGGCGCCGGCGCGCCGATCAGCTCGGCGAGCCGCTCGCCGGCGGCGGGCGGGATGATCGGGTCCTCGGCGCCCCACAGCACGAGCTTCGGGCGCCGGTCGGCGGCCATCGCGTCGCGCACCGCGCGCCCCTCGGCGGCCCCGGGCATGTCGGGCGAGGTGGGGAGCATGAGCGGGAAGGCGCGCGCGCCGGCCTTGTGCGCGGCCGTCGGGAACGGCGCCTCGTAGGCCGCGACGACCTCGGCGGGCAGCTCGGACGCGCAGGCGCCCTGGACCAGGAAGCCGACGGGCAGGTCCTCGGTGCGCTCGGTGAAGTCCCGGAAGGCCTTCCAGGCGTCGGTCATCCGCTGCTCGCCGGTGAAGAAGCCGGTGTCGAGGACGACGAGGCGCTCGAAGCGCTCGGGGTGCTCGACGAACAGGCGCATGCCGATCGGGCCGCCCCAGTCGTGGACGACCATCGTCGCGCCGTGGAGGTCGAGGTGCTCGAGCAGCGCCGCCATGTGGGCCGTGTGGCGGTCGTAGGAGTACCAGCTCAGCTCGGCGGGCTTGTCGGAGCGCCCGAAGCCCGGCAGGTCGGGCGCGATGCAGCGGTGGCCCGCCGCGGCGACCGGTGCCATGACCTTGCGCCACAGGTAGCCCCAGGTCGGCTCGCCGTGCATGAACCAGACCGGCGGGGCGTCGTCGGCGCCCTCCTGCACCCACGCGACGCGGACCCCGTCGACGTCCAGGTGGCGCGGCGCGCCGGGGAAGCCGGCCACGGCGTCGAAGCGGGCCTCCGGCGTGCGCAGCACGTCGGTCACGCGGTCCGCCGGCCCGCCTGCCAGCGCCCGCGCGCCGCGTCGATCTCGGCCAGCGCGACGGCCTTGGGGTACCACCCGTCGACGTCGACGTGCTTGCCCTCGGGCTGCTTGTAGATCGAGAAGAAGTGCGCGATCTCGTCGAGCAGGGTCTGCGGCAGGTCGTCGAGGCCCTCCATCGCGTTCCAGTTCGGGTCCTCGAGCGGCACGCACAGCACCTTGTCGTCCACGCCCTTGTCGTCGCTCATCTTGAACAGGGCGATCACCTTGACCGGGATGAAGCAGCCAGGGAAGGTGGGCTCGGAGACGCATACCATCGCGTCGAGTGGGTCTCCATCCTCGCCGAGCGTCTCCGGGATGAAGCCGTAGTCGGTCGGGTAGACGACGGAGCTGAACAGGAACCGGTCGAGCTTGATGGCCTGCAAGTCTTCATCCCACTCGTACTTGTTCCGGCTTCCCTTGGGGATCTCGACGAAGCAGTGCGTCCCACTAGACATATGGAAAGCGAGTCTAAGCGACCATGACCCAGGACCTCGACCAGCTCGCCGTCGACACGATCCGCACCCTGACGATGGATGCCGTGCAGCAGGCGAACTCCGGTCATCCCGGCATGCCGATGGCCATGGCCCCTGCCGCGTACCTGCTCTACGCGAAGCACATGGTCCACAACCCCGAGGACCCGGACTGGCCCGACCGCGACCGCTTCGTGCTGTCCGCCGGCCACGGGTCGATGCTGCTCTACAGCGTCCTGCACCTCTCGGGCTACGACCTCCCGCTCGATGAGCTCAAGCGCTTCCGGGCGTGGGGCTCGCTCACCCCGGGCCACCCCGAGCGCGACCGCGTCCACGTCACCCCGGGCGTGGAGGTGACGACAGGCCCGCTCGGCCAGGGCTTCGCCAACGGCATCGGGATGGCGATGGCCGAGCGCTTCCTGCGCGAGACGTTCGGTGAGGAGGTCGTCGACCACCACGTCTACGCGATCTGCTCCGACGGCGACCTGATGGAGGGCATCTCGCACGAGGCCGCCTCGCTGGCGGGCAAGCTGCAGCTCAACCGCCTCGTCTACCTCTACGACGACAACTCGATCTCGCTGGACGGCCCCACCTCGCTGTCGTTCGACAACGAGGACGTCACCAAGCGCTTCGAGGCCTACGGCTGGAACGTCATGGAGGTCCACGACGGCAACGACCTGACGGCCCTGGACGCGGCGATCACCGTGGCCAAGCGCGAGGCCGACAAGCCGACGCTCATCCGCGTCAAGACGATCATCGGCTACCCGTCGCCGCACAAGCAGGGGACGAGCAAGGCGCACGGCGCCGCGCTCGGCGAGGACGAGGTCCGCGCCACCAAGGAGGTCCTCGGCTGGGACCCCGACCAGCACTTCCACGTGCCCGACGGCGTCTACGAGCGCTTCAGCGCGGTGCAGCGCGGCCGCGAGGCGCAGCGCGCCTGGGAGGAGCGCCTCAGGGCGTGGCGCGAGGCCGACCCGGACCGCGCCGCGGCCTGGGACGCCGGCCAGGCCGGCCGGCCGCTGCCCGGGCTGGCCGACGTGCTGCCGCCCGAGTGGGGCAAGGACAAGCTCGCGACGCGGAGCGCCGGCCAGCAGGTCATGGCGACGTTCGCCCCGTTCGTCCCGACGATGGTCGGCGGCGCCGCCGATCTCTCCGAGTCGACGAAGACCGAGTTCCCCGGCGGCGACGAGGAGCGCTACACGCCGGCGAAGGCCGGGCGCAACGTCTTCTTCGGCGTGCGCGAGCACGGCATGGGCGGCATCGTCAACGGCATGGCCGCGCACGGCGGGATCACGCGGCCCTACGGCTCGACGTTCCTGCAGTTCGCCGACTACATGCGCGGGGCGATCCGCCTCAGCGCGCTGACCGGCCTCCCCGTCGCCTGGGTCTACACCCACGACTCGGTCGCCCTCGGCGAGGACGGCCCGACGCATCAGCCCGTGGAGCACCTCGCGGCGCTGCGGGCGATCCCCGGCCTCACGGTCATCCGCCCCGCCGACGCCATGGAGACGGCCGAGGCGTGGCGCGTCGTGCTCGAGGACCTCGACGGCCCGGCGGTCTTCGCCTTCTCGCGCCAGGACCTGCCGATCCTCGAGTGGGAGCCCGCCCGCGCGGGCGTCCGGCGCGGCGCCTACGTCGTGCGCGAGGGCGACGGGCCGGTGATCGTGGGCACGGGCGCCGAGGTCCACACCGCGCTGGCGGCCGCCGACCTGCTGGCGGGCGACGGCGTCCAGGCGCGGGTCGTCTCGATGCCCTCGTGGGAGCTCTTCGCCGAGCAGGACGAGGCCTATCGCAGCTCCGTGCTGCCGGCGGACCGGCCGAAGGTCAGCGTCGAGGCCGCGATCTCGATGGGCTGGGAGCGCTGGGTCGACCGCAGCGTCTCGATCGACCGCTTCGGGGCCAGCGCGCCCGGGGCCGAGGTGCTCGAGCGGCTCGGCATCAACCCGGAGCACGTGGCCGAGGTGGTGCGCGAGCTGCTCCCGGCGGGGGCTCCGAGCTAGCGCGCGCTCCTCACGGCTTCGGCGCCCCGCGGCCGAGCAGCCCGAGCAGCTCGGCGGCGCGCGGCCCGGCGGTGATGTGGATGGCCGCGGGCTCGCGGACCCACGCGATGACGTCCAGCGCCGTCAGCCGGTCGAGCAGGAACTGGAAGGCCTGTGCCTGTGCACGCGAGGCGTACGTCCGGCTGACGTCGAAGGCGAAGCCGGTCGTGTGCTCTGAGAAGGCGTGGGTCGCCTCCGGGTTGGCCCGCCCGAGCGCGCGCTGGTAGCGCGTGTCGCGCGTCGCGCTGGTCAGGACCAGCGGCTTGGCGCCGCTGATCGCCTGCGTGCCCGCCCCGAGGTAGCGCACCACCGCGAGCGCCTCGGGCCGCAGGACGCGGTAGAGCCGCTTCGTCGTCCCGAGCCGGGGGCCGAGCTCGCCCATCGACGGGTGGATCCGCACGCCGTACGGGGCCAGCCCTGCGGCGTCGAGCGGCAGCACGCTGCCGGCCGTCGTCGCGCGGCGTATGGCGGCCGCGTCGGCGAAGGCCGGGGTGCTCGAGGGCGGGCGCAGCACGAGCTCGGCCGAGTTGCGACCCGTCTGGAGCGCCGCCGTGGCGGCCAAGCCGGCGGGGTCGCTGCGGTAGGCGCGCATGATCTGCTCGGCGGCGCGCACGCGCCAGAGGTACGTCGAGGAGTCGTCGCCGAGGCTCGCGAGCTTCGTCCACGCCTTCGGGTGGTGCGCGGGGGAGGAGTCGAAGAAGAGCTGCGCGTAGGGGATGCGCTTCTCGCCGTAGGCGGCGAGCGCCTGCTGCAGGTTGCCGATACCCATGTGGTAGCTGACGACCGCGAGGTCGTCGCGGCCGAGCGTCTTGCGGGCGAGGACGAGGTAGCGCGCCGTGGCCGCCAGGGCCTTGGCCGGATCGAAGCGCTCGTCGACGCGCCGGCGCTCGCGGACGCGGGCCGCCACGCGGTGGCCGCGGGCGATGCCGCGCGTCAGGCGGGCGCTCGCCCGGACGTCGACGTGCAGGCCGAGGAGGTTGGTCGCGGTCTCCGCCAGGATCTGCGTGAGCCCGGCGGCGCCCGCGAGGTCGCTGGAGGCCATGGCGTCCTCGCGTCCGGCGCTCTCGAGCAGGACGATCGCCTCGAGCACATTCGGGTCGAGGCCGGCCGGCCGCGCCGCGGCCTCGACCAGCGGGCGCCAGCGCGCCGTGCGGCGGGCGCTGGCCACCGCGCCGCCCGGTGACTTGGCGTACAGGACGTGCGCCAGGCCGGCGGCCGCCCGGGCCTCGAAGCCGGCGCGCCGCGAGGGGTCGTAGCGCAGCGGGTCCGTGCCCTGGCCCGCCTTCGACCCCGGCCGGAGCCTGCCCCCGTCGCCCCCGCCCGAGCCGCCGCGGACGGCGAGCGCGACGCCGAGGCCGACCAGGACGGCGAGGGCGAGCAGGGCCGCGGCGCGCAGGCGGCGGCGCCGGACTGCGGACGGGCGGACTGGTCGACGGGCGGGTGGGCGGCGCAGGGCGGGGCCGGGCATCCGCCGTGCACCGTGGCACAGTTCTGGTCGCCTTGGACGTCTCGACGGATCGCGCGCGGCTGGACCGCGACCTCATCCACGCCTTCCTCGCGGAGGAGTCCTACTGGGCCCGCGGGCGCCCGCGGAAGGTCACCGAGCGGGCGATCGAGGGCTCGCTCTGCTTCGGTGCCTACGGGGTGGACGGCGGCCAGCTCGGCTTCGCGCGCGTCATCACCGACGGCGCGACGTTCGGCTATCTCGCCGACGTGTTCGTCGTCCCGGCCGCGCGCGGCGGCGGGGTCGGCAAGGCGCTCGTGGCGGCGGTCATGGCCCACCCGGGCGTCCCGCCGCGCCTGATGCTCGCCACGGACGACGCGCATGAGCTGTACGCGGGCTTCGGCTTCACCGCCCTGGAGGACCCGGCGAAGTGGATGGAGATCCGGCGGCCGCGATGAGGGTGCTGGCCGGCAGCGCCGTGGGCCGCGGCGCCCCCCTGCGCGACGACCTGCTGGTGCACGGCGAGAACCTCCCGGTCCTCAACGCGCTGCCCGACGGCGCCTTCGACCTGGCCTACCTCGACCCGCCGTTCAACACGGGCCGCACCCAGCGCCGCGGCGCGCTGTCCTACGCCGACGACCACGCGGACTGGCTCGAGGGCCTGCTGCGCCCGTGCCTGACGCGGGTCCGCGACCTGCTGGCCCCGCACGGCACGCTGTACCTCCACCTCGACTTCCGCGAGGCGCACCGTGCCCGCGCCCTGCTCGACGAGCTCTTCGGGCCCGACGCCTTCCTCAACGAACTCGTCTGGGCCTATGACTTCGGCGGCCGCCCGCGGGACCGCTGGCCGGCCAAGCACGACACGATCCTCGTCTACGTGCGCACCCCCGGCGCCCACCACTTCGACGCCGCCGAGGTCGAGCGCGAGCCCTACATGGCGCCCGGGCTCGTCGGGCCCGAGAAGGCGGCGCGGGGCAAGCTGCCCACGGACGTGTGGTGGCACACGATCGTCGGCACCACGAGCCGCGAGAAGACGGGCTACCCGACGCAGAAGCCGGAGGGCGTGCTGCGGCGCATCGTGGCGGCGTCGTCGCGACCGGGGGGCTGGTGCCTCGACCCCTTCGCGGGCTCCGGCACGCTCGGTGCGGCGTGCCGGGCGCTCGGCCGGCGCTTCGTGCTCGTCGACGAGAGCGCGGACGCGATCGCGGTGGCCGAGCGCCGGCTCGCCGTGGACGCCCGGCCTGCAGCCTGACTACGTCCGCGCGGGCGCGTCCTGCCAGCCGTCGAGCAGGCGGCCCTCCGCGTCGTAGTCCGTGCGCGGGTCCGGCTCCCCGAGCTGGGCGAAGCGCCGCGGGGCGTAGCGGTAGCTCGCGAACGCGAGCCCGGCGAAGGCGGGCCAGCCCAGGATGAGGACGGCGCCGCCGAGCCACGCGGCGTGGCCCGAGAGGATCAGGACGCTGTAGACCACGGCACGCACCGTGAACAGCACGACCCAGGCCAGCGTGATCTCCGACCAGACGCGGCGGACGTGGGGGCGGGCGAACCACGACGCGGGCCAGCGCATGAACACCCGCATCAGCAGCCCGACCCCTGGGCGCCCGACCGCCACGCTGACCAGGAAGCCCACGGCGTAGGCCCCGTTCTGGGCGACCTTCGGCCAGAAGTAGCCCTCCACCGAGCCCGTGCGCAGCGCGATGCCGACGGCGAGGCCGGTGCCCAGCAGGCCGCCGATGGCGTTCGTCACGGGCGCGCCGCGCACCACGCGCTCGAGCAGGAGCGCGACCGCGAGCGCGACGGCGACGATCGCGGCGACATGCAGGCTCGCCACGGCGTCGGCGACCAGGAACGCGACCGGCGGGACGGTCGTGTCGACGATCGCGCGGCGATCGGTCAGCAGGTCGAGGGGGCTCGGCTCGCGCCCTGACGGCGGGCGGGCCGGCGGCGCGAGGCTCACCCCGGCGAGGATAGCCAGGCAGTGTGGATCCGTCACAAGGATCGGCGTAGGGTCGCGCGCCAGGTCCGAGACGACCGGTCGCAGATCGAGAAGGGTGTCCGCCATGAGGATCCGCCTGCTGCTGGGCGCCGTGCTGGGAATGCTCGCCGTCGTGCCGGCCCCGGGCTGGGCGAAGGCGCCCGCGCCACCGCCCCTGACGGGCGACACCGTGACCGTGACCGGAAGCGCCGGGGCCAGCAACTTCACCGAGATCGCGATCGACGCCCACAGCGGGCCGTCCGGCGAGAAC
>JAXDGY010000429.1:0-11796 GCA_034664785.1 Solirubrobacteraceae bacterium
TGCTGTCCGGCCGCGACGACGCCACCACGAACGCGCCCGCCGCCGTCCCCGGGCGAGCCGTGAGCCCGGCGGCGCAGGGGTCGGCGGCCGACCGCCGCCTGCTGGCGCTCGGCGACGTGGTCCTGCGTGCGGGCCCCGCCCAACTCGCGGCCGCCCGCGCCCTGGCGCGCGACGTCGCCGGCCCTGCCGAGCCCGCGACGGTCGACGCCGGTCAGGCCGTCCTCGTCCGCGCCGCGGCCGCCCGCGGGGTGCGCGCTCAGGCGAGCGGCCGGGAGCTGCAGGTCGCCTCGCCGTCCGACCCCGCGCTGCGGGCGTTCATCGACCACTGGCTCGGGCGCGGGAACGGGCCCTGAGCGACGCCGAGGGTCGTCCGGACGCCGGCTTGGGAAGATGGTGAGCGCATGCGGATCGCCCTGGCCCAGATCAACACCGTCGTCGGCGACCTGGCGGGCAACGAGGCCCGCATCGCCCGCGCGATCGACGACGCCCGCGAGCAGGGCGCGGCGCTCGTCCTGACCCCCGAGCTCGCGGTCTCCGGCTACCCGCCGGAGGACCTCCTGTTCAAGGAGCACTTCCTCGCCTCCGCGCGGGCCACCGTCGACCGCCTGGCCGCCCGCGCCCAGGGCATCGTGGCCCTGATCGGCTTCCCCGAGCGCGACGACGACGTCTACAACGCCCTCGCGGTCTGCGCCGACGGCGCCGTCCAGGCCGTCTACCGCAAGATGCGCCTGCCCAACTACGGCGTCTTCGACGAGGTCCGCTACTTCCAGGCCGGCGCCGAGCCGATGATCGTCGAGGTGGACGGGGTCCCCGTCGGCCTGACGATCTGCGAGGACATCTGGATGCCCGGCGCCCCGGCGATGGACGAGGCCCTCGCGGGCGCGCGCCTGGTCATCAACCTGTCCGCGTCGCCCTACCACGCCGGCAAGGCGGCCGAGCGCGAGCGGATGATCGCCCAGCGCGCGCGCGACGGCCTGTCGGCGGTGGCCTTCTGCGCGCTGGTCGGCGGGCAGGACGAGCTCGTCTTCGACGGCGCGAGCGTCGTGGTCGACCACACCGGCGCGGTCGTCGCCCGCGCGCCGCAGTTCGCCGAGGACCTGCTGATCGCAGACGTGGACACCTCGGCGGCCGCGGCCGCGCGGCTGCGGGACACGCGGCCCCGGCTGGCCGTGCGCGAGGCGCGCCCGAACGTGACCCGCGCGGGCTCGTTCAGGACGCGCGTCACGGCCGACCGCTCGCAGCACGGCGAGATCGCTGAGCCGCTGGACCCGCTCTCCGAGGTCTACGCCGCGCTCGTGCTCGGCACGCGCGACTACGTGGCCAAGAACGGCTTCGAGCACGTCTGCCTGGGCCTGTCCGGCGGCATCGACTCCACCCTCGTGCTGCTCGTGGCCGTCGACGCCCTCGGGCCCGACAAGGTCACCGCCGTCATCATGCCGTCGCGCTACTCGAGCGCGGGCACCCAGTCCGACGCCCGCGTGCTCGCCGAGAACCTCGGCGTCGAGGTCATCGAGCTGCCGATCGAGGACCCCATGAAGTCCTACGAGCAGCTGCTGGCCGACGCGTTCGGCGACCGCGAGCCCGACCTGACCGAGGAGAACCTGCAGGCGCGCATCCGCGGCAACCTGCTCATGGCCCTGTCGAACAAGTTCGGCTGGCTCGTGCTGACGACGGGCAACAAGTCCGAGATGAGCGTGGGCTACTCGACGCTCTATGGCGACAGCGCGGGCGGCTTCGCGGTGATCAAGGACGTCCCCAAGACGCTCGTCTACCAGCTCACCGCCCACCGGGCGCACCGCGACCCGCGCAACCCGGTCCCGGAGGAGATCGTCACACGGGCGCCGTCCGCCGAGCTACGGCCCGACCAGCGCGACGACGAGTCCCTGCCGCCCTACGACATCCTGGACCCGATCCTGGAGGGCTACGTCGAGTTCGACCTCGGGCGCGAGCAGCTCATCGACCGTGGGCTGCCGGCGGACGCCGTGGACCGGGTGCTGCGACTCGTCGACCTGGCCGAGTACAAGCGGCGCCAGTCCCCGCCCGGGATCAAGATCACGCCGCGGGCGTTCGGGCGCGACCGGCGGCTGCCGATCACGAACGCCTACCGCGGCTGAGCAGCGCGGTCCGCGTCGCGGCCCGGGCGCGGCCGCACGGCGATCGTCATGCGCACCAGCGCGCACAGGCGGTCGTCGTCGTCGGTGATGTCGACCTCCCACACCCAGGTCGTGCGGCCCCTGTGGCGGCGGCGCGCGCGGGCGTGGATCGTCCCCTCGAGGATCGGGCGCAGGAACGACGTCTGGTTGCTCAGGCCCTGCGCCATCATCCCGTCCTCGAACACCGCCCAGGCGGTGCCCTGCGAGGCGATCGACTCCGCGATCGAGGCGAACACGCCGCCGTGCACCAGGCCCATCGGCTGCTTGAGCTCGTCGCGCACCGCGACCTGCGCGGTGACCTCCTCGGGCGAGGACTCGAGGATCTCCAGGCCGTACAGCGCGTCGAAGGTGCGCTCCAGCGGCACCACGGGCTCGAACTCCATCCACCGGACCCTAGATGAGCCGCCCGGTGGGGCGGGGCCTCCTGGCCGACCCAGTGTCTAGGCTACGGCGCCACATGAGCAGGCTCGACGAACTCCCGGCTGATCAGAAGGCGGTCCTCCAGCTCCTGCTCAAGCAGGGCAAGTCCTACGAGGACCTCGGCGGCCTGCTGCGGATCGACGAGACCGCCGTGCGCGAGCGCGCGCTCGACGCGCTGGAGAACCTCGGGCCGGACTCGCCGGAGGGGCTGAACCCGTCGCGCCAGGACGAGGTCGGCGACTACCTCCTCGGCCAGCAGTCGGAGGCCCAGGCCGCCACGACCCGCGCGTTCCTCGAGGGCTCCGAGGCCGGCCGCACGTGGGCGCGAGGCCTCGCCGAGCACCTCGGGCCGATCGCGCGGGAGCCGCTGCCCGCGATCCCGGACGCGGCCGCGAGCAACGGGACGTCCGGCCGGTCGGCCCGGGCGGGTGGCGAGCGCTCGTCGCGCCTCGGGGGCCTCGTCGTGCTCGGGGTCGTGGCCGTCGTGGTCGCGGTCGTCCTGGTCGCGCTGCTCACGCGCGACAACGGCGGCGGCGCCACCCCCGCCGCTGCGCCGGTCGCCGCGACCGGCGCGGCGCCGGCCGACACGACCGCCTCGACGAGCACCGCGGCCGGCACGGGCCAGATCGAGAGCCAGGTCAAGCTGAGCAGCACGAGCAACGCCGCGATCGCCGTCGCCTACGTGCTCAACCGCCAGGGCCAGCGCGTGCTCGGCATCGCCGGGCAGAAGTTCCCCGCGACGGGCAACAAGTTCTCCTACGCCGTGTGGCTGTACACCGCGCCCGCGCAGGCCAGCCGCCTCGGCTTCGTGGCCAACGGCGTCGGGGCCAACGGCAACCTCGTCACGGGCGCCGACCCGACGCAGGCCCAGGGCGCCGAGGCGACGCGGCTGAAGGACCAGCTCGCCCGCTTCTACGACTACAAGCAGCTCATCATCACCCGCGAGACCTCCGCGAACGCCACGCGGCCCGGCCCGATCGTCGTCGCCGGGCCGATCCAGCGTCCGGCGGCCGGCTGAGTCCTCAGACCCCGCCGCGACCTCAGCCGGGGTGCTGCGCCTCCAGCGCGTCGAGTGCCTCGTCGAGCGCACGCGCGGCGGCGCGGCGGACCAGCAGCCCCCCGAAGCGCGCGAAGCCCCGCAGCGCCTGGCTGAGCTCGAGCTCGACCTGCGTCGCGCCCGCCCCGGCGTCCGTCAGCCGGACCGTCGTGCGCGCGGACTCGAGGACCCGCTCGAACGGCGTCCCCTCGACGTCCTGCGCCCAGGCGATCTCGCGCGGTGCGCGCAGCTCCGCGAGGCGGAAGTCCGCGCGCACGGCGCGCCCCTTCGCGGTGCGCAGCAGCTCGGTGAACCGGCCGGCCTCGACCTGCTCCACCCGCTCCACCCGGGGCCACCAGCGGGGCAGATGGTGGGGGTCGCCGACGGTCCGCCAGAGCGTGGCGGCGTCGGCGCGAAGCGTGCGACGACGGCGTGTGGTCGGCACCAGCTACTCCGCGGCGTAGGTCAGCAGCGCATGCACGTCGTAGGGCTCGAGCGCCTGGCGGCCCCCGAGGAACCCCAGCTCGAGCAGGAACGCGCAGCCCGCGACCTCGCCGCCGAGCTGCTCGACGAGGCTGCACAGCGCCCGCGCCGTCCCGCCCGTGGCGAGCAGGTCGTCGTGCACGAGCGCGCGGGCGCCCGACGCCACGGCGTCGGAGTGCAGCTCGAGGGCGTCGGAGCCGTACTCGAGCAGGTACTCGGCGCGCACGGTGGCGTGCGGCAGCTTGCCCGGCTTGCGGGCCAGCACGAAGCCGGCCCCGAGCTCGCGGGCGAGCGCCGGCCCGAGCAGGAAGCCGCGCGCCTCGGCCGCGACGACGACGTCCACGCCCAGCGGTCGCGCGTACTCGGCGAGGCCCATCACGGCCGCGTCGAGCGCTGCCGCGTCGGCCATGAGCGGCGTGATGTCCTTGAAGACGATGCCCGGCTTCGGGAAGCCCGGGATGTCGCGGATGAACTCCCGCAGATCGACCCCGCCGCCGCTCACCCCGAACCCCGCGGACGAAGTCACTGGCCCGCGATCTTCCGCAGGTCCCGGACGAGGAGCAGGTGCTTCAGGTGCGTGGTGACCGCAGCGAGGTTCTCCAGCGCCTCCAGCGCCTCCTTGCGGCGCTGGGTGTTCCGCGAGCGCAGCGCGGGCGCGAGGATCTGCTGCAGCAGCGCGGACTCCCGGTCCGCGGAGGTCCGGAAGGCGCGCAGGTTGCGCCCGCCGACGCCGTAGCGCGCGAGCTCGGTGACGGCGCGGATGATCTCGCGCTCGGTCTCGTCGTAGTACTTGACGCCGGCCCGCTGGTCGCCCTTGATGACGCCGTACTCCTCGAGCTCGGCGACCAGGCGCGGCTCGGCGCGGGTCTCCTCCAGGACGTCGTCGAGCGAGTAGAGCGCGCCCTGCGCGCGGACGCTCACGCCCGAGCGGTGGCGGCGGCGGGCCTGCGCGTCGCCGGGGTCGGTCGTCGCGACGGGCGCCTCCTCCGCCGCGCGGCCCGACGCGAGCTCCTGGCGGATCACACGCAGCGGCAGGAACTCGTCGCGCTGCAGGCGCAGGATCGTGCGCAGCCGCTGGACGTCGGAGGTCGAGTAGAGCCGGTAGCCCCCGGGCGTGCGCCGCGGGGCCAGCAGCTTCTGATCCTCCAGGTAGCGGATCTTGGAGATCGAGATGTCGGGGAACTCCTGCTCGAGCGCCTTGCAGACCGCCCCGATGGTCATCGCCTTCTCGCGGGGCGCGTCGTCCGTGCGGAGGTCGGGGTCCTGGACGGCCATCAGCGCGAGAGGAACGTGAGCTTGTACTTGCCGACCTGCAGCTCGTCGCCGTCCCCGAGGCGCTCGGACTCGATGCGCCGGCGGTTGACGTAGGTCCCGTTGAGCGACCCGAGGTCGTCCAGGAACCAGTCGTTGCCGCGGCGGACGATGAGCGCGTGGTCGCGCGACACCGTCACGTCGTCGAGGAAGATGTCGGAGTCGGGGCGGCGCCCGATCGTCATGCGCTCGGCGTCGAGCGGGAACGACTCGCCCACGCGCCCGCCGCCCGCGCGGATGATGATCGCGGCGCCCGTGGACTCCACGACCGCGCTGACGTCGACCGGGATGAACTCGCCGGTCTCGCCCACGCGGTAGGTCGCCGTCGACGAGTCCTCGGCCGGCGGCTGCGCGGCCGTCAGGTCACCGAGGTAGGCGCCGCACTTCTGGCAGTAGTTCGCGCCCTCCGCGTTGGTGAACCCGCACTCGGGGCAGTGGACCGCCACCGCTCCAGCCCCTACTGCGGGTCCTCGGATCCCGCGCGCCCGGCGAGGATGTCCGTCAGCCGTTGCACGTCGGCGCCGGTGATGACGTCCTCACCGCCCTCGTGCTTCTTGCGCAGGCGGTTGACCAGCTCGGCCCGCAGGATGTCGATCTTGCCGTGCAGGATGCGGCGCTTGTAGGAGATGTCGATCTCCTCCTCCGTGAGCTGGCCGATGAGGTCCTTGAGCTCCTGATCGGTCAACGAGCCGAGATCGGGGAACGTGTCCATGTCGCGTGGGTCTCTCCTGTGGCTGGGCCGCGAAGGGCCGAGCATACCAGCGCAGCGGCAAGGGTCAACTTGAGCTTGAGGGTCCCCGCGCGGCGAGCTGGCGGCGGGCGTCCATCGCGTACAGCACCACGGCGACGTAGCCGAGGACGAGCCCGAGGTAGAGCAGCGGCTTCGCGAGATCGGGCACGCCGGCGAGCGCGAAGAAGATCGCCGACATCGTCGGGCCCACCGCGATGCGGCCCGGCCAGTTGATCGTGACGTCCACCCCGCGCTCCAGCGCGAGGCGCCCGGCGCCGAGCAGGAACACCTCGCGGACGACCAGGAGGGCGAGCGCCCAGCGGGGCAGCAGGTCGAAGTGCCAGACGACCACGATGCCGCTCGTCACCAGGAGCCGGTCCACGATCGGGTCCAGCAACGCGCCGAAGCGCGAGTACTGCCCCGTGACGCGCGCCGCGATCCCGTCCGCGTAGTCGCCCCACGCGGCGACCGCGAACAGGATCGCCGGCAGCGCGTCGGTCCCGGAGTCCGACCCGAGCGCCGTGACGAGGAAGACCGGGATGAGCGCCAGCCGCACGAGCCCGATGACGTTCGGGAGGGTCCACACGTGCCACGGCTGGCCCGCCCGCGTCTGCGGCGGCGGGCCGCCGGAGCGGTCCAGGCCGCTGAGCCGGCGGAGCGTCAGGCGTGGCCGCTGCCATGCGGGCGGAGGGTCGGGCGGCTCCTCGGGGCGCTGGTCGCTCAGGGCAGCGTCCGCCACAGCTCGAGCACGGCCTCGGCGGCGCCCTCCAGGGGCACGCCGCCCTCGACGTCGACGCGGCCACGGCGCGCCTGCGCCTCGACGGTGCCGGACTCGAGCGAGCGCCGCCCGAGCGTGAGCCGCAGCGGGACGCCGAGCAGCTCCGCGTCGGCGAACTTCTCCCCAGGGCCGGCGTCGCGGTCGTCGTAGACCACCTCCAGGCCGGCCTCGCGCAGGTCGGCGTACAGGCCGTCGGCCGCCGCGCGCTCGGGGCTCCCGGGCTTGCCCAGGACCACGAGGTGCACGTCCCACGGCGCGATCGCCCTGGGCCACGAGATGCCGCGGTCGTCGGCGAACTGCTCCACGGCCGCCGCGGCGATGCGCGCCGGGCCGATGCCGTAGGAGCCCATCCAGATGAGCTGCTCGGCGCCGTGCTCGTCGAGGTAGGTCGCCCCCATCGGCTCGGAGTAGCGGGTGCCGAGCTGGAAGATGTTGCCGATCTCGATCGCGGGCTCGATCCGGATGGCCTCGCCGCCGACCAGGTCGCCCTCCTCGACGCTGCGCACGTCGGCGTGCTCGCGGGGGTCGACGGTGGCGACCACGTGCAGGTCGGGGCGGTTGGCGCCCACCACCCACGGGCCCGTGCCGATCGCGTCGTCGTAGAGCGCCGGCACGTCGTCCGACGGGCCGAGGAAGCCGGCGGGACCGGGGAGCTCGTCCTCGCGGGCGGGCCGGAAGCCCTCCCCGAGCGCGTTGCGCAGCTTGAACTCGTTGACGCGATGGTCGCCGCGGACGAGGACCATGAGCAGCTTGCCCGAGTCGAGCATGATCGGGTAGGCCTTCAGGAGGTTGCCCGGGTGGACGCCCAGGTGCCCGGCGACGCGCTCGATCGTCGTCAGCCCCGGCGTCGGGAGCTCCTCTCCGATCGGGAGCTCCAGCGGCGGGACGGGCTGCGGCTCGGCCGAGGCGATCTCGACGTTCGCGGCGTAGCCCGCCGCCAGGGCGACGTCGTTCTCCCCCGCGGGGGCGGGCGCCATGAACTCGTGGGCGCCCGTGCCGCCCATCATGCCGACGTCGGACTCGCACTCGTAGAAGTCCAGCCCGCAGCGCTCGAAGATGCGGTGGTAGGCCTGCCGCTGGCCCTCGTAGCGCTCCTCGAGCCCCGCGCGGTCGCGGTCGAAGGTGTAGGCGTCCTTCATGATGAACTCGCGCGTGCGCAGGACGCCGGCGCGGGGCCGCGGCTCGTCGCGCTCCTTGACCTGGAAGTGGTACAGCGTGAGCGGCAGGTCGCGGTAGGACCGCACGAGCTGGGCGACGTGGAACGTCACCGCCTCCTCGTGGGTCATGGCGAGGACCATGTCCGCGCCCCTGCGGTCCTTGAGCTTGAACAGCTCCTGGTTGATCTTCTCGTAGCGGCCGCTGCGCTTCCACAGCTCGGCCGGCTGCAGCACCGGCATGAGCATCTCCTGGCCGCCGACGGCGTCCATCTCCTCCCGCACGATCTGCACGATCGCCTGGTGCACGCGCCATCCCGCGGGCAGCCACGTCCACAGCCCGGCGCCCACCTGCCGGATCAGCCCGGCCCTCACCATGAGCTTGTGGGAGAGGGCTTCCGCGTCTGCGGGCGGCTGGCGCTCCGTGGGCAGGAGCAGGTGGGACAGGCGCATCGCGAGGGGAGACTACTCGGGGTATATGGTCAATCGCTGACTGAACCAACCCTCCAAGGAGACCACGATGGCCTACGAGGTACCCGCTCTTTCCTACGCGTACGACGCGCTGGAGCCGACCATCGACCAGGAGACGATGCAGCTCCACCACGACAAGCACCACCAGGCCTACGTGGACAAGGTCAACGGGGCCCTCGAGGGGACGCCGCTCGCCGACAAGCCCATCGCCGAGGTCATCGCCGACCTCTCCCAGGTCCCCGACGACAAGCGCGGGGTCGTGCGCAACAACGGCGGCGGCCACCTGAACCACTCCCTCTTCTGGGAGTCGATGAGCCCGGATGGCGGCGGCGAGCCCAGCGGTGACCTCGGGGACGCGATCGCCGCGAAGTTCGGCTCCTTCGACGCCTTCAAGGACCAGTTCGAGGCCGCCGGCGTCGGCCAGTTCGGCTCCGGCTGGGCCTGGCTCGTCCTGGACGGCGGGGCGCTCGCGATCGCCCCCAGCGCCAACCAGGACAACCCGATCAGCGACGGCAAGGTGCCGCTGCTCGGCAACGACGTCTGGGAGCACGCCTACTACCTCTCCTACCGCAACCGCCGGCCGGAGTACCTCAAGGCCTGGTGGAACGTCGTCAACTGGGACAAGGTCGCCGAGCGGTACGCCGCCGCGAAGTAGCGCCGCGCCGCCGCGCGCCGCCGCGCGCGCACCATCCGCACCGCGAGGGCGGTCCCTAGGGCCGCCCTCGCCACGTCATCGTCCCCCGAGGAGCAGGAGCCCCGCCGTGCGTCGCCTCATCGTCCTGGCCGCCGCCCTGCTCGCGCCCCTCGTGGCGGCGGGGCCCGCGCACGCCGGGCGCGGGATGCAGACCGGCATCGCCGACGACGCGATCCTGCTCGCCGGCGGGCAGGACGCCGCCGACGAGGTCGTGGCCTGGCAGCAGATGGGCGTCGACGTCGCCCGCCTCCAGGTCCGCTGGGTCGCGATCGCCCCGGGCGCGGCGGCGACCCGCGCGCCGGCCGGCTTCCACCCGCGCGACCCCGACGACCCCCGCTACGACTGGGGCGACCTGGACCGCGCCGTCGCGCTCCTGGCCTTCGCCGGGATCCGGCCCGTCCTGCAGATCACCGGCTCCGGACCGCTGTGGAGCTCCCGCGCCCCGGGGCGCGGCAACCCGCGCTACAAGCCCGACCCGGCGAAGTTCGCGGACTTCACGGCCGCCGTCGTCGCCCGCTACCGCACCGCCGTCAGCCGCTACGAGGTCTGGAACGAGCCGAACCAGCCGCTCTGGCTGCAGCCCCAGTTCGCGTGTGCCAAGCGCACCTGCACCCCCGTCGCCCCGGACCTCTACCGCGACCTCTACCGCGCCGCGTCGCGCGAGATCCGCGCGCTGGACCCGGGCGCGCAGGTGCTCATGGGCTCCCTGGGCCCCACCGGGCAGAACCCCCGCGCGGCCAACGCGGTCATGCGCCCGCTGACCTTCGTCCGCGCCCTGGGCTGCGTGGACTCCCGCTACCGGCGGATCCGCACCGGCGGCTGCGCCCGCGCCGCGCGCATCACCGCCACGGGCTTCGCCTACCACCCGCACCCGGTGCGCCTGCGCCCCGACCAGCCGAGCCCGAACCCCGACGACGCGGCGCTCGGCTCGCTGGGCCGCCTCGAGACCGTCCTGGACCGCACGACGCGCGCGGGCGTCATCGGTCCGTCCACCGGCGCGCGCTTCCCGCTGTTCCTGACCGAGTTCGGCTACCAGACCTCGCCGCCCGACCCGCTCGCCGGGATCCCCCCGGGCCGCCAGGCGGCCTGGCTGCAGTGGTCGGCCTACCGCGCGTGGCGGGACCCGCGCGTGCGCGAGATGACGCAGTACGCGTGGCGTGACGAGCCGCTGCGCACCCGGATCTCCGGCCCCGGACGCTACGCGGGCTGGCAGTCCGGCCTGCTGTTCGCCGACGGTCGCGCCAAGCCGGCCCTGTCCACCTTCCGCCACCCGTTCTGGGTGGACGTGCAGCCCGGCCTGCGGATGGCCACGTTCTGGGGGCAGGTGCGCCCGGGCGGGGCGACGACGGTGCGCCTGCTGCGCGGCGGCACGGTGATCGCGACGGTCCGCACCGACGCCGGCGGGGCGTGGACGGCGCACCGCCTCGTCACGGCGCGCGGCACCTACCACTTCGAGTACGACACGCCCGAGGGCGTCAGTCGCAGCGCCTCGCAGACGGTGGCGCCGAAGCCGCGCCTCGCCCGGCAGCCCTAGCGGGCGGCGACCCTCAGGTGCGCGTGAACCGCCGGCCGCTCGTCGGCGACGCCTGCTCGTCGACCAGCACCGCGTCGCCGCCGCCCGCAGCCTCGTTGGCGGCGTCCTCCAGGGCGGCCAGGCGCTCCGGGGTCATCGCGGTGGCGTCCTCCTCCTCGGCGAGCCACGCGGCCGCCTCGGCCGCCTGGTGCTCGTCGCGGACGACCTGCTTGCCCGCGGCGTAGTAGCGGTCGATCTCGGCGAACAGCTCGTCGACGAGCTGGGCGGTGGCGACCTTCTTCAGCGGCTCGCCCTTGGAGTAGATCATCCCCATGTCCTTGGCCCCGGTGATGCCGAAGTCGGCGTGACGCGCCTCGCCGATGCCGTTGACGGCGCAGCCCAGGACGGAGACCTCGATCGGGTCCTCGTAGGCCTCCAGGCGCCGCTCGATCTCCGCCACGACCGAGTCCATGTCGAACTGCAGGCGCCCGCAGGTGGGGCAGGCGATGAGGACGGGGCCCCGCTCGCGCAGCTTGAGGGCCTTGAGGATCTCCCAGGCCACCTTGACCTCCTCCTCCGCGTGGAAGGTGGAGAGCGAGATCCTGATCGTGTCCCCGATGCCGTCGGCCAGCAGCGTCCCGAGCCCCACGGCGCTCTTGAGCGAGCCCGACCACTTCGTGCCGGCCTCGGTGACGCCGAGGTGCAGCGGGTAGGGGATCCGCTCGGACAGCAGCCGGTTGGAGGCGATCGTGTTGGGGACGCTCGTCGACTTCATCGAGACCTTGAAGTTCGTGAACTCCAGGCGCTCCATGAGCTCGACGAACTCGACGGCGGCGGTCACGAGCGCCTCGACGGGGTTGGAGAACTCGAGGTCGCGCAGGTGCTTGGGCAGCGAGCCCGAGTTCACGCCGATCCGCAGCGGGGTTCCGTGCGCCTTCGCCTTGGCGATCACCTCGGCGACCTTGTCGGGCCCGCCGATGTTGCCCGGGTTCAGGCGGATGCAGTGCGCGCCGGCGTCGATCGCCTTGAGCGCCAGCGTGTGGTTGAAGTGGA
>JAXDGY010000430.1:0-11628 GCA_034664785.1 Solirubrobacteraceae bacterium
GCACCGGCGCGGTCGCGGGACCGACGCGGGTCCGGGTGCTCGTGCCGCGCGGATATGCGACCTCGACGCGGCGGTACCCCGTGCTCTATCTCCTCCACGGCGCGCTCGACGACGAGCGCAGCTGGACCGAGAAGGGCGACGCCGAGGCCATCACGCGCCGGTGGCCGCTCATCGTGGTCATGCCGGACTCCGGGACGAGCGGCGGGTACGCCAACTGGTACCGGGGTGGCCGCGGGGGCTCGCCGGCCTGGGAGACCTACCACGTCGATCAGCTCATCCCGTTGATCGACCGCCGCTACCGCACGATCGCCGGACGGTCGGGGAGGGCGATTGCCGGTCTGTCGATGGGCGGCTTCGGCGCCATGAGCTACGCCGCGCGCCATCCCGACCGCTTCGTGGCGGCGGCCGCCTTCTCCGGCGCGGTCGACACGAACAACCCGCTCGACATCGCCGTGACGGGCGACGAGCCGTTCGGGCCACGGGCGACGCAGGAGGTCCGCTGGCGCGGCCACAACCCGTGGGACCTCGCGCCCAACCTGCGCGGCGTCGACCTGACGGTGCGCACGGGCAACGGGCTGCCCGGCGGCCCGTTCGGCGGCGGCGACGTGTTCGAGCTCGGCGTGCACCAGATGAGCGTGAGCTTCCACCGCCGGCTGCAGCAGCTCGGGCTCGGCCACGTGTGGGACGACTACGGGCCGGGCGGCCACACGTGGCCGTACTGGCAGCGGGACCTGCGCGAGACGCTCCCGGGGCTCATGGCGACCTTCGCGCATCCCGCGACGCCGCCGGCGCGCGTCAGCTTCCGGGCGATCGAGCCGTCCTACAGCGTGTACGGCTGGCGGGTGGCGGTGCACCGCCCGGCGCTCGAGTTCAGCGAGCTGCAGGCGGCGAGCCGGCGCGGCTTCACGCTGCGGGGCAGCGGCACGGCGAGCGTCGTCACGCCGCCGGTGTTCACGGCGGGCCGGCGCCTGCGGGTGCGGGTGCGCGACCACCGCGGATCCCGCACGCGCGCGCTGGTCGCCGACCGGGCCGGCCGCCTGCACGTCGCGATCACCCTGGGCGCCGGCAACGCCGGTCAGCAGGACGCGCCGGGCGTGACCACGCGCGTGTTCAGCGCCACCGTGGCCGTCAGCACCGCGCGCTGAGCGCGGCGCTCGTCAGCCGGGCCTGGCGCCGGCCTGCAGGATGGCGCCGATGGCTCCGCCGACGATCGTGACGAAGTGCTCGACCACCTCGGCCTTCGGCACGTCGGGCCGCTCGACCCACCAGCGCCCGACCTGCTCGCCCGCGCCGACCAGCGCCTGCGCGAGCACGTCGAGCTGCGCGGCGTCGGGCCGGCGGCCCGCGGGGTCGAGCACGCCGCCCACCGCGCGGGCGATCGTCCGGGCGTTGCGCTCCCGCATGGCGTTGACCGCCGCGCTGGGCGCCTCGCCGTAGAGCAGCCACCACGAGCCGCGGTTGGCCTCGAGGCTGTCGAAGTAGCGCTCGGCGAACACGCGGAGCCGCTGCGGCCCCGGCGGCACATCGGCGAGGGCGCGCTCGATGTCGGTGAACAGCTCCGCGCGGCTGCGTTCGACGCACGCCGCGTACAGGCCTTCCTTGGAGCCGAAGTACTGGTAGAGGAGCGCCTTGGTGATGCCGCTGGCCTGGGCGATCTCGTCCATCGGCGCGGCCTGGAAGCCCTTCTCGCCGAACACGCGGCCGGCGGCCTCGAGCATCCGGGCTTCGCGTTCGGCGCGGGGCAGGCGCTTGCGGGTTGGTGTCGTCATGGCAGGCTGGTAACTTCCGGTCAGTTAGTTTAGCCGGGTACGAGGCGTCGGAGGAGAGCGATGGGTCATCGGACTGGAGTGGCGGTGCTGGCGGCGATCATGGTGCTCGCGGTCGCGCCCGTCGCATCGGCGGCGCCTGCGTGCCCCGACCGGCTCGATCCCTCGAGCTTGCCCAGCGCCGCCGGCCTGCGCGCGCTGAACGCCAAGGAGTGGTCCTACGGTCCCCGCCCGACCGGCAGCCCCGCCCATCAGCGGATGGTCGCCTGGCTCGAGCGCGAGCTGCGCCGCGTCCCGGGGCTGCGCGTCAGCTCGCTGCCCTACCGCATCGACGCCTGGGCGCCACGCTCGGCCGGTCTCACGGTCAGCGCGGCAGGCCGGACCCTGACACTGCCGGTCGCGGCCCCCGTCCCGTACTCCAAGGCGACGGCGGCCGGCGGCGTCACCGCGCCGCTCGTCCACGTTCCCGGCGACCAGCCGATCACCGCCGCGAACGCCGCCGGGCGGATCGTCGTGCGCGACGCGCCGCCCGGCCGCGTCCCGCTGGGGGCCTTCCTGCCCGGTGCGCTCGGCTATGCGCTCTACGACCCCGGCCACACGGTCGATCCGGCCGCGACGTTCGAGGGCGACTTCCTCAACTACAACGCCCGTGTGCACGACCTCCGTGACGCCGCGACGGCCGGCGCGGCCGGCGTCGTGTTCCTCAAGGACCGGCCGCGCGCGCAGCTGCGCGGCCACTTCGAGCCCTACGAGGGCCGCTCGTGGGGCGTGCCGGGGGTCTTCCTCGGCGCCGACGAGGCCACGCAGCTGACGGCGGCGCTCGAGGCGGACCCGGGTGCCCGCGCCTCGCTGACGCTGCGCGCGGCGCGCCCGCGCGTCACCACCCGGACCCTGCTGGCCACGCTGCCGGGCCGCAGCGACCGGCGGCTCGTGATCGAGAGCCACACCGACGGGACCAACGCCGTCGAGGACAACGGGCCGGTCGCGATCCTGGCCATGGCGCGCGCGCTGGCCCGCCTGCCCGTGACCTGCCGCCCGCGGACCATCGAGTTCGCGTTTCCGACCGCGCACTTCTACCAGCGGGTCGCCTCGCCCGATCTCCGTCACGGTGGCGCGGGCGTCCTCGCCCGGGCGCTCGACCGCGAGTACGACCGCGGCAAGGTGGCCGGGGTGATCGTGCTCGAGCACCTCGGCGCGCGCGAGTACAAGCCTGTGGCGCGCCCCGGCCGTCCCGGCCGCGAGCTGCGGCTGTCCGGCCGGTCGGAGCTGTCGCAGGTCTTCGTGACGCCCAGCGCGCCGCTGCGGGCCGCGGTGCAGCGGCAGGTGGAGCGCCATCGCCTCGACCGCACGGCGATGATGGTCGGCGCCGACGGGACCGACCCCGCGCGGGCCGCCGAGCACTGCAGCTTCGGCGGCGAGGGGACGCCGTACGCCGAGCAGCTCCTGCCCACCGTCGCGCTGATCTCGGCGCCGGCCTCGCTCTACGACCCCGCCTTCGGCCTCGACTCGATCGACTTCGCCCGCATGCGCGCCCAGACGCTCGCCTTCGGCGACCTGGCGCTGGAGCTGTCGCGCATGCCGGCCGGGACGATCGCCGGCGACGTCACCGCGGAGCGCTCCCGCCGGCTCGCCGGCGCGACAGCGTGCCCGGCGGACCTGTGATGCGGGCGCGGATCGTCGCGGCCGCGGCCCTGGCCGCCGCGCTCGGCGCGTTCGCCGCGCCGCACCCCGCGGCGGCCAAGCCCTACGGCAGCGGCGTGTTCGGCGCATGGCGCACCGGTCCGGCCGGCCTGCCCACCTACCGCTACATGCTCGACGAGGGCCGCGACGCGCGCGCCCGCCAGCCGGAGCTCGCCGGCTCGACCGACGCATGGCACCAGGTGGGCAACGACCACGTCGTCGCGAACGCCTACAACCACGGCTACGTCCAGCTGTGGAGCCAGGATCGCCGCCATCAGTGGGTCAACCGCCACGACGATGCCACCGGTCACTTCGGCGGGGGCTACGGCTACCTGCGGGTGGGCGGGCGCACGATCAGCACCCTCTACGACGACCGCCCGGCGGGCGCCCGGACGGTGCGCGACTTCGGCGTGGGCGAGACCCACCGGCGCATGGTCGCGGCCGGGCTGGCGGTCGACGAGGCCGTCTACGCGCCCTTCGGCGACGATCCCCTGCTGCTGCACGACGTGACGATCACGAACACCACCAGCCGCACCAAGCGGGTCAGCTGGTTCGAGTACTGGGACGTCAACCCCTACGACCAGCAGACCAAGCAGCCGCGGGGGTTCGCCGCGCCGCGCTACGACCCGGCGTCCCGAACGCTGACCGTCGCGCAGTCCCAGCAGCAGGTCGCGACCGCCGCCGACCCGCCCGCAGGGCTCGACCAGCGCCCGCTGACGATCTTCGCCGCCGCCCTCCGCGGGCCGGACGGCGGCCACGCGACGCGCGCGGACGGCTTCTTCGGCTCCGGCGGCCGCGCACGGCCCGCCGCGGTGACCGCCGATCGCCTGGACCCGGCGCCCGCGCAGGCGGTGGCCGCCGGCCGCACCGGGGCCACGCTGTTCGCGTTCCGGGCGCCGCTACGCCTGGCCCCCGGGGCCCGGGTCACCCTGCGCTACGCCTACGGTGCCGCGCAGCCGGCCGCCGTCCGGCGCGTCGTCGCCCGCTACCGGCGCGCCGCCGACCCGCTCGCCGTGAGCCGCCGGGCATGGGCCCGCTGGCTGCCGGACATCCGCTTCGGCGACCGGCCGTGGCTGACGCGCGAGCTGCGCTGGGACGCCTACATGGTCCGCTCGGGCGCCACCTACGAGGAGTGCCGCGGGCGCCACGTCATCTCCCAGGGCGGCGCCTACCAGTACGACGGCGGCGGCGTGCTGGCCTACCGCGACGCGCTGGAGCACCTGCTGCCGATGATCTACGCCGACCCGGCGCTGGCCCGCGACGTGCTGTTCTACTCCGCCCAGCAGGTCCCCCGCCCCGGGAGCGCGCAGCGCATCCCCTACGGGATGGGGGCCCAGTGCCGGCCGATCCAGCTGGGGTCCTCGACCGACATGGACCTGTGGCTGCTGCTGGCCGCCGCGGAGTACGGGCTCGCCTCGCGCGACCTGGGCACGTTCTCCGTGCCCGTCCGCTACCTCGACGGCGGGAGCTCCTCGCTGTGGGAGCACCTGCGCACCGCCTTCCACCATCAGGAGTCCCTGCGCGCCGCCCATGGCGGCTACGACGCGGGCAGCGTCGGCGACTGGTCGGACCTGTCACCGCAGTTCCTCGGGATGACCGAGTCGCTGCTGATCACCGCGCAGCTCGCCTACGTGTACCCGCGGCTCGCCCAGCTGGCCGACCTGCGCGGTGACCGGTCCTTCGCCGCCGAGCTGCGGGCGAGCGGCGCGCGAGCGCTGGCGACCACCCGCGCCTCGTGGACCGCCCGCGGCTGGTACCTGCGCGGCTACGCCGGGGAGCAGCAGCTCGGCGCGGGGGCGATCTTCGGCGAGCCGCAGCCATGGGCGATGCTCGCCGGGGCGCCCACCGCCGGCCAGGCGACCAAGCTGCTGGCGAACATCCGGCGCTATCTGACCGGGGTCGGCGCGCCGGGCGGCCCCTCGCCGATCGGCTCCTCGCAGTCACCCGCCGCGGACGACCCGGGGGTCACCGAGCACAGCCGGACGCCCGGAGGCGTCGGCGGCAACAACGCCGTCTTCGTCGGCGGCAGCTGGTTCGCGATCAACGGGTGGCTGAGCTGGGGGACGAGCCGGCTGCCCGTTCCCGGGGCTCGCGCGCGCGCCTTCGACGAGTTCCTGCGCAACACGCTCGCCGCCCACGCCACGGCCTACCCCACCAACTGGAACGGGATCCTCTCCGTCGACGACGTCTGCCGCTCGTTCTACTCACCGAACCCCGGGCAGTGCAGCAACGGGCTGCAGACCACCTACGCCGGCCAGAACATGCACCAGCCGGCCTGGAGCCTGTTCGACGCCATCAAGCTCGCAGGCATCGAGCCGACCGCCGCCGGCTACACGATCGATCCCCGCCTGCCGATGCGGCGGTTCTCCCTGCGCCTGCCGAACGTCAGCCTCGCGGTCGGCGCTCGCGACGTGCGCGGCTCGGTCACGCCCACCGGGCCCGGGACCCTGCGCATGCGGGTGGCGACGAGCCTGTCGCACCCCGTCGTCACCCTCGGGGGCCGGCGGGTCACCAGCAGCCGGCAGGGCCGCTTCGTCGCCTTCGCGATGCCTGTCCGGGCCGGCCGGCGGGCCGCCTGGGCGATCCGTGCGGGCGCCTAGGCGCGGGTCGCTCAGCGCAGCAGCTGGGGGCCGTGGTGCGCGAGCAGGGCGGCGAAGCTGTCCTCCGCCGGATCGGGCGTCCTGGCCGGCAGGCCCGCCGCCGCGTCGGCGTGCTCGCACCGTGCGCCGTAGGCGATGGCGTAGACCCACGACGCGTCGATCGTGCGGCGGTCCTCAGGCGTGAAGCGCCGGCCGCTCGCCGACTCGTAGTCGGTCACGAACCCGCGGTAGTCGCCCAGCGTCGGCCGCCGCCGCCGCTGCTCGATGCCGAGGTCGATCGTGAACGCATGGCCGATCTGCCCGATGAGCGCGGGCTCCGCGCCGACGGCGAGGCTCTGCCAGTCGTACGTCGCGACGATCTCGCGCCGGGCGAAGCGCACGTGCTCGGCGCGCCAGTCGCTGTGCGCGACGACCAGGCGGCCGCCGGCGTCGTCGACCACCCTCGCGCGCGCCACTGCCGCGAGGTCGTCGATCCATGCCGCGCCGGCGGCGCGCACGGCGAAGTCGAACCGGTCGTCGTGCGGCGCCGGCCACAGGCGGTCCGGGGGAGGCGTGGCGAGCAGCGGTGGCCCGAGCGCCGTCGCCCCGACGAAGCGACGACACAGGTGGACCTGCTTCGCCAGGCACCCGGCCATCGCCCGGCGGGTCCTCCGGTCATGGGCGTCGGCCCGCACGCCGCGGTCCTGCAGCTCCTCCACCACCGCGATCCCGTCCTGGAGGGCGGTGGGCGCGAGCAACGGCCGCGGACAGGGAAAGCCGCCTGCCGCCAGGTGCGCCTGCACGGCCTGGACCGCACGGAGGAACGCCTCGTCGCCGGCACAGCGACGCGCCACCTTGACCACCACGCCGCGGCCGTCGACGAGGCGCAGGCCGTGGACGCTCTGCACGGCTGTGGAGAAGAACTCGTAGCGCTCCACGGCCGCCCCGAGCCACCGGACGCAGAAGCGGCCCACGATCCCGGCGATGCGGTCCGGATCTCCGGTGCCGAAGATCGCCTGCTCGAGCCCGCGCTGCCCGCGGCCGACCTGGGCGGCGGCAATCACCGCCCCGGCGGGGGTGGGGCGAGGCGGACGGCTGCTCCACCGCGCAGGCAGACGGACCGGCGACATGACTTGACCGTAGGCCGCCGTCCCCCTCGGCCGCCGTCATCCGGGGGGCGGGGTCACCCCCCTGACCGCCGAGCGTCGCGCTACGCCTTCGCGGCGAGCTGCCCGCAGGCCGCGTCGATGTCGCGACCGCGGGTCAGGCGGACGGTCGCACGCAGCCCGTGCTCCTCCAGGACGGCCTGGAAGGCCCCGATCGCGTCGCGGCTGGAGCCCTCGTAGACCGAGTCGGTGGGGTTGTACGGGATCAGGTTGACCTTGTAGATCCGAGGATCGAGGACCTGCGCGAGCTGCACGGCCTGCTCGTAGCGGTCGTTGACGCCGGCGAGCATCACGTACTCGATGAAGACCTGGCGGTGCTTGGCCTCGTAGTGGCGCTCGCACGCGGCCAGCACGTCGGCGAGCGGGTAGCGCTCGTTGACCGGCATGATCTGCGACCGCAGCGCGTCGTCGGCCGCGTGCAGCGAGAGCGCCAGGCGGACCGGCATGTCCTGCTCGGCGAGGCGGTCGATGCCCGGCACCCAGCCGACCGTGGAGATCGCCGTCCGGCGGTGGGTGACCCCGACGTCGGGCAGCCGGCGGCAGACGTCGAGGACATGGTCGAGGTTCATCATCGGCTCGCCCATGCCCATGAAGACCACGTGGTCGACGCGCTCGCTGCGGCGGAAGTGCAGGGCCTGGTCGAGGATCTCGCCGGCCGTGAGGTTGCGTCCGAACTTCATGGCGCCGGTGGCGCAGAAGGTGCACGTGAGCGGGCAGCCGGACTGCGAGGACAGGCACAGGGAGCGCCGCCCGTCGCGGTAGCGCATGAGCACGGCCTCGATCGGCCGCCCGTCATGGGTCCGGAAGAGCGCCTTGACCGTGCCGTCGGAGGCGTGTGCCTCCCGGTCGAGCTCCAGCGAGGAGAACGGGACGCGCTCGGCGAGCTCGCCGCGCAGCGCGGCGGGAAGGTTGGTCATCGCCTCGTAGCCGGACGTGCCGCGCGCGGTCCACTCCCATACCTGGCGGGCGCGGAAGGCGGGCTGGCCGAGGTCGGCCAGCGTGGTCTCGAGGAGCTGCAGGTCCACGCTCCTAGGATGGCAGCCTGATGCGCCTCGCCAAGCACCTCGCCCACGCAGGGGTCGCGTCGCGCCGCGCGGCCGAGGCCCTCGTCTTCGCCGGGCGCGTCACCGTGGAGGGCGAGGTCGTCACCGATCCCGCCCGCGACGTCACGGGGGAGGAGGCCATCGCCGTCGACGGCCGCGGGGTCGGCTCGGCTCCCGAGAAGCGGGTGGTCTACGCGCTGCACAAGCCGCCGGGCGTGGTCTCGACGTCGAAGGACACCCACGGGCGCCGCACCGTCGTCGACCTCGTCCGCTCGCCCGGCACGCGGCTGTACCCCGTCGGCCGGCTCGACGCCGACACCACCGGCCTGATCCTGCTGACCGACGACGGCGACCTCGCCCACGCGCTGACCCATCCGAGCTTCGAGGTCCCCAAGACCTACCGCGCGCGCGTCCGCGGCGGCCGCGTCAGCGAACGGGCGCTGCAGGCGCTGCGCGACGGTGTCCGGCTCGACGACGGGATGACGGCGCCCGCCAAGGTCCGCCAGCCGCAGGCCGGGGTGCTCGAGCTGACGATCCACGAGGGCCGCAAGCGGCAGGTCAAGCGGATGTGCGAGGCGGTCGGCCACCCGGTCGAGTCGCTGCAGCGTGTCGCCTTCGGCCCGCTGGTCCTCGGGGACCTGGCCGAGGGCGGCGTCCGGCGCCTCACGCAGCCCGAGGTCGAGCGGCTTCGAAAGTCCGCGCGCGTGGCATGATCCGCGCCCGCATGCGCCTCTTCGCCCTCCGCGGAGCCACGTCGGTGGACCGCAACGACTCCCAGGCCATCCTCGGTGCGACCGAGTGGCTGATGCGCGAGATCATGAAGCGCAACGAGATCGGCCCGGACGACGTCGTCAGCTGCATCTTCACGCTCACCGCCGACCTCAACGCGGAGTTCCCCGCGGTGGCCGCGCGGCAGCTCGGCTTCGACCGCGTCCCGCTGATGTGCGCCAAGGAGGTCGACGTCCCCGGGGCGCTGGAGCGGGTGATCCGCGTCCTGATCCACTACTACGCGGACGAGCACCACGTCGCCCGCCACGTGTACCTCGGCGAGGCCCGCAGCCTGCGCGCCGACCTCGAGTCGGCACAATGAGCTGATGGCGATCGAGTTCTCCGCCGCCGTCCGGCGGATCCCCGTCTACCCGGCGGCCGCGGGCTACGCCCTGCCCGAGGACGTCGCGCTCATGGCCTCCAACGAGTCGCCCGAGCCGCCGCTGCCGCAGGTCGTGGAGGCCGCGGCCCGCGCCCTGAGCGGCGTCAACCGCTACCCCGACCCGACCAACGCGAAGCTGCGCACCGCGCTCAGCGACCGCTTCGGGGTCCCCGCGGCCCGCATCGCCGTCGGCAACGGATCCTGCGACATCCTGCTCGCGGCCGCCGATGCGCTGCTCGAGCCGGGTGCGGAGCTCGTCTACGCGTGGCCGTCGTTCAGCGTCTACCCGCACCTCGAGGCGGCCACGGGCGCGCGCGGGATCCGCGTCCCGCTCAACGAGCGCCACGAGCACGACCTCGACGCCATGGCGGCCGAGATCACCGCGGCCACGCGCCTGGTCATCGTCTGCAACCCGAACAACCCGAGCTCCACCGCGCTCCGCCTCGCCGACATCGCCGCCTTCCTCGAGCAGGTGCCGCGGAACGTCTGCGTGATCCTCGACGAGGCCTACTGCGAGTTCAACGTCCTCGACGACCCCGACGCGTCGCTCGATCTGCTGCGCAAGCACGCAAACCTCGTGCTGCTGCGCACCTTCTCGAAGGTCTACGGGCTCTGCGGCCTGCGCGTCGGCTACGCGCTCTGCGGCTCGGACGACTTCCCCACCGCCGTGGCCCAGGTCCGCCAGCCCTTCTTCTGCAACGCCGCCGCCCAGGCCGCGGCGGTGGAGGCGCTCAAGCACCAGGACGAGGTCGCCGCCCGCGTCGAGCGGACGCTCGCGGCCCGCATGGGCCTCGAGGCCGGCCTGCAGGAGCTCGGCATCCAGCCCGCGGCCTCGCAGGCCAACTTCGCCTGGTTCGACCTGCCCGAGGACGCCGACGAGCGCGACGTGGTGGCCGGCCTCGCCGAGCGCGGCGTGCTCGTGCGCGCCGGCGGCGCGCTCGGCCGCCCAGGCGCGCTGCGCGTCACCTACGGGACCCCGCAGCAGAACGACCGCTTCCTCACGGCGCTGCGGCAGCTCCTTCCCTGAGGACCCTCCGTCACGCGGACGAAGACGGCGGCAGATTCGCCTAGCGGCTCATCTGCTTGGACGAATCCGGCAGAGCCGTCTTCGTCCGGGCGCAGGGAGCACTTTGGCGGCTTATCTGTTGGTGTGCCATGATTCGCGCCGCATGGCCCGCCAGCCCCTCACCGCGCGTAGCACCTCCGCATTCACGCGCGCCGCTGGCGTCTATCGGTCCTGGCGATTTAGCTAGGCGCTCGGCCGGCGCACGCGCCGTCCACTCAAAGGACCTCCGGGTCGAGCGCCGCTTCGAGCGGGCGTCACAAACGCCCCACCTCTCTCGCCACCTAGCATGTGCTGCAGCCCGGAAAGGACCTGAAGAATGATGATCGTGATGAAGCCGTCGGCCGCGCCCGACGACGTGCAGGCCGTGATCGAGCGGATCGAATCCGTCGGCGCCCGCGCCCACCCGAGCCGGGGCGACGAGGTGACCGTGATCGGCGCCGTCGGCGACCGCGAGCACATCGCGCGCCTGGAGCTGGAGGGGTACCCCGGCGTCGAGCGCGTCGTCCCGATCCTCAAGCCGTACAAGCTCGCCTCCAAGCAGCTCAAGCACGGCGAGCCGAGCACCTTCGAGATCGGCGGGCGCAAGGTCGGCGGCGACCACTTCGCGCTCATCGCCGGCCCGTGCACGGTCGAGTCGCGCGAGCAGGTCCTCGACACCGCCGACGTCATGGCCGAGGTCGGCGCGACGATGTTCCGCGGCGGGGCCTACAAGCCGCGCACCTCGCCCTACGCCTTCCAGGGCCTCGGGCAGGAGGGCCTGCGGCTGCTCGCCGAGGCCAAGGAGCGCACGGGCCTGCCGATCGTCACCGAGTTGATGGACGCCCGCGATCTCGACGCCATCCTCGAGGTGGCCGACGTCATCCAGATCGGCGCCCGCAACATGCAGAACTACTCCCTGCTCACCGAGCTGGGCCGCGCCGGGCGCCCGGTCCTGCTCAAGCGCGGGCTGAGCGCCACGCTCGAGGAGCTCCTGAACGCCTCGGAGTACATCCTCAAGGAGGGCAACGAGCAGGTGCTGCTCTGCGAGCGCGGCATCCGCACCTTCGAGACGGCCTACCGCTTCACCCTCGATCTCATGGCCGTGCCGGTGCTCAAGGAGCTCACCCACCTGCCGGTGATCGTCGACCCGTCGCACGCCGCGGGCCGGCGCGACCTCGTCGAGCCCCTCAGCCTCGCCG
>JAXDGY010000431.1:0-7852 GCA_034664785.1 Solirubrobacteraceae bacterium
GCCTCGCAGGTCGCGCGCAGCTCGTCCCCCGCCTCGCGCAGCGCGCGGGCCGCGCCGCGCAGGGCCTCGACGCGCAGCTCGGGGTCGCCCAGCGCGGGGTCGGCGGCAGCGTCGACCGCGGCGCCCACCAGGCGCGGGACGTCCTCCAGCGGCGTCTCGGGGTAGGTCGCGAGGGTGTCGCCCGACCGGGGGTCGACGGCGTGCAGGGTGGAGGGCGGGGGGGTCATGGTGCTCCTGATGATGGCGGGGTGGGACGGCGGGCGGGCAGGAGGGTCAGCGCGCAACGTGGATCGGGTGGCCGAGCAGCAGCGCGGCCGCCTCGTGCAGGCCCTCGCTGAGCGTCGGGTGCGGGTGGATGGTCCCCGCGAGGTCGCCCGGCGCCGCCATGAGCTCGATCGCGAGCGCGCCACCCGCGGCCAGCTCGCTGGCGTGCGGGCCGACGACGTGGACGCCCACGACGCGGTCGGTGGCGGCGTCGGCCACGACGCGGGTGAAGCCGTCACGGGCCCCGAGCGTCCCGGCCCGCCCGGAGGCGGTCAGCGGGAACGTCGCGACCCGGGGGTCGAGGCCCGCCTCGCGGGCCTCCGCCTCGGTCAGGCCGACGCTCGCGACCTCGGGGTCGGTGAAGACGACGATCGGGATGGCGGTGGCGTCGAAGGCCGCGGGCAGGCCGCTCAGGGCCTCCGCCGCGACCGCCGCCTCGGCGGTCGCCTTGTGCGCGAGCGCGGGCCCGGCGACGACGTCGCCGATCGCGGCGATGCGCTCCGTGGCCCGCTGGTCCGGCCCGACCGGGATGAGCCCGTCGGCGCCCACGGGGACCCCGGCGGCGGCGAGGCCGAGGTCGTCGGTGTTCGGCGTGCGGCCGACGGCGACGATCACGCGTTCGGCGGCCACCCGCGTCTCGCCGTCGGACCCGTGCACGACCAGCTCGCCGTCCTCGAGGCGCTGGGCGGTCGTGCCGAGGTGGACCTCGACCCCGAGGGCGCGCAGACGCCGCAGCACGGGAGCGGCCAGCGACGCGTCGACCGTGGGCAGGATCCGGTCGAGCGCCTCGACGACGGTGACCCGGGCGCCGAGCTTCGCCAGCGCGGTGCCGAGCTCGAGGCCGATGTAGCCGGCGCCCACCACCGCGACGGTGGCGGGCACGTCGCGCAGGGCGAGCGCCCCGGTGGAGTCCAGGACCCGGTCGCCGTCGAACGGGAGGCCCGGCAGCTCGATGGGGCGCGAGCCGGTGGCGACGATCGCCTGCTCGAACTCGAAGAACGCCACCTGGTCGCCGGGCAGCCGGACGGCCACGCGGTCGGGCCGGTTGAAGCGGGCGGTGCCGGGGACGACCCGCGTCCCGCCGGCCGCGAGCAGGCCCGCGACGCCGCGTGCCAGCCCTGCGCACAGCTCGGAGCGCCAGGCCTGGAAGCGCTCGAGGGAGACCTCGACGCCCGTCACCCCGAGGCCCGCGGCGTACAGCTCACGCGTGCGGTGCGCGGCGTCGGCGAGCTCGATCAGCGCCTTGCTCGGGATGCAGCCCACCTGGAGGCAGACGCCGCCCAGGCCGGGCTCGCCCGCCGGGTCGACGAGAACGACCTGCCGCCCGAGCTGGGCGGCCCGGATCGCGGCGACGTAGCCGCCGGGCCCGCCCCCGAGGACGAGCAGGTCGACCTGGTCGGCGAACTCGCCGACGACCGACATCAGCGCAGGTCCTCGAGCAGCAGCACCGGGTCCTCGAGCAGCTCGGCGACCTGCGTGACGAACGCGGCCAGCGTGTCGCCGTCGAGCACCCGGTGGTCGCCCGCCACGGCCAGCGCCAGGATCGGGCGCACCACGGGCTGCCCGTCGACCGCGACGACCTGGTCGCGGATCGCCCCGACGCCGAGGTTGACGACCTCGGGCGGGCGCACGATCGGCGTCCCGAGCCAGATCCCGAGCCCGCCGTAGTTGTTCACGGTGAACGTGGGGCCGGCCAGGTCCTCGGGGCGCAGGCGGCGCTCGCGCGCGGCGCCCGACAGCCGGGTGATCTCGAGCGCGACCTCGCGCAGGGTCCGGTCGCCGGCGTCGCGGACGACGGGGACCACCAGGCCGTCCGGCGACGCGGTCGCGATGCCGACGTTGCAGTGGCGGTGCAGCGTGATCTCCTCGCGCTCGAGGTCGATCGACGCGTTGGCGTACGGATGGTCGCGCAACGCCCGGACCGCCGCCTTGACGATGAGCGGCGTCGGGGTCATCGCCCGGGCGAGGTCCTCGTCACCGCGCGCCAGCGCGCGCTCCTTCAGCCGCGCGCGGGCGCCCATCAGCGCCGTGGCGTCCACCTCGCGGTAGTCGATGATCCGCGGGACCTCGAGCCAGGCCTTCGTGAGCGCGTGCGCGATGCTGCGCCGGACGCCGCGGAGCGGGACGACTTCGCCGCCGACACCCTCGGGCAGAGCCCTCGGGTGTCGGTCGGGAGTTCCGCGATCGGGCTGCGCCCGATGGGGAACCTCCCCGGCAGCCGCGGCGCGCTCCACGTCCTCCCGCGTGATCCGCCCGTGCGGCCCGCTCCCCTCGACCTCCGCGAGCGCCACGCCCAGCTCGCGGGCGAGCCGCCGGGTGGCGGGGGCGGCGAGGGATCCTCGCGCAGAAACGTCAACCCGCGCCTGGGAGTTCCCCATCGGGCGCAGCCCGATCGCGGAACTCCCGACCGTCGTCGCCGACGATCGAGGGCTCTGCCCGAGGTCGCAGTCGATGACGGCCAGGACCGCCCCCACGTCCACGCTCTCCCCCGCCGCCGCCCCGAGCCGCAGCACGACGCCGGTCGTCGGGGACGGGATCACCACGACGGCCTTGTCCGTCTGGACCTCGACGAGGTCCTGGTGCTCGCGCACGCGCTCGCCCTCCGCGACGTGCCATGCGACGACGTCGGCCGTCGCGATCCCCTCGCCGACGTCGGGCAGCACGAACTCGAGCGGCGCCACGGCTCAGGCCTCCAGGACGGTGCGGATCGCGGCGAGCACGCGCTCGACCGAGGGCACGTAGAGGTCCTCGACGCTGCCGGGCGGGTAGGGCGTGTCGTACGCCGCGACACGGCCGATCGGGGCCTCCAGCGACCAGAACGCCTCCTCCTGGATCGTCGCGACGAGCTCGGCCCCGAAGCCCGCAGTCAGCGGCGCCTCGTGCAGCACGAGCGCGCGGCCGGACCGGGCGACGGCCTCGCGCAGCGCGTCGGCGTCGAGCGGGACGAGGCTGCGCAGGTCCAGCACGCCGACGGAGTAGCCCTCCGCCGCGGCCCGCTCGGCGGCCTTCTCGGCGATGACGACCGCCGCGCTGTAGGCGACGATCACCAGGTCGTCGCCCTCGCGCACGGTCCGCGCGCGGCCGAGCGGCACGGTGAAGTCCTCCTCGGGCACCTCGTCCTTGATGAGCCGGTAGCCGCGCAGCGGCTCGCAGAACAGGACGGGATCGGGGTCGCGCAGCGCCTCGGTCAGCATCCCCTTGGCGTCGCGAGCCGTGGCCGGCATCGCCACCTTCAGCCCGGGCGACCCCGCGTACTTCGCCTCGTGCGCATCGGAGTGCAGCTCCGGCGTGCGGACGTTGCCGCCGAAGGGCGCGCGGATGACCATCGGCATCCCGTAGCGCCCGTGGGAGCGGAAGCGCATCCGGGCGACCTGGCCCTCGATCTGGTGGAAGGCCTGGCTGCCGAAGCCGAGGAACTGCAGCTCGGGCACGGGCACCAGCCCGCTGCAGGCCAGCCCGACCGCGGAGCCGACGATGACGGCCTCGGCCAGGGGCATGTCGACGACGCGCTCGGCGCCGAAGCGCTCCTGCAGGCCCTCCGTCGCGCGGAACACGCCGCCGTTGACGCCGATGTCCTGGCCGAGCAGCAGCACGCGCTCGTCGCGCTCGAGCTCGGCGGCGAGCGCCGAGCGGATCGCCTCGACCATCGTCATCACCGCCATCAGCCCGCCTCCCCCGTCGCGGCCGCGCGCTGGCCGGCCATCCGCTGCGGAGGGCGCGCGTAGACGTGGTCGAACATCGCCTCGGGCCCGGGCGGCGCCCCCGCCTCCGCCTCGGCGACGGCGGCGTCCACCTCGGCCGTGAGCGCCGCGGTCAGGACCTCCTCGGAGGCGTCGTCGACCAGGCCCTTGGCCTGCAGGTGGCGGCGCAACCGCGCGACCGGGTCGCCGGCGCGGCGCGCCTCGAGCTCCTCGGGGTCGACGTAGCGCGTGGGGTCGTCGGAGGTGTTGTGCGGCCCCATCCGGTAGGTGCGCGCCTCGATGAGCGTCGGCCCCTCCCCGGCCCGGGCGCGTGTCACCGCGCGGGTGCACGCGTCGTGCACGGCGAACAGGTCGTTGCCGTCGACGAGCTCGCCGGCCATCCCGTAGCCCGCCGCGCGCGCGGCGAAGCTCGGCGCCGCGGTCTGCCGGTGCACGGGGGTCGAGATCGCCCAGCCGTTGTTCTTGAGCAGGAAGACGACCGGGGCCCGCCGGACCCCCGCGAGGTTCAGCGCCTCGTGGGCGTCGCCCTCCGACGACGCGCCGTCGCCGAAGTACACGCAGACCACGCCGTCCGAGCCCTGGTGGCGCAGCCCCCAGGCGAGCCCGACGGCATGGGGGATCTGCGCGGCCAGCGAGATCTGGTAGGGCAGGACGTTGACGCCCGGCGCCATGAAGTTGCCCGCCGGGTTGCCCGTGAAGTACTGCACGGCCCGGGTCACGGTGTAGCCCTGGCGCAGCATCGCGGGCAGCTCGCGGTACTGCGGGACGACCCAGTCGCGCGCCGGGTCCAGCGCCCACGCCGAGCCGACGACCGCCGCCTCCTCGCCGTTGACCGGGGAGAAGGTCCCCAGGCGCCCCTGGCGCTGCAGCGAGAAGAACCGCTCGTCGATGGCGCGCGACTGCAGCATCGCCCGCCAGGCGTCGAGCAGCGCGGCGTCGTCGAGGGCCGTGACGTGGCCCTCGGCCACCGTCCCGTCCGGCGCCAGCAGGCACCGCGGCTCGTCCGTCCCGATCGCGGGCAGCGTGCTCATGTTCGCTCCCATCCTCCGTCAGCCACCCATCCACCGTCCACCAGGACGCTCGACCCCGTCACGTACGAGGCGTCGGCCGAGGCGAGGAACGCGACGACGCGCGCGACCTCCTCGGGCTCCGCGAGCCGCCCGAGCGGCGTGCGGCCCTCGATGTCCTGCTCGGTGAACCCGCCCGCGGCCATCGTCCCCGCCAGGAAGTCCGTCGCGACGTAGCCGGGCGCCACGGAGACCACGCGCACGCCGCGCGGCGACCACTCCGTCGCCAGCGCCTTCGTCAGCCCCTCGAGCCCGTGCTTGGCGGCGGTGTAGGCCGCGCGCCGCGCCAGGCCGACATGCCCGGTGATCGACGAGATGTTCACGATGACCCCGCCGCCGGGCTGCTCGAGCATGACCCGCGCGGCGGCCTGCGCGCAGGCGAACGGCGCGACCAGGTCGACCTCCAGCATCCGCCGGAAGGCATCCACGCCGAGCGTCTCGGACGGGGCGACCTGACCCTCGCCCGCGTTGTTGACCAGCACGTCGAGCCGGCCGAAGGCGGCGCCGGCCGCCTCGACCAGCCGCCCCGGCGCGTCCGGCTCGGTCAGCTCCACGGCCACCCCCACGGCGCGGCCGCCGGCCGCGGCGATCGTGTGGGCGACCGCCGCCGCCCGCTCCTGGCTGCGCGATGTCACGACGACGGCCGTCCCGCGACGGCCCAGCTCCAGGGCGATCGCGCGCCCGATGCCCGAGGAGGACCCGGTGACCACGGCCACGGCGGCCGGGGTCGACCGGGTGTCCTCCCCGGTCCCGCTCACGCGGTCGCGGCCTTGCGGTTCTCGCGCGTCAGCTTCCCGGGCCACTCCTCGTTGGCGATGAGCTCGCCGGGCACGCGGTCGTAGGTGCGTCCGACCACGCGGCCGTGCTCGAGCACCGCGGGGCGGTCGTGCGCCGGGAGGATGAAGCGCGAGCCGTTGACGGCCTTGCGGATCGCCGCCTTCTCCGCCCGCTTGCTGCCGCCGTGGTTCCCGGTGACCGCCGGGTCCTGCTCCATCCGCTGCAGGTGCGGGGCGACGAGCTGGAAGGCCACGTCGTAGACGACGTCGCCGCAGATGCACGCGACGCCCTCGTCGGTGTCGACGAGGACGTTCATGGAGCCCTCGGTGTGCCCGCCGGCCGCCTGGCAGCGGACCCCGGGGATGATCTCCTCGGAGTCGACGACCTCGAGGTCGAGCAGCCGCAGCGCGCCGTTCTCGTCGTGCAGCCGGTCGATGAGGTGCTTGATGTACTCCGCGGGGTACTGCTCGCCCATCAGGCCGGAGGCGGAGTACTCGAGCTCCTTGCGGTTGATGACCACCGTCGTGGACATCGGGAACTTGCTGTCGTAGCCCGCGTGGTCGATGTGCAGGTGGGTGTGCAGCACGTAGCGGACGTCGTCCATCGTCAGCCCGTGCTGCTCGAGCGCGTTCTCCATGCCCTGGCCGTCGCGCCACCACCCTTGCATCCCGAGGTTGCCCATGATGCTGGGATCGCTGAAGCCGGTGTCGACCACGATCGGCGCCTCGCCGCCCGTGATGAGGAAGCCGAACGTCGGCACCTCCTGCCGCCGGCCCGGATCCTGCGCCAGCACGAGGAAGCTCGTGTCCAGCTCGATGTCCCCAAGGTCGAGGACGTGCACTTCGAGACCCATCGGTACCTCCTGAAGCCGTTGACCCGTCGCCCGTCAGTCTGCGCCAGTCGCGCTCTCGCGGCCATCGCACGTTCGGATGACGCCGCCGCCCGTCGTCTAGGCGATCAGCCCCTGGTCGCGCGCCGCGTGGACAGCCTCCGCGCGGGAGGTCGCGCCGAGCTTGCGGAAGAGGTTGCGCCCGTGGGTCTTCGCCGTCGCCTCCGAGATGCCCAGGCGCAGGGCAACCTGCTTGAAGCGCAGGCCCTCGTCGAGCGCCTCGAGCAGCTCGCGCTCGCGCTCGGTGAGCTGCGGCGCGGGGTCCGACGGGGGCGCCGGGAGCACGGTCCGGCCGCTGCGCAGGGCCGCCAGCGCCTCGCCCATCCGCGCGACGGCGTCGTGACGCGCGAGGTAGCCCGCCGCGCCGGCCAGCAGCGACGCCCGGATGTTCTCCGGCGCGTCGCGGGAGGACACGACGAGCAGCGGCGCCTGCGTCCCGGCCTCGCGCAGCGCGCGGGCGACGGCGTCGACGCGCAGCCCGTCCATCCAGTCGTCGCAGACGACGACGTCCGGCGGGGCGGCGGCGACGGCCGCCAGCGCGTCGGCCAGCGTCGGCGCGACGCTCGCGCGCGCCCCGTCGCCCCGCTCGACCAGGCGCGCGAGGCCGCGCCCGACGAGCGCGTCCCCGTGGCAGATGAGCACGGACGGCGGCGTCGCCGGCACGCGCGGCTCGATGCCGTGCGCGAGGACGTCGCCGACGGCCTCGAGGCGCTCGACCATGCTGCTCATGTCGCCGCGTGGCGCACCGGCGGACAGCGACACGACGCCGATCGGGCCGTCCTCGCCGCGTAGGGGCACCGAGCAGCCGGCGTGGAACCCGGCGGCGAGCACCACGCCGTCGAGCGGGCGCCGGAACGACCGCGACGCGTCGAAGTCGTCCTCGTGGAACGCACGGCCCTCGACCGCCCGCGCGAAGTACGAGCAGGTGTCGATCGGCAGGGCCGTGCCGGGGGCCAGGAGGTCGGCGCCGGAGTCCGCGGCGATCTCGAAGCGCAGCGCCGCTGGGTCGAGGCGGGCGATCGAGACCCGGTCCACCTCGAAGGCGCCGCGCACGACCGACGCCGCCTGCGCGAGCGGGTCCTCGGCGGAGCCGAGCGCCTCCGTGATCTCCGCCACCAGCGGGTGCACAACCCTCCTTCCTGCCGCGAGTCTAG
>JAXDGY010000432.1:0-8887 GCA_034664785.1 Solirubrobacteraceae bacterium
TGGACCTTGCTCATGATGGCCACCGTCACGCCGGCATCCGCGGCGGCGAGGGCGGCGCGCTGGCCGGCCAGGCCGGCGCCGATGATGAGCACGTCATGTGAGGGCATGAAGGACGTTCCGATCGTTCTGCAGGGGGCATGCACTGTATACGCCGACCCCTTGGACAAGGCCCGCGGTCCACCCCCTCCTGACACCTCCGTCGTGGCGCCGGACCCCCATGACGAGGCGCTCAGGCGCTGGCGGCGACGGCCCGCCGGACGTGCTCGACCGTCACCACGCCGCACAGCCGGCCATGGCGGTCGACGACGGCCAGCGCGCCCAGCACGCGCAGCGGCCCGGAGGCCAGCAGCTCGCCGAGGTCGGCGTCCGGCGCCACGCGGTAGGCGTCGTCCGTCTCGGCCAGCTCGCCCGCCGACAGC
The DNA here is from genome assembly GCA_034664785.1 of Solirubrobacteraceae bacterium. Classification (GTDB taxonomy): domain Bacteria; phylum Actinomycetota; class Thermoleophilia; order Solirubrobacterales; family Solirubrobacteraceae; genus Paraconexibacter. The sequence goes on from JAXDGY010000432.1 coordinate 420, forward strand.
GTGGGCTGGCCGGCCGTCAGCGCGCCGTCGACGCGGTCGGCGGTCAGCAGGCCGACGAGCCGGTCGTCGTCGGCGACCACGGGCAGGACCGAGGAGCCGTAGCGGCCGAACCAGTCGTCCTGTGCCTCCAGCGCCGGCACGTCGGCCGGCACCGTGACGGGGGACGCGTCCATCAGGTCGGCGACCGTCACGCCCGAGATCCGGTCCTGGAAGTCTGAGGACACGACAGCGGCCCGGGCGCTCTGGGCCATGAACCAGCCGAGGACGATGAACCACAGCCCGTCGAAGAGCGTCCCCCGCAGGGCCAGGGCGATTCCCAGGGCGATGAGCACGTAGGCGAAGCCCTGCCCGATGCGCGCGGAGAAGCGCAGCCCGCGGGCCCGGTCGCCCGTGGCCTTCCAGGCCGCGGCCATGGCGATCCGCCCACCGTCCAGCGGGTAGGCGGGGATGAGGTTGAAGACGAGCAGCAGGGCGTTGATGCCGCCGAGGAAGCCGAGGAGGGCCAGCGCGGGTGTCACCTCGGTGACCTTGAAGGTCGCCACGTCCAGCACCGACCCCGACGCCGAGGCCAGCAGACCCGCCGCCAGGCAGCCGAGGATGACGAGCAGGGTCACCGCGGGTCCGGCCGCCGCGACCTTGAACTCCCGCCCGGGGGTGTCCGGGTCGCGCCCCAGCTTGGCCAGGCCGCCGAAGAACCACAGGTCGATCCCCGTGATCGGGACGTCGTAGCGCCGGGCGACCAGCGCATGGCCGAGCTCGTGGACCACGAGGGAGGCCTCGAACAGCAGCGCGCCCGCGACCGCGCAGAGGAAGGCCTGGCTGTCCGAGCCGCGCAGCACGTCGGCGAAGTAGCCCGTCAGGAGGTAGATCAGCAGGAACAGCACGAAGAACCAGCTCGGCGTCGCGCCGATGCGGATCCCGAGGATCCGGCCGAGCCGGACCGAGGCGCCCTGTCCCATCACCCCATGGTCGCAGGACCCAGGAAACCGGCGACGCGGTCGGCGAACGCCTGCGGCGCGTCGTCGGCGGCGACGTGGCCGGCATCCTCGAGGATCACGAGCTCGGTGACGGGGTGTGGCGCTCGACGATCGCGCGGGTGTCCACGCCGCGCGGCAGGGTCCCGTAGGCCAAGCCGGCGTCGCCGCCGAGGCGCGCCGCGCAGAACGCGTCGGCCACCGCAGCCGGGGCGTGGCGCACGAGCAGCGAGCCCTGCCAGCACAGGGCCATCCGCTCGACGAGGCGCCGCGCACGGACCTCGATGCCCTCGAGGTCGGCGAGCTCGTCGCGCAGCGCGCCCACGGCGCCGTCGAGGTGCGGGTCGGCGCCGCCGGCCTCCGCGAGCTCGTCGAAGAAGCGGTGCAGGACCTCGGGCTGCTTGGCCGTCGCGCGCAGGACGTCGAGCGCGTTGACGTTGCCCGAGCCCTCCCAGATCGAGTTGAGCGGCGCCTCGCGGTAGATGCGCGGCATCCCGGACTCCTCGACGTAGCCGTTGCCGCCGAGGCACTCCAGCGCCTCGAAGGCGAGCCCCGGGAAGCGCTTGCAGACGTGGTACTTGGCCACCGCGGTCCCCAGGCGGCGCAGCGGGACGTCGCCCTCGTCGTATGCGCGCGCCAGGCGCATGGCCAGGACGGTCGCGGCCTCGCTCTCGATGGCGAGGTCGGCCAGCACGTTGCCCATCAGGGGCTGGTCGGCCAGCAGCTTCCCGAAGGCGCTGCGGTGCGCGGCGTGCCAGGTCGCGTTGGCCACCGCCCAGCGCATGCCGGCGGCCGACCCGACCACGCAGTCCAGCCTGGTGTGGCCGACCATCTCGATGATGGTCGGGACGCCGCGGCCGGCCTCGCCGACCAGGCGGCCCCACGTCCCGTCGAACTCGACCTCCGAGCTCGCGTTGGAGCGGTTGCCGAGCTTGTCCTTCAGGCGCTGCAGGCGGAACGGGTTGCGGCTCCCGTCGGGCAGGACGCGCGGCACGGCGAAGCAGGACACGCCCTCCTCGGTCTGCGCCAGCACGAGGAACAGGTCGCACATCGGCGCGCTGCAGAACCACTTGTGCCCGCGCAGGACGTACTCGCCGTCCGCCACCCGCGTGGCCGTCGTCGTGTTCGACCGCACGTCGCTGCCGCCCTGCTTCTCGGTCATCGCCATGCCGCACTTGGCGCTGCCCTTCTCCGCCGCCGGGCGCAGGGTGCCGTCGTAGCCCGAGGCGGTCAGCAGCGGCTCCCACTCCGCGGCCAGGTCCGGGGTGGTCCGCAGCGCGGGGACGGCCGCGAACGTCATCGTCATCGGGCAGCCGTGGCCCGCCTCGACGGCGCCGGTGGTCAGCCCGAGCGCGGTCCGCACGACGTGGGCGCCCTGGCGGTCCGACGTCCACGGCAGGGCGTGGAGGCCGTGCTCGGACGCGAGCCCCATGAGCGCGTGCCACGCCGGATGGAACTCGACCTCGTCGATGCGGTGGCCGTAGCGGTCGTGGGTGCGCAGCTTGGGTGGGTTCTCGTTGGCCTGCGGCCCCCACTCGAGCAGCGGCGTGCCGCCCCACACCTCGCCGATGCGCTCCGCCTGCTCGCGCCCCCACCCGCCGCCCTCGCGCTCGAGGGCCTCCTGCAGCGCGCGGTGCGTGGTGAACAGATTCAGGGGCGCCAGCGGCGGGACCTGGTTTGCGACCTCGTGGGTCGCAGCGGTCGAGGTGTGATGTTGCATCACGGACATGGTTCTGGGCTCCCGGTGATGGACCGTTGGCAGAAGGCGACCAGGCCGGCGACGAGGGCGTCCTCGTCCGGGCGGGCGCCCACAGGGGACAGGGGACCGACGAGCGCCTCCCCGAGCGCGCCGACCAGCGCGGCGGCGGTGAGCGAGACGTCCTGCGCGGGAAGCTCCCCGCGCGTGATGCCGTCGGCCACGACGGCGGAGAAGATCGCCGCGTAGGCGCGCCGGAAGGCCAGGCGCTCGGCCTCGACGGCGGGGTCGACCGGTTCGGCCAGGAGCGCCCAGGCCAGCCGCCGCCCGCGCAGCGCGCGTCGGATGAAGGACTCCGCGCCGGCGGCCACCCGCTCGGCGGCGGGCGTGCCCGGCCCGAGGGCCTCGACCGCCGCGCGGGTGGCGTCCACCTCGTGCTGGGAGGCGCGGCGGAAGACCTCGGTCAGCAGCTCGGCCTTGGAGGGGAAGTGGCGGTAGACGGTCCCCGTCGCCACCCCGGCGCGGGCGGCCACGGCGGCGACGGCCGCCTCGCGGTAGCCGCCGCGCGCGACGAGCTCGTGGGCGGCGCCCACGATCCGCTCGCGGGTCGCCGCGCGGCGCGCCTCGGTCCGCTGGGTGGGGCGGTAGGCCATGCACCAAGGAGTGAACCACAGTTCAGCTCTTGGGCCAAGCGACCGGGCGAGGGCGCAACCCGTCGCTCACGCGCCCTCCAATAGCCTCAATGGCTCCGAACCGAAGGGACCTACATGGCGAAGATCAAGGTGGTCAACCCCGTCGTCGAGCTCGACGGCGACGAGATGACCCGGATCATCTGGCAGTTCATCAAGGACCAGCTCATCCTCCCGTACCTCGACGTGGACCTCAGGTACTACGACCTCGGCATCGAGAGCCGTGACGCGACCGGCGACCAGATCACCGTCGACGCGGCCAACGCGATCAAGGAGCACGGCGTCGGCGTCAAGTGCGCGACGATCACCCCGGACGAGGCCCGCGTGGAGGAGTTCGGCCTCAAGGAGATGTACCGGTCGCCGAACGGCACGATCCGGAACATCCTGGGCGGCGTCATCTTCCGCGAGCCGATCGTCATCTCGAACATCCCGCGCCTGGTGCCGGGCTGGACCAAGCCCATCGTCATCGGCCGCCACGCCTTCGGCGACCAGTACCGCGCCACCGACCTCGTCGTCCCGGGCGAGGGCAAGCTGACGCTCACCTACACGCCCAAGAACGGCGACGACCCGATCGAGCTCGACGTCTACGACTTCCCGGGCGGCGGCGTCGCCATGGCGATGTACAACCTCGACGCGTCGATCCGCGACTTCGCCCGCGCCTCGATGCGCTACGGGGTGGACCGCGGCTTCCCCGTGTACCTCTCTACGAAGAACACGATCATGAAGCGCTACGACGGGCGCTTCAAGGACCTCTTCGAGGAGGTCTACGACGAGGAGTTCAAGGCCGACTTCGAGGCCGCCGGCATCACCTACGAGCACCGCCTGATCGACGACATGGTCGCCGCGGCGCTGAAGTGGGAGGGCGGCTACGTCTGGGCCTGCAAGAACTACGACGGCGACGTGCAGTCCGACACCGTCGCCCAGGGCTTCGGCTCGCTTGGCCTGATGACGAGCGTCCTGCTGACCCCGGACGGCAAGACCGTCGAGGCCGAGGCCGCGCACGGCACGGTCACCCGTCACTTCCGCCAGCACCAGCAGGGCAAGCCGACGTCGACCAACCCGATCGCGTCGATCTTCGCCTGGACGCGCGCGCTGGCCCACCGCGGTCGCATGGACGGCACGCCCGAGGTCACGCAGTTCGCCGAGACGCTCGAGCGCGTGTGCGTCGAGACGGTCGAGGAGGGCAAGATGACCAAGGACCTCGCGCTGCTCGTCGGGCCCGACCAGCCCTTCCAGACCACTCAGGAGTTCCTCGCCTCGATCGACGAGAACCTGCAGCAGGCGATGGCCTAGCGGCCGCGCCCCACACCCGATTCCCCTAGTCCCAGGAGACCCAGCCACCACCATGTCCAAGACCGTCACCGTGACCGGTGCCGCCGGCGCCATCGGCTACGCGATCCTCTTCCGGATCGCCTCCGGGCAGCTGCTCGGCCCCGACGAGAAGGTGCGCCTGCGCCTGCTCGAGATCGAGCCCGCCCTCAAGGCCGCAGAGGGCACCGCCATGGAGCTCGTCGACTGCGCGTTCCCGCTGCTGGAGGCCATCGACATCACCGCGGACCCCAACGAGGCGTTCGACGGCGCGAACATCGGCCTGCTCATCGGCGCGCGCCCGCGCACCAAGGGCATGGAGCGCGCCGACCTGCTGGAGGCCAACGGCGCGATCTTCAAGCCGCAGGGCGAGGCGATCAACGCCCACGCCGCCGACGACGTCCGGGTGCTCGTGGTCGGCAACCCGGCCAACACGAACGCCCTGATCGCGCAGTCCAACGCGCCCGACGTGCCGAAGGAGCGCTTCACCGCGATGACGCGCCTGGACGAGAACCGGGCCGTGGCGCAGCTCGCCAACAAGCTCGCGGTGAGCGTCGACGCCGTCCAGGACCTCGTGATCTGGGGCAACCACTCGCCGACGATGTTCCCCGACCTGTTCAACGCCAAGGTCAACGGGCAGCGGGCCGTCGACGCCGTCGACGACATGGCCTGGTACGAGAACGAGTACCTCCCGCGGGTGGGCAAGCGCGGCGCCGAGATCATCGAGGCCCGCGGGGCCTCCAGCGCCGCCTCGGCGGCCAACGCGGCCATCGACCACGTCCGCGACTGGGTCCTCGGCGCGGACGGCCTGCGCTCCATGGCCGTGCCGTCCGACGGCTCCTACGGCGTGCCGGAGGGCATCGTCTCGAGCTTCCCGGTCCGCGTGAGCGGAGGCGAGTACGCGATCGAGCAGGGGCTCGACGTCCCGGAGTTCGCCCAGGCGAAGATCGACATCACCGTGAACGAGCTCGTCGGCGAGCGCGACGCGGTGAAGGGCTTGGGCCTGGTCGCCTAGCCGGACGCGGAGCCGGCGGGGGTGCGAGCGCGCCCCCGCCGCTCACGCGGCCTCGAGGGCGTGCCAGCCGCGCCCCTCCTTGCGCACGAGCCCGTCCTTCTGCAGCTCGGGCATCACGCGGTAGAGGTAGTTCTGCTTGATGTCCATCGCCTCGGCCAGCTCAGGGATGGTGATGCCCGGGCGGTCGCGCACGAGCGACAGGGCCTGCTTGGAGCGCGTGCCGGTGCCCTTGGGACGCCCGCGACCCCGCGACCCAGCGTCCTGGCCCCCGGCCCCGTTGCCCCGCCGGCCCGCCGACGGGGCCGACGCGCGCCGCGCGGGCGCCCTGGCCGGCTCGCGGTCGACGCCGTCCAGCGCCGCGGCGGCCGCCTCCAGCCGGCGGAACTCGTCGACGAGGGGGCGCAGCTCCTCCAGCCGGGCCGCGATCTCCTTCTTCTTGTCTTCCAGAAAATCCGACATGGGTTAACTGTGAGTGCACGGTTGAGTGCTGTCAACGCTGCACAGAAACGCTCACCGAAATCCCACACCCGGTGTGACGCTCACGACGAGCGCTCGAGCTGCGCCTTGAGGCGCGCGAGCGAGGCGTTGGCCTCCTTCTCGGGGATGCCGCCCACCAGCGCGCGGCTCGCGACGGCCCCGAGCGCGCCGAGCGGCGCCTTGAACTCGTTGCGGTAGTCGAACCGCGTGCCGCCGTCGACGGCGGTCAGGCGGTCCTCGATGATCGCCTTGGAGCGGGCGGGGCCCTTGCCCTCCCAGCGCGCGAAGTGCGGCGCGTCGACCTCCACGAGCGTCCAATGCACCTTGAACGTCGCCCCGCGCAGGTGGAGCTTCTGGACCATCCGGTAGCCCGGCACGAGCGGCCCGGGGTCGCAGGGCCCCACGTCGCGCACGATCGTCACCCACTTGCGCGTGTTCTCGGGATCCATGCAGGCGTTCCACACCTCCTCTGGCGAGGCGGCGATGTGGACGGAGGTCGTCACCATGCTCATCGCGCGGCGACCGTACCGGGTTCGTCGCGCTCCCAGTCGGCCAGCGCCCGCTCCACGGCGGCGTCGAAGCGGTGCAGGCGCACGCCGAACAGCTCGCGCGCGCGATCGTCGCGGGGCAGCAGGTCGCTCTCGAGGCTCTCCATGAGCGGGACGATCAGGCCGGCCTCCTCGCCGGCGATCGCGGCGGCCACCCGTCCGGCGATCGGCGTGACGGTGAGCCCCAGGCGAACGGTTGGGCGCCCGATCAGCATCGCGTCGCGGATGCGCTCGACCATCTGCCCGTAGGTGAGGACGTCCGGCCCGGCGACGTCGAGCGACAGCGGGGCCGTCACCGCGCGGCTCGTGCCTGCGGCGACCAGGTAGGACAGGACGTCGCGCTCGTCGACGGGCTGGGTGCGGTTGGCCTGCCAGGCGGGGAGGGGCAGGACGCGGGCGCGCTCGACCAGGCGCACGAGGAAGCGAAAGGAGCGCGACCGCGCGCCGACGACGATCGAGGCCCGCAGGGCGACGCCCTCCGGCGCGCCGTCCAGGAGGACCTCCTCGACGGCGAGGCGGCTGGCCAGGTGCCGCGACAGCGGCTTGTCGGTGGGCACGAGCCCGCCGAGGTAGACCACCCGCCGCACGCCGGCGCGGTCGGCCGCGGCGGCGAAGTGCTCGGCGGCGCGGCGCTCGGCGTCCTCGAAGCCCTCCCGTCCCTGGCCCTCCATCGAGTGGATGAGGAAGTAGGCGACGTCGACGCCCTCGAGCGCCTCGGCGAGCCCCTCGCCGGTGACGGCGTCGCCGCGCACGACCGGCACGTCCGCGCGCACCCGCGCCGGGTCGCGGGCGAACGCGACCACGTCGTGGCCGCCCCCCTGCAGGCGGGGGATCAGGGCAGCTCCGACAAAGCCGCTGGCGCCGGTGACGAGGGTGCGCATGGGTCCGATGAGGCTACGCGCCAGCCGCCGACGGAGGTCATACGCTCTGCGCGTGGAGCTGCTGCGCCGCATGGAGGCCCGCGCCCGCGATCGCCTGCCCGAAGCCGTCTACGACTACTTCGCCGGCGGCGCGGGGGACGAGGTCACGCTCGCCGAGAACGAGGAGGCGTGGCGCCACGTCTGGCTGCGTCCCCGCCAGCTCACGGGCGTGTCTGACGCCGATCCGTCGATCACGCTGCTCGGCCACGACCTGGCGCTGCCGGTCCTCCTCGCGCCCGCCGCGGCACAGCGCCTCCTGCACCCCGACGGCGAGGTCGCGGCGGCCCGCGCCGCCGCCGCCGCGGGGACGATCTTCTGCCTGTCGACGCGCGCCACCGCCGACCTCGCCGAGGTGGCCGAGGTCGCGGGGCCGCGCTGGTTCCAGCTCTACATGCACCCCGACCGCGACCGGGTGGCGCGGATGCTGCTTCGCGCCGCCGAGCACGGCTACGACCAGGTCGTCATGACGATCGACCTGCCGGTGGCCGGCCGGCGCGAGCGCGAGCTGCGCCACGGCCTCATCCCGATGCCCGAGGGCGTCGCGGTGGCCACGCACCTGGGCCAAGACGAGCCGGAATTCGAAGGGGGACCCGGCTCGCCGGCCACGGGGCCGGCTGCGCCACCCCCAAGGGAGAAGCCCGCCGTGGGCGGCTGGGCGGCGCTCACGTGGGAGGACGTCGGCTGGGTCGCCGAGGCCTCGGGGCTGCCGGTCGTCGTCAAGGGCGTGCTCACCGCGCAGGACGCGGAGCTGGCCGTGCAGGGTGGGGCGAGCGCGATCGTCGTCTCCAACCACGGGGCGCGTCAGGTCGACGGGTGCGTGCCCACGGCGGTGGCGTTGCGC
>JAXDGY010000433.1:0-5207 GCA_034664785.1 Solirubrobacteraceae bacterium
GGGCTCTGGCATCCTCGGTCGGGTGGGAGCACTCGCCGTCGACCTGCGGGGCGTGGTCAAGGCCTACGGCGGCCTGCGCGCCGTGGACGGGCTCGACCTTGCCGTGCCCGAGGGCACGTGCGTCGGCCTGCTCGGCCCCAACGGGGCGGGGAAGTCGACGACGATGAAGCTCCTGACCGCCCAGGCGATCGCCGACGCCGGGACGCTGCGCGTCCTCGGCCACGAGCTGCCGCGGGAGAGCAAGCAGGCGCGCGCTCGCATGGGGGTGGTCCCGCAGCTCGACAACCTCGACACGACGCTGAACGTGCGCGACAACCTGCGGATCTTCGCGCGGCTGTACCGGGTGCCGGCCGGCGAGCGCGGCGCAGCCGTCCAGCGGGCGCTGGAGATCGCCATGCTGACCGAGCGCGCGACCACCAGGGTCGACCGCCTCAGCGGCGGGATGCGCCGCCGGCTGCTCGTCGCCCGCGCGCTGCTGCACCGCCCGGCGCTGCTGCTCATGGACGAGCCGACCGTCGGCCTGGACCCCCAGGTCCGCCAGGAGCTGTGGGCGCTGATCGCCGCGCTCCGCAGCGAGGGCACCTCGATCCTCATGTCCACCCACTACATCGAGGAGGCCGAGCGGCTGGCGGACACCGTGACGATCATGAGCCACGGCACCGCGGTCGCCGTCGGGCCGCCCGGCGAGCTCATCGAGCGCCACGCCGGGCGGGAGGTGGAGGAGGTCTACGGTCCGCAGGCCCGCCTGCGCGACGTGGAGGCGCTCGCCCACGAGGCCGGCCTCGCCACCCGGCGGACGGGCACGAGCGTCGCGCTGCTGCGCGCCGAGGAGCTCGCGGGCCGCAACGGCGCCTCGCTGCCGGAGGGCCACCGGCGCGCCGCGACGCTCGAGGACGTCTTCGTGCACCTGACCGGGGAGGAGATCGCATGACGGCTGACGCCGTCATTGCGAGCTCGCTGCGCGAACGTCGCGGGGCGGCTGACGCCGTCATTGCGAGTTCGCTGCGCGAACGTCGCGGGGCGGTGGCCCGCCCGTGAGCGACCGCCCCACGCCCCTCGGGCGCCTCGAACGTGCGGCGATCGTCGGCGTGATGACGCGCGAGATCGTGAACTTCGGGTCCTACTGGCGCGCGACGACCTTCTCGGCGACGGTCGAGCCGACGATCTACCTGCTGGCCTTCGGCTTCGGGTTCGGGTCGCTGGTCTCGACCGTCGGCGGCTACGACTACGTCGACTTCGTCGGGACGGGGACCGTCGCCACCGCGGTGCTGTTCTCCAGCGCGTTCCCGGGGATGTTCTCCACGTTCGTCAAGCACCGCTTCCAGCGGACCTACGACGCGATCCTCGCCGCTCCGGTCGACACCGAGGAGCTCGTCACCGCCGAGGCCGCGTGGATCGCGATCCGCGCCGGGACCTACGGCTGCACGCCGATGCTCGTCGCGATGCTCTTCGGGCTGCAGCCCTCGTGGGGGATGCTGCTCGTCCCGTTCGTCGGCATGCTCACGGGCTTCGGCTTCGCCTGCTTCGGCATCTTCGTCGCGGGCGCGGTGGAGTCGATCGAGAACTTCAACTACATCATCAGCGCCGTCCTGACGCCGCTGTTCCTCGTGGCCGGGACGTTCTTCCCGCTCGACCAGCTGCCCCAGTGGGCGCAGGTGGCCGCGAACTTCAACCCGCTGTACCACTGCGTCCAGCTCGTGCGCGGCTGCGTCTTCGGCTTCGACGGCGCAGCGGGCCTCGGCCACGTCGCCGCGCTCACGCTCTTCGCGGTGGCGATGTGGCGGCTGGCCATCTGGCGGCTGGAGAAGCGCCTGATCGACTGAGGAGCGCGGTCTCCGGGGACCGTGAGCCATCATGGCACTTGACGTGGCACCACAATGGTGCCAAAATGGCCCAGATGGACCTGACGTCATACGTGGACACGCTCCGGGCCGAGCTGTCGGCGGCCGCCGAGGCCGCAGGTGAGGACGCCCGCGCCGTCGCCGAGCGGCTCACCGCCTCGCTCGACGCGGCCGCCCGGCTCGTGCTGCTGGAGGCCTTGTCGGCCGCCGCGGACGAGATCACCCGGGAGCTCGCGCCGGGGTCGGTCGACGTGCGGCTGCGGGGCCGCGATCCCAGCTTCGTCGTGACGCCACCGCCCACCGAGCAGTCGTTCGGCGACCCTCGACCCGCCCCGGCGGCTCCGGCTGACGCCGACGACGGCGGGACGGCGCGGATCAACCTGCGCCTGCCCGAATCCCTCAAGCTCCGGGCCGAGCAGGCGGCCGGTCAGGAGGGCCTCTCGGTCAACGCGTGGCTCGTCCGGGCCGTCGCCGCCGTCCTGGAGTCCGACGACCCGGGCGGCCACGCCCGCCGGCGCAGCGCGCCGGGCGGCCAGCGCTACACGGGCTGGGTGCGGTAGCCGCCCGCAGGCCCCGACGCAGCCACACCACCACGCACCACCCGTCCCGAACGGGACGCTTCCACACCCCCTCAGGAGGACCCACCACCATGCCGACCTTCGCCACCCCCGAGCCCATCGTCGCCACGATCGGCCTCGCCGCGGGCGACGTGCGGATCACCGCGAGCGACCGCGACGACACCGTCGTCGTGGTCAGCCCGAGCGACCCGTCAGACGAGTCCGACGTGAAAGCCGCAGAGCAGACCCGTGTCGAGTGCTCCCACGGCAGGCTGCTGATCAGGGCACCGAAGCAGTGGAGCCCGCGCTCCTTCGGCAAGGGCGGGTCTGTCGACGTGGCCGTCGAGCTGCCGGCCGGCTCGCAGGTCCAGGGCGACGCCGCGATGGCGGACTTCGGGTGCGACGGCCGGCTCGGAGCATGCCGGCTCACCACCGCGACCGGCAGCATCCGCCTCGACCACACAGGCCCGCTCCAGCTGACCACCAGCCTCGGGACCGTCACCGTGAACCGGGCCGTGGGCCGGACCGAGGTCACCGGGTCCGGCGAGGTGCGCATCCGCGAGATCGACGGGCCCGCGGTGATCAAGAACCTCAACGGCACCACCTGGCTCGGCGACGTCACCGGCGACGTGCACTGCAACGCCGCCAACGGCGACATCACCGTCGACCGCGCTCACGCCACCGTGGGGGCCAAGACCGCCCACGGCGACGTCCGGATCGGCGAGGTCGCCCGCGGCGCGGTCCGGCTCGTGACCGCCGCCGGCGAGCTCGAGGTCGGCATCCGGGAGGGCACCGCCGCCCTGCTCGACGTGCGCTCCAGGTTCGGCAGCATCCACAACTCCCTGGCCGCCTCGGACGGCCCCGAGCCGTCCGACACGACCGTCGACGTGCACGCCCGCACCTCCTACGGCGACATCGTGATCCGCCGCGCCTGACCCGGCGCCGACCGGGGCTCTGTCCGAGCTAGGCCACCCCGCGCGGTTTGCCTGCACCGTACGCGGGCACGCATCCCGCATGGCCGCCACCGAGCTTCTCGATCCCGCCGTCCGCCCGCGCCTGGAGGCGCTCATCGAGCGCAACCAGGATCGCGGCTGCGTGAACCTGTCCGAGCTCACGGAGCTCGCGGAGAGCCTCGAGCTCGACGAGGACGGGACGCGCGTGCTGCAGGAGGCCGCCGAGGAGCAGGGATTCGAGGTGACCGACGACTGCGGGCGGTCGGGCAGCGAGGAGCCCACGCGGCTGGCCTACCGTGACTGGGCGGGCGCCACGACGGACGCGCTGCAGCTCTACCTCAACGACATCGGCCGCCGCCCGCTGCTGACCAAGGACCAGGAGGTCGAGCTCGCCAAGCGCGTCGAGGCGGGTGACGCGTCGGCCAAGCAGGAGATGATCGAGGCGAACCTGCGCCTGGTCGTCTCGCTGGCGCGCAGGTACCAGGGCCACGACCTCCCGCTGCTCGACCTCATCCAGGAGGGCACGTTCGGCCTCATCCGGGCGGTCGAGAAGTTCGACTACCGCCGCGGCTTCAAGTTCTCCACGTACGCGACGTTCTGGATCCGCCAGGCCGTCCAGCGCGGCATCGAGAACAAGGCCCGCACCATCCGCATCCCCGTCAACGTCGGCCAGCGTGAGCGCAGATTGGGCCGGGCGCATCGCGACCTGACGGTCAAGCTCGGGCGCGAGCCCACCGACGAGGAGCTCGCCGCCGAGGCCAGGCTCGACGTGCGCGAGCTGCAGGACCTGCGCGACCTCTCCCGGGCGGTCACGTCGCTCGACCGCCCGGTCGGCGACGAGAGCGAGGCGTCGCTCGGCGAGCTCCTGCCCGACGCGGAGGGCCGCGGGACCGAGGACGAGGTCGTCGTCGGGCTGCAGAGCGAGCTGCTGCGGCAGGCCGTCGCGCAGCTGCCCGAGGACGAGCGACGGGTCATCGAGCTGCGCTACGGCATCGACGGCGCCGAGGAGCCGCTGGCGCTCGCCTCCACGGCGCGCGAGCTCGGCGTCACCTCGGCCAAGGTGCGGTCGCTCGAGCGCCGCGGCCTCGAGCGCCTCGCCCACGACCGCGAGGTCGAAGCCCTGCACGACGCCGCGTAGCGGCGAGGCTCAGCGCACGCCGACGAGGTCCACCACGAACACGAGGGTCTCGTCCGGCCCGATGACGCCGCCCGCGCCCCGCTTGCCGTAGGCCAGGTTCGGCGGGATCGTGATCCGGCGCCGGCCGCCGACCTTCATCCCGGCCACGCCCTGGTCCCAGCCGGGGATGACCTGGCCCTTGCCGAGGCCGAACTTGAACGTGTCGCCACGGTCCCATGATGCGTCGAACTGCTTGCCGTCCTTCCACGACACGCCGACGTAGTGGACCTCCACGACCTTGCCCGACACGGCCTCGTCGCCCTCACCGACGACGAGGTCCTCGAGCTCGAGCTGGTAGGAGGGCGGCTGGTCGGACGGGACGTCGACGGCGGGCTTCTCGTTGGTGGCCATGCGGGGACCGTACCCCGTGCCAGGATGCGCCCATGCGTCGCGTGACCCTGACCGACCCGGTGCTGACCTTCGACCCTGAGGACCCCGACGGCTTCCGTGCCGGCATGTTCCGCTTCGGGCCCCAGCTCGGCGCGCAGGACACGGGGACCACCCTCTACGAGCTGCCGCCCGGGCAGGCGCTCTGCCCCTACCACTACGAGTACGGCGAGGAGGAGTGGCTGCTGGTCCTCGAGGGGCGCCCGACGGTGCGGACGCCCGAGGGCGAGGAGCACGTCGGGCCCAGCGAGGTCGTGTTCTTCCCCAAGGGGCCGGAGGGCGCGCACCAGGT
>JAXDGY010000434.1:0-4059 GCA_034664785.1 Solirubrobacteraceae bacterium
TCGCTCTCGACCCACGGCGTGTCCTTGTCGCCGTCGAAGACGTAGTCCGTGGAGACGTGCACGAGGCGCGCGCCGGTCTCGTCCGCGGCGCGGGCGAGGTTGCCCGCGCCGTCGCCGTTGACGGCCATCGCGAGGTCCTCCTTCGCCTCGGCGGCGTCGACGTCGGTCCAGGCCGCGCAGTTGACGATGGCGTCCGGCGCCACGTCGGCGACGAAGCGCCGCGTGGCCTCGGGGTCGGTGAGGTCGAACTCCGCGAGGTCCGCACCGACGGCGTCGTGCCCGGCCTCGCGGGCGTGGTCGACGACGCGGTGGCCGAGCATGCCGGCCGCGCCCGTGACGAGCAGCTTCACAGGATCCCGATCTCCGAGTTGTCGCCGACCATGAAGCGGAACGCGCGGGGCTGGCGCACGCCGCGGGCGATCGTGACGTTGCGCCCGAGCAGCGAGGACTCCATGCGCCCGTCGAGCTGGCGGACCGCGCACCCCGAGAGCAGGATCGAGTGCTCGATCTCGGCGCCCTCGATCACGCAGCCCTCGCCGATCGACGTGTAGGGCCCGATGTAGCAGTCGGTCAGCCGCGTCCTGGCGCCGATGATCGCCGGCCCGCGCACGGTCGCCCGCTCCAGGCGCGCGCCGTCCTCGACCACGACACGGCCGTCGACCTGGGAGTCGATGATCTCGCCCTCGACGCGGGCGGTGATCGTGTCGAGGATCAGCCGGTTGGCCTCGAGCATGTCCTCCAGGCGCCCGGTGTCCTTCCACCAGCCGCGGACGATGTGCGGCTCGACCCGGCGCCCGGTGTCGACGAGGTACTGGATCGCGTCGGTGATCTCGAGCTCGCCACGGGCGCTCGGCTCGATCGCCCGCGCCGCGTCGTGGATGCCCGAGGTGAACATGTAGACGCCGACGAGCGCCAGGTTCGTCTTCGGCTCGGCGGGCTTCTCGGCGAGGTTCACCACGCGGCCGTCCTCGAGCTCGGCGACGCCGTAGTGCTGGGGGTCGGCCACCGGCGTGAGCAGGATGAGCGCGTCCGGCGAGCTGGACCTGAAGGCGTCGACGAGGTCGCCGATGCCGCCCTGGAGCAGGTTGTCGCCCAGGTACATGACGAACGGCGAGTCCTCGAGGAACGGCTCGGCGGTCAGGACCGCGTGGGCAAGCCCGGCGGGCTCGTCCTGCTCGACGTAGGTGATCTCCACGCCGAACTGCGAGCCGTCGCCGACCGCCTCGCGGATCTCACCGCCGGTCTCCGGCGCGATGATGATCCCGATCTCGTGGATCCCCGCGTCGGCCATCGCCCGGATCCCGTAGAACAGCACGGGCCGGTTGGCGACGGGGACGAGCTGCTTGGCGCTCGTGTGGGTGATGGGGCGCAGGCGGGTGCCCTTGCCCCCGGACAGGATGAGTCCCTTCATCAGTACGTTCCCTCGAGCTTGCGGTGGTCCCAGGTCGCGCGGTCGCGCTCGACGAACTCGAGCCCGACGCGCTTGGTCGCCTGCGCCTGCACGGCGACGCGGGCCTCGGCGGCCAGCTCGCCGACGGTGCCGCCGCCGTAGCGGGCGAAGATCTCCAGGCCGAGCCCCGCGACGTCCTCGGTGTCGCGGTGCACGACCGTGTCGCACTGCAGCATCACGCCGCGCAGGAGGTGGTACTCCTCGCCGGCCTCGACCTGCAGGGTGGCGCGCGGGTCGCGCTCCAGGTTGCGGACCTTCTGCGACTTGGCGAAGGTCCACGCCCAGATCCTGGAGTCGCGCACCACGTACCAGAGCGGCATGAGGTGCGGCCAGCCGTCGCGCCCGTTGGTCGCGCAGACGACCGTGCGCTCCTCGTCGAGGAACGCCAGCACCTCGCGCGGGTCCATCTGGATCTGCTCGCGGCGGCTCACGCGGGCGGCATCCTAGTGCTTCGACGCCGACGCGCCAGCCGCTAGGCCGTCGCCGGCAGCAGGCGGGCGACGACGGCCCGCACGGCCTCGCGCGCCTCCGCCGGCTCGAGGACGGCGGCGTCCCCGGCCTCCTTGAGCACCTCGCGCACGAGCCAGTCCGACCCCGCGAAGGACAGCTCGACGATGACCGAGCCGTCCGCGAGCTCCTCGGCCACGTGGCGCTCCTCGCGCGCCCAGCGGGCGCGCTCCGGGGAGACCCAGACGCGCGCGGTGCGCGAGGCCGGCACCTCGCCCGTGCGCGGCCAGCCCTCGACGTCGGCCGCCGGATCCACCTCGGGACGCGGCTCGAACGGCGTCGCGGTCACCGTCGCCTGCTTGACGCGATCCAGCCGGAAGTGGCGGACCGCCTCCTTGGCCGGGTCGTAGGAGGCCACGTACCAGCCCTCGCGCCCGTTGATGAGCGCGTACGGCTCCACGGTGCGCTCGGAGAACTCGTCCTCGTTGGCCTTGTAGTACTCCAGCCGCAGCAGGCGCCGGGCGCCGATGGCCTCCGAGACGATCCGCGCGACGTCGGCGTCGTCGCCCGCGGTGCGCGCGACGTGCAGCCCCTGCTCCATCGGGTCGGCACCGAGGGCGGCGACGATCTTCCCGCGCGCGGAGGCCAGGCTGCCCTCGGGCAGGTGGTCGCCGATCAGGTCGATGGCCGCCACGAGCGCCTTGGCCTCGACGGGCAGCAGCCGCGCGGGGCGGGCGAAGTTGTCCGAGTAGGGCTCGGGGTCCACCTCGATCGTCCCGTCGTCGGAGATCTCCGCGTAGAGCACGTAGGAGCCCCCGCCGAAGTTCACGACGTTCAGGACGTTGACGTCCTCGCGAAGCTCCTGCTCGGAGAGCTGCAGACGCTCGCAGACCTCGGCGACCTGGAGCTCCTGGCCGCGCCGGCCGGCGTCGATGAGGATGCTCGCGAGCGTCACCAGGCGGGCGAAGCGCTCCGGCCGGATGGCGCCGTCGCGACGCCCGTCGGCGCTGTCGCGGACCGGCTCCACGGGCGCCGGCTCCGGCCGGCGCTCGACCGCCTCGGCCAGCGCGAGCTCGCCGTCGTGGAGGTCGGCGAGCAGGCGCACGCGCTCGTTGACGACGTCCTGCAGTGGGGCCGGCGAGAGCACGCGGGCGTGCTCGCCCAGGCGCAGGACCCAGGAGGCGAGCTGCCGGGCGTTCGCGTAGCCCGTGGTGAAGACGATGCCGCCGTCCTCCGCCGGGTGGACCTCGCCATAGCGCCCGAAGTGGCGCTCGACCTGCCAGCCGATCCGGTCGGAGACCCAGATCTCCGCGGTGCGGTCCACGTCGCCGAACTGCCAGTCCGCGCGGCTGGCGTAGGCGCGCGGGTCGAAGTCCGTGGGGCGCTTGAAGTCGTGCTCGGCCTTGGTGGCGTAGGCCACCTTGCCGCGGATGCGCGACAGGCGGAAGACGCGCAGCGCCCCGCGCTCGTGGGCGTGGCCGAGGAGGTAGAACTGGCCGCCCTGGAAGAGCAGGTGGTACGGGTCCACCTTGCGCGGCCCGGTCTCGTCCCGCTCCATCGTGTAGTAGTCGAAGGTGATCGTCTTGTGGCGGAAGATCGCGGTCTCGATCTTCGCCAGGCGCTGCGAGAGCTCGTGCCCGCCGGCGCTGCCGGTGATGCCCAGCGCGATGGAGCCCTGCTCGGGCGCGTTGAGCGGCGAGGGGCGCCCCCAGGTGATCTGCTGCAGGGCGAGCCGCAGCGGCTCGGCGTAGGCGAACTCGCCGTCGAGCAGCGACAGCGCGGTCTGCAGCGAGGCCAGCTCCTCGTCGCCGAAGGCGATCGGGGGCAGGTGGAAGTTCTCCGGACGCAGGGAGTAGTTCTCCTGCTCGGCGATCCCGTCGACCGGGCGCTCGACCGTCAGATGGATGCCGAGCGACTCGAGCTCCGCGCGGTCGGCGTAGAAGCGCCGCGCGAAGGCGTCCTCGTTCATGCCGCTGTAGCCCTCGACGTCGCGCCGGATCTCCAGCGCGGTGACCGGGCGCCGCTCGGCCATCAGGTACGAGATGAGCGACAGCTGCCGGATGAGCTTTTCTGTGTCCTTCGCCATGCTCGCCTGAGGATAGGCCCGAGATCGCGCCGGGGGGCCTGAGCACCCGCTCTTTGCGGGCTTTGTTCACACTCCG
>JAXDGY010000435.1:0-4981 GCA_034664785.1 Solirubrobacteraceae bacterium
TCACCGGCGACGAGCCGGTCGCGAAGATCAAGGACACGCTGCGCCGCTTCAAGGCCGCGGTCGAGACCGGCGAGGTGCCGCGCTCCGACGGCGCGCCCGAGGGCGAGCTGGCAGAGCGCAAGCTCAAGCAGCGCCCCGCCCAGCCGCTCGACGACTCCGAGCTCGAGAAGGCAGGGGTCTGAGATGCGCGCAACCGTCTGGTCAGGCCGCAACACCGTTCAGGTCGAGAACGTCCCGGACCCGAGCATCCTCAACGACCGCGACGCCATCGTGAAGATCAGCTCCACCGCGATCTGCGGCTCGGACCTCCACCTCTACGACGGCTACATCCCGACCATGAAGCGTGGCGACATCCTCGGCCACGAGTTCATGGGCGAGATCGTCGAGACCGGCAAGGGCGTCTCGAATCTCCAGGTCGGCGACCGCGTGGTCGTGCCGTTCCCGATCGCGTGCGGCGACTGCGAGGCGTGCCTGCGCGAGGAGTTCTCGGTCTGCCAGAACTCCAACCCGAACGCCGGGATGGCCGAGAAGATGTTCGGCCACCCCACCGCCGGCATCTACGGCTACTCCCACCTCACCGGCGGGTATGCCGGCGGGCAGGCGGAGTACGCGCGCGTGCCGTTCGCCGACGTGGGCCCGATCAAGATCGAGGAGGATCTCGCCGACGAGCAGGTCCTGTTCCTCTCGGACATCTTCCCCACGGGCTTCATGGGCGCCGAGATGGCCGAGCCCGCCCCGGACAAGGTCATCGCCGTGATGGGCGCCGGGCCCGTCGGGCAGTTCGCGATCGCCAGCGCCCGCCTGCTGGGCGCCGAGCACGTGATCGCGGTCGACAAGGAGCCCTACCGGCTGCGGATGGCGCGCGAGGAGGCCGGCGCCACGGCGACGATCAACTTCGACGAGCAGCCCGACGTGGTCGAGGAGCTCAAGGAGATGACGGGCGGGCGCGGCCCGGACTCCGTGATCGACGCCGTCGGGATGGAGGCCACCCACGGGCACGCGGGGATCCACGCCTACGACCGTGTCAAGCAGGCCACGCGGATGGAGACCGAGCGGCCCCACGCGCTGCGCGACGCGATCATGGCCTGCCGGCCGGGCGGCATCGTCTCGGTCATCGGCGTCTACGGCGGGATGATGGACAAGTTCCCCGCCGGGGCGTTCATGAACAAGGGCCTGACGATGCGCACGGGCCAGTGCCACGTCCAGCGCTACATGAAGCCGCTGCTCGACCGCGTCGTCGCCGGCGACATCGACCCGAGCTTCGTCGTGACCCACCGCATGGACCTCGGCCGCGCGCCCGAGGGCTACGAGACGTTCAAGAACAAGCGGGACGAGTGCGTGAAGGTCGTGCTCAAGCCCTGACGCCGGCGGGCCGGATCCCGCCTACGCCGGCACGACGCCGTGTCGGCGTGGGCGGGTCGAGGCCCTACCCGCAGCTCCCGCGGGAGATGTCGGCCACGCGCATCCAGCCGGCCCAGCGGAAGGTCCTGCCGGCCTTCGCATCCCTGTGGACGGCGGTGCCCTTGGCCCAGCGCTCGGCCTTGCCGGCGTGGTGCACCGTCGCGAAGCCCGGGCGCTCGACGCGGAAGGAGTCGCCCTTCCAGACGATCCCGATCGGCCGGGACGCCGGGGCGCGCTCGACGTAGCTGGACGTCGTGCAGACCTCGTAGGAGCCGCGATGGTCCTGGCCGGCGGCGACGGCGGTGGAGACGCCGGCGAGCGTGGCGAGCGTGGCGCTGAGGGTGATGAGCCTGGTCGGAGTGAGCATGTCGGGGACTCTCTCGTCCGGCGCGCCCGCCGCCGAGGCCCCCTAGGTGTCGGATCGCCGCACCTGTCAGGCCGGCGCCGGTAGCGCGCCGGATCCGGCGCCGAGGGCCTCCAGCGCAGCCCGCGCGTCGCTGAGCGCCGTCACCCGCCCGTCGTGGCCGACATGCAGGAAGCGGTCGAGCGCGCCGAGGAACGCGCGGTCGTGCGACACGGCGACCACCGTTCCCTCGAAGCCGTCCAGGGCGGCCTCGAGCGCCTCGGAGGACTCGATGTCGAGGTTGTCCGTCGGCTCGTCGAGCAGCAGCAGGTTGTGGCCCTCGACCTCGAGGGTGAGGATCTCCAGCCGCGCGCGCTGCCCGCCCGACAGCGTCTCGTAGGATCGCGGTGCCGCGTCCTGCAGCCCGTAGCGGGCCAGCGCCGACATCGCCGGCTCGCGCGCGCCCGTGCGGCGCATGACCAGCTCCAGGACGCCGCCGCCCGCGAACTCGTCGCGGGCGTTGAGCTGCGTGAACAGGCCGGGGGAGACGCGGTTGCCGAGTACGACACGGCCCTCGTGCGGCATGTCCTCGCCGGCCAGCAGCCGTATCAGGTGCGTCTTGCCGGAGCCGTTGGGGCCGATCAGACCCACGCGCTCGCCGAGGTGCACCTCGTCGGAGAAGCGGCGCACGATGCCGGGGATGGCCACGCCGCGCAGGTCGACGACGCGGCGGGCGGAGTCGCCGCCGCGGAGGCGGACGCGGATCGGGTGGTCGACGACGGGGGCCGGCGGCGGCCCCTCGTCGACCCAGCGCTGCCAGCGCGACTCCATCGCGTTGGCCCGCTTGGCCCAGTCGGACGAGTACTTCGCGCGCTCCCTGAACGTGCGCACGAGCTCGCGCAGGCGCTTCTCCTCCTCGTGCCAGCGCGTCACGCGGTCGCCCATCAGCTCCCGGCGGTGCTCGCGCGCCTCCGGGTAGGTCGCGTAGGAGCCGCCGTGCACCCAGGCGCCGCGGCCCTCGAGCGTCACGATCGAGTCGCACGCGACCCGCAGCAGCTCGCGGTCGTGGGAGATCAGCAGGATGGTCTTGCGCGTCGCGCGGATGCGCTCCTCGAGCGCCCGCTTGGCGGGCACGTCGAGGAAGTTGTCCGGCTCGTCGAGCAGCAGGACGTCGGCGTCGGAGGCGAACAGCACCTCGAGCACGAGCTGCTTGCGCTCGCCGCCGGAGAGCTGGGTCGCCTCGCGGTCGCCGACGTCGGCCAGACCGGCCCGGACGATCCGCCGGCACGCGGCGTCCCACGCGCCCTCCAGCTCATAGCCGCCGAGCTCCGACCACGTGCCGATCGCCTCGCCGAGGTCCATGCCCGCGTCGGGGTCGCCTGCCGCCAGCCCGCGCTCCGCCTTCAGGACGCGCAGGCCGGCGTCGCGGACGCGGGCCGGGGCGCCGGCGAGCAGCAGCTCGCGCACGGTGCCGCCGCCGGACCCGACGTCCTGTGCCATCCGCAGCGCGCGGCCCCCGAGCGAGGCCGCGCCCGCGCCGGCCGGCAGCTCGCCGGCCAGCATGCGAAGCAGGGTGCTCTTCCCGACGCCGTTGGCGCCGACGAGGCCCGCGTGGCCGCCCGCAGGCACCTTGAAGGACACGTCCGCGAACAGCTCCTCGCCGCCCGGGTGGGCGTAGGCCAGGCCGCTGACGGCGATCGGGGTCCCCATGGGCGGCCGAACCTAGCGTCAGCCGATGACCGGCGCCAGGGAGCCCACGAACTCGATGCCCTGGCGGCCGGCCGCCGCGGCGAGGCGCTCGAAGTCGGGCGGGCCGACGACGACGGGCAGCTCGTCGCGCTCGGCCGGGTCGCCCGCGTCGCGGACGAACGCCTCGAACCCGGCGGGGGTCGACGTGACCACCAGGCGGGCGCCCTCCGCGCTGGTGACGCGGAAGGTGTGCGGGATGCCGCGAGGCGCGGTGCGGCAGTCGCCGGCCTCCAGGACGAGCTCGCCGTCCGGGGTGGTCAGGACGAGCTCGCCCTCCATGACCTGGAAGTTCTCGTCGTGCTCGTGGTGGATGTGGGGCGGCGGCTGGTGGCCCTGCGGGCAGCGGAACTCGACGATGCCGTAGGCGCCGCCGACGTCGTCGCCGTCGACGAGGACGCGGGCAAGTGTGTCGAGGAACCAGATGGGCTGCATGGCGTCTCCTTGGAGCGTGTGGTCGGTCGGGTGATGGGCGCAGCATGCAGCGGCCCCGCGGCGGCCGGAACCCCACATCGCTGGGGGTGGCGGCGACTCCCCAGGAAGGTGGGGCAGCGATGATGCGCGCCGATGCCGTCCTCGCTCGAGTCCCTCCTGCGCGACCTGCGCGCCTGCCGCTGGGTCGATCTCACCCACGCCTTCGCCCCCGGGATCCCGCACTACGCGGGCTTCCCGGACGAGGAGCGCCGCGTGGTCTTCGACCACGCCGACGGCTTCCTCGCCCATGAGTACCGCCACGTGGGGCAGTGGGGCACGCACTGCGACCCGCCATCCCACTTCGTGCCGGGCGGCCGGACGCTGGACGCCATCGGGGTGCGCGAGATGGTCCTGCCGCTCGTCGTCCTCGACGTCCGCGAGGCGGTCGCCGCCGACCCCGACCACGCCGCCGGCCCCGCCGCCGTGCACGCCCACGAGGCCCGGCACGGCCGGATCGCCGAGGGGGCGTTCGTGGCCCTGCTGACGGGGTGGGGCGCGCGCTGGCCCGACGGCGCGCGCATGGCCAACGCCGATGCCGAGGGCGTCCACCACTCGCCCGGATGGGGGGTCGACGCCGTGCGGCTGCTCGTCGAGGAGCGGGGGGTGACCGCGATCGGCCACGACGTCACGGACACCGATCCGGGCGCGCTGGTCAGCAGCGGGCGCGTCCCGGCGGAGGCCTACCTGCTCGGGGCGGACCGCTGGCAGCTCGAGCTGCTCGCGCGCCTGGACGAGCTCCCACCGGCCGGCGGGCTCATCGTGGCCTCCTGGCCCAAGCCGCTCGAGGGGTCGGGCTTCCCCGCACGGGCGTGGGCGATCCTCCCCGAGGACCGGGCTACATCCTCCCCAGGCGAAACATCATAATTCCGACAAGGATTGTGTAGTATGGCGCGACGGGACCCGGTGTGACTCCTCTTTCGCCGGGTCCCGACGGTGCTCGCCCCGCCGCCAAGCGTACGGACGCACGGCTTCGGCGGGCGGCGCGCGCGGACTGACCCCCCGCGCGAGGGTCGGGGG
>JAXDGY010000436.1:0-10936 GCA_034664785.1 Solirubrobacteraceae bacterium
CTCCAGGCCGAGCAGGTAGTCCTCGGCCTCGCCGGCCGACATCGGGCGGGTGCTGCGGACCGGCCGGCTCACAGCGCGTCGAGCTCCGCCCGCAGCCGCTCGAGCTTCCCGCGTTCGGCGGCCACCACCTCGGGCGGCGCCTTGGCCACGAAGCCCTGGTTGCCCAGCTTGCCCTCCGCGCGGGCGATCTCCGCGCGCAGGCCGTCCCGCTGGCGCTCGAGGCGCTGCTCGGCCTCCCCCGGGTCGAAGTCGCCCGAGGTGAGGACCTCGACCGTCCCGCCCGGCACGGCGACCGTGGCGGCCGGGTCGCCGCCGTTGGCCGACAGCTCCAGGCGGGCGAGCCGCGCGACGAGGCCGGCGGTCTGCTCGTAGCCCGCGGCGTTGATCCGCGCCTGCAGGAAGGCCCCCGGCTTGACCTGGGCGTCGTTGCGCCAGCCGCGCACGGTCGTGACCGCGCCGATGACGGCGTCGATCGCCGCCTCGGCCGCCGGGTCGCGCAGGGCCTCGTCCACGTCGGGGATGCGCGCGCCGGCGAGCAGGCCGTGGTCGCCCTCGCCGTTGCCGACGTGCGCCCACAGGTCCTCGGTGACGAACGGGATGACGGGGTGCGCCAGCGCGACGGTCTCGCGCAGGACGTGCAGCAGCGTGGCGCCGAGGTCGTCGTCGACCGCGCGGTGCTTGATCAGCTCCAGGTACCAGTCGCAGAGGTCGCGGTAGACGAAGTCGTAGAGGCCGAAGGCGACCTTGGAGAAGTCGAAGGCCTCGATGCGGGCCGCGGTGTCGGCCTTGATCGCCTGCAGGCGCGAGAGGATCCAGCGGTCCTCGACCGCGGACGGGCGCGCGGCGGCGACGGTGCCCTCGGGCACCTTGCCGAGGACGAAGCGCGAGGCGTTGAAGAGCTTGTTGGCCAGCGCCTGGCCCTGGGCGACCTTCTCGGCGCTGTACTTCACGTCCTGCGTGGAGGACATCGCGAGCAGGCCGAAGCGCACCGCGTCGGCGCCGTGGCGGTCGATCTCCTCCAGCGGGTCGATGCCGGTCCCGAGCGACTTGCTCATCCGCCGGCCGTCGGGCGCCTGGATGACCGAGTGCACGTAGACGTCGCGGAACGGCACGTCGCCCATGAACTCGAGGCCCATCATCACCATGCGGGCGACCCACAGGAACAGGATGTCGCGCGCCGTGGAGAGCACGGCCGTCGGGTAGAAGGCCTGCAGCTCCGCCGTCTCGTCTGGCCATCCCAGCGTGGCGAACGGCCACAGCGCCGAGGAGAACCACGTGTCCAGGACGTCCGGGTCCTGCGTCCAGCCCTCGCCCTCGGGTGCCGCCGTGCCGACGTGCACCTCGTCGCCCCGGTACCAGACGGGGATCTGGTGGCCCCACCACAGCTGGCGCGAGATGCACCACGGGCGGATCTCCTCCAGCCATGCCTCGTAGCGTCGCCGCTGGGACTCCGGGTGGATGCGCACGCGCCCGTCGCGGACGGCCTGAAGGGCGGGCTTGGCGAGCTCGTCCATGCGCATGAACCACTGCAGCGAGATGAGCGGCTCGATCCGCTCGCCGGAGCGATGCGAGATCGGCACGGTGTGCCGGTAGGGCTCCACGGCGCGGACCGCGTCGCCGAGGTCGGCCACCACGCGCTCGCGCGCCTCCAGGACGGCGAGGCCGGCGTAGGCCTCCCCCGCGGCCTCGGTCATGCGGCCGTCCTCGCCGATGACGCTGACCTCCGGCAGCCCGTGGCGGCGGCCGATCTCGAAGTCGTTGGGGTCGTGGCCCGGCGTGATCTTCAGGCACCCGGTCCCGAACTCCGGCTTGACGTAGGGGTCGGCGATGACCGGCAGCTCGCGGCCGACGAGCGGCAGGCGGACGCGCTTGCCGATCAGGTGCGTGAAGCGCTCGTCGTCAGGGTGCACCGCCACGGCGGTGTCGGCGAGCATGGTCTCGGGCCGGACCGTGGCGACGACGACCTCCCCCGTGCCATCGGTGAGCGGGTAGGCGATGGAGTAGAGGTGGTCGTCGACCTCGCGCTCCTCCACCTCCAGGTCGCTGATCGCCGAGCGGCTGCCCGGGTCCCAGTTGACCATGTAGTTGTCGCGGTAGATCAGGCCCTTGTCGTAGAGGCGCGTGAACACCTCCAGCACGGCGCGGACGTAGCCCTCGTCGAGCGTGAACCGCTCGGACTCGTAGTCGGCGGAGGCGCCAAGCCGCTCGAGCTGGCCGATGATCGTGCCGCCGTACTCCGCGCGCCAGGCCCACGTGCGCTGGACGAAGGCCTCGCGGCCCAGCTCCTCGCGGCTCGTGCCCTCCGAGCGCAGCAGCTTCTCGACCTGCGTCTGCGTGGCGATGCCCGCGTGGTCGGTGCCGAGGATCCACTTCGTGCGGTCGCCGTGCATCCGGTGCCAGCGGATGAGCACGTCCTGGATCGCGCCGTTGAGCGCGTGGCCCATGTGCAGCGCCCCGGTGACGTTCGGGGGCGGGATCGCGATCGACCACCCCGGCGACGGATCGCTGGGGTCCGGGTGGAACAGGCCGGACGCCAGCCAGCGCTCGATGATGCGCGGCTCGACCTCGGCGGGCTCGAAGCGGGTGCGGTCCTGCAAGGACATTCCCGGCGGATCCTACGACCGATGCCGACGGCCCCGGCCGCCCATCGACGTCGCGGCGCGGGCCAGGCCCGGCAGATCGAGCTTGGAGGCGAGCTGCTTGACCTCGGCGCGCTCCTTCGCGGACAGGTTCCCCGGGCGCCCCTTGGAGAGCACGATGAGGTGCTTCAGGCGGGTGCGCTCATGGGCATCGAGGTGGCGCCAGTGGTGACCGGCGGCCATGCCGGCCTGCAGGACGATCATCCACGGGATGGCTCTGACGCGGGTGAGTCGAGGCATGCTCAGGAACCTATCCAGGCATCCACGAGCCGACGCGCGATGGCCAGGCGCGGCGGCAGCAGCAGCCGCCCCGCCCCGCCCTCGCCGGCCGCGGCGGCCACCTCGTCGCGGCTGAACCACGCCACGTCCTCGAGCTCGCCGTCGAGCGTCGCGGGCTCGCCGCCGGCGTAGCGGGCCTCGAAGCCGAGCATCAGCGAGGCCGGGAACGGCCAGGGCTGGGAGGACACGTAGCGGACACCGGCGACGTCGACCCCGGTCTCCTCCCGGACCTCGCGCGCCACGGCCTCCTCGAGCGACTCGCCCGGCTCCACGAAGCCGGCCAGGGCCGAGTAGCGGCGCTCGGGCCAGACGGCCTGCCGGCCCAGCAGCACGCGGTCGCCGTCGGTCACCAGCATGATCACGACCGGGTCGGTGCGCGGGTGGTGGCTGTGGCCGTTGCGGCAGCTGCGGACGTGGCCGCCCTCGCCCGCCGCGGTCGCCGCGCCGCACTTGCCGCAGAACCGCGTGGCGCGATGCCAGTGCAGGAGGCCGCTGGCGTAGCCGAGCAGGCCCGCGTCCTCCGCGGGCAGGATCGCCGCGGCCGCGCGCAGGTTCAGCGGCTCGGTGCCCGCCGGCGGCGCGCCGCCCGGCAGGGCGTCCAGCGCGAACAGCGGGGCGCCGCCCGGCTCGAGGCCGAGGAACGGGGCGTCCGGCTGCGCGTCCGCGCCCAGCGGGACGCGCACCGCACGCACGGAGCCGGTCGGGCGGTCCCAGGCGTCGGCGCCGAAGGTCCCGACCTCCCCCTCGACGAGGGCGCCCTCACGGACGACGACGACCGCCCGAGCCGCGGGGTCGGCGCGCAGCGCCGCCAGCCGCTCGGGATCGGTGCGCAGGTGCCCGGCGCGGTCGAGGGTCGCGCCGGCGAAGGTGTTGGGTGCTGGGAGGGACATCGCCCCTCCAGCCTAGGAGGGGCGGCGGCGCGCCGCCGTCCGCTACGCGGACTCGGCCGCCGGAGCGTCGTCCGTGCTGTCCCGGGCGGCCTCGGTGACCAGGGTCGGGGCGCGGCCCGCCTCGATCGTCTCCCGCGTCACGACGCACTTCTTCACGTCCCGGCGGGAGGGCAGCTCGAACTGCACGTCGAGCAGCGTCTCCTCGATGATCGACCGCAGGCCGCGCGCGCCGGTCTCGCGCGCCAGCGCCTTGTCGGCGATCGACGTCAGCGACTCGTCCGCGAAGACGAGCTCGATGCCGTCGAAGGAGAAGAAGCGCTGGAACTGCTTGACCAGCGCGTTGCGCGGCTCGGTCAGGATCGTGATCAGGTCGTCGCGCGAGAGCTGGTGCACCGCCGAGATCACCGGCAGGCGGCCGATGAACTCCGGGATGAGCCCGTAGTTGACGAGGTCCTCCGGCAGCGTGCGCTCGAAGACCTCGCCCGTGTCCTTCGTGTGGTGGGCCTGGACCTGGGCGCCGAAGCCGATGCCCTTGTGGCCGATGCGGCGCTCGATGACCTTGTCGAGGTTCGCGAAGGCGCCGCCGCAGATGAACAGGATGTTCGTCGTGTCGATCGACAGGAACTCCTGGTGGGGATGCTTGCGGCCGCCCTGCGGCGGGACGCTCGCGGTCGTGCCCTCGAGGATCTTCAGCAGCGCCTGCTGGACGCCCTCGCCGGACACGTCGCGCGTGATCGACGGGTTGTCGGCCTTGCGGGCGATCTTGTCGACCTCGTCGATGTAGATGATCCCCGTCTCGGCCTTCTTGACGTCGTAGTCGGCAGCCTGGATGAGCTTGAGGAGGATGTTCTCGACGTCCTCGCCGACGTAGCCCGCCTCGGTCAGCGCCGTGGCGTCCGCGATGGCGAACGGGACGTTGAGGATCCGCGCGAGGGTCTGCGCGAGGAGCGTCTTGCCGCAGCCCGTCGGGCCGAGCAGCAGGATGTTGGACTTCTGCAGCTCGATGTCCGTCTCGGGCTGCTGCATCATCTGCACGCGCTTGTAGTGGTTGTAGACCGCGACCGAGAGCGTGCGCTTGGCCTCCTCCTGCCCCACGACGTACTCGTCGAGCACCCCGTAGATCTCCCGCGGCTTGGGGAGGTTGTCCAGGTCGAAGGTCGGAGGAGCGGTCAGCTCCTCGTCGATGATCTCGTTGCAGAGATCGATGCACTCGTCGCAGATGTAGACGCCCGGCCCGGCGATCAGCTTCTTCACCTGCCGCTGGCTCTTGCCGCAGAAGCTGCACAGAAGCTGCTCGTTGGAGTCCGTCGGCCGCGCCATCTCCCTCTCCTCTTGCTGCGGAGAACCTCGAAGCTAATGCTCCGAGATCACCCGGTCAATGATGCCGTAGTCCTTGGCCTCGTCCGAGCTCATGAAGTAGTCGCGCTCGGTGTCCTGCTTGACCTTGGCGATGTCCTGCCCGGTGTGGTGGGCGATGATCTCGTCGAGCTTGGTGCGGAGGTCGATGACCTCCTTGGCGTGGATCTCGATGTCCGTCGCCTGACCCTGGAACCCGGAGGAGACCTGGTGGATCAGGATCTTCGCGTTGGGCAGGGCCATCCGCTTGCCCGCGGCGCCGCCGGCCAGCAGGAGCGCGCCCATGCTCATCGCGATGCCGACGCAGATCGTCTGCACGTCCGGCTTGATGAAGTTCATGGTGTCGTAGATCGCCAGGCCCGCGTAGACGGAGCCGCCCGGCGAGTTGACGTAGACCGAGATGTCCTTGTCCGGGTCCTCGGACTCGAGGTGCAGGAGCTGCGCCACGATCAGGTTCGCGATCTGGTCGTCGACCGGCGTGCCGAGGAAGATGATGCGCTCGTTGAGCAGCCGCGAGTAGATGTCGAACGCGCGCTCGCCGCGGGAGGTCTGCTCGACAACCATGGGAACAAGGGGGCTCATCGGATCCTCGCTTCGTTTCGCTGCATCGGTGCGGTGTTCCTCCCTGTGCGAAGACCAGCCCCCGCGGAGGTCCGGCAAGCGTAGCAACGGGCTTCGAGGCCCTTCGGTGCAGCCGTCGGCCGCCGGCCCCCCGGCTTGAGGGGTTCAGCGGGCGCGCAGCGCGTCGATCAGCAGCTCGACGTGGCGGCGCCAGTCGAAGCCGAGGCCCGAGACGTCCATGGCCGCGGAGAGTCCGCACATGAGCTGGGGGACGTCGGCCGCGGACACGTCCTGGCGCATCGTCCCCGCGGCCTGCGCGCGGACGATGAGCTGTGCGGTCTGCGCGAGCAGCAGATCGCGCGCCGGGGCGGCGGCGAGCCAGACCGAGTCCCCGCCGTTGGTCATCGCGTGCCGCGTCCCGGCGTCTCCTGCCATGCGCTCGGCGTTGTCGCGGAGCACGGCGGCGAAGACCTCGAACGGCTCGCCGTCGACGTCGGCCAGCGCGCGCTCGGCCACGGCGCAGAACTCCGCGAAGCGCTCGGCGACGAGCTCGCCGAGCAGGGCGTCCTTCGTCGGGAAGTGGCGGTAGACCGTGCCCACCCCCACCCCCGCCCGCTCCGCCACGGCGTCCATCTGGCTCTCGATGCCGGTCTCCGCGAACACCTCGCGCGCGGCAGCGAGGATGCGCTCGCGGTTGCGCCGGGCGTCGGCGCGCAGGGGGCGATCCGGGACAGTGCTCATCGATGGGTCATCGCTTTCGGGGGGTTGACCGCCCTTGACAAGCGGAACGATAGCTCCGTATCGTCGGCGCCGCAAACGGAACCGGAGATCACCTTCCAATGACCGCTCTCGAAACCCCTCGCCAGAAGAACCTCGCCCTCGCACTCCTCGCGATGACGCAGTTCATCATCGTGATCGACGCCTCGATCGTGAACGTCGCCCTGCCGTCGATCGGCAAGGCCCTCGACTTCAGCCAGCAGAACCTCTCCTGGGTCGTCAACGCCTACACCCTCACGTTCGGCGGCTTCCTGCTGCTCGGCGGCCGCCTGGCCGACTACCTGGGTCGCCGGCGCATGTTCATGCTCGGCCTCGCCGTGTTCTCGGTCGCCTCCCTGCTGGGCGGGCTCGCGCAGAGCGAGGCGTGGCTGATCGCCGCCCGCGCGCTGCAGGGCCTGGGGGCCGCGATCGTCTCCCCCGCGGCGCTGTCCATCGTCACGACGACCTTCTCGGAGGGCTCGGAGCGCAACCGCGCACTCGGCGTGTGGGGCGCGGTCGCCGGCGCCGGCGGGGCGGCCGGCGTGCTGCTCGGCGGCGTGCTGACCGACACCCTGGGCTGGGAGTGGGTGTTGTTCGTCAACGTGCCGATCGGCCTGGCCGCCGCGGCGCTGGCGCCCCGGCTGCTCGTCGAGAGCTCGATCCCGCCCGAGGACCGCGGGTCGTTCGACCTGCCGGGCGCCTTCACGGTGACCGCCGGCCTGGCCCTGCTCGTCTACGCCCTCGTGGACACCGCGAGCGCGGGCTGGACCTCGGGCGCGACCCTCACGCGCATCGCCGGCGCCGTGGTGCTGCTCGGCATCTTCGTCGCGATCGAGTCGCGCTCGCGGCACCCGCTCATGCCGTTCTCGATCTTCCGGCTGCGCACGCTGCGCGGCGCGAACATCGTCGGCCTGTTGATCGGCATGTCGCTGTTCTCGATGTTCTTCTTCATCTCGCTCTACCTGCAGCAGGTGCTCGACTACTCGCCGCTGAAGGCAGGCCTCGCCTACCTGCCGCTGGCCGTGGCGATCATCCTGTCCGCGGGCGGCGCGTCGCAGCTCGTGACGCGGGTGGGCTTCAAGCCGGTCCTGGTGTCCGGCCTGGTCCTCATCGCGATCGGCCTGGTCTGGTTCTCGCAGGCCGGCGTGGGCGGCTCCTACCTGACCGACGTGCTCGGGCCGTCGGTCATCGCCGCCGTCGGCCTCGGCTT
The DNA here is from genome assembly GCA_034664785.1 of Solirubrobacteraceae bacterium. GTDB lineage: Bacteria > Actinomycetota > Thermoleophilia > Solirubrobacterales > Solirubrobacteraceae > Paraconexibacter. Next base: position 7,692 of record JAXDGY010000436.1, read on the forward strand.
CTCGTTCGTCCCGGTGACGATCGCCGCCGTGACCGGGACGACTCCCGGCGAAGCCGGGCTGGCCTCAGGGCTGATCAACACCACCCAGCAGGTGGGCGGCGCGCTCGGCCTCGCGATCCTGGCCTCGATCGCCAACACGAAGACGGACACCGTGCTCTCCGACGGGGAGCGCAACCCGCTCGTCGCGCTCACCAGCGGCTTCCACGATGCGTTCCTCTACGGGGCGGGCTTCGCCATCCTCGGCGCGATCCTCGCCGCCCTGCTCATCTCGAGCCGGGACTCGAAGGAGCACGCGGAGGCGGCGCAGGCTGATGCGGTGGAGGCAGTGCCTGCCTAACGCCCTCGCGCAGAGCGCTCGGACGTTCGGTCGGGAGTTCGGCGCAGAGCGCCGAACTCCCAGGCCGCGGCGTTTAGCTCACGCGTCCCCGGGGGTCCACAACTTGGCGCGCCCCCCGGCCTGGGAGCCCTCGGCCTCGCGCTCGTCCTTGTCCGGCGTCCAGATGCCGTCGCGGGCCTTGGCCTGCTCGACCGAGATCGACTTGGCGTGCTCGGCGAGGAAGTCGACGGCCTGGCGCTGCGACAGGTCGTCCTTGAGCTCGTCGAGGCGGCCGTTCTTCTCGAGGCGGTCGCGGAGCTTCTCGGGGGTCGTGCCCTCGCGCGCCGCGGAGGCGCCGAGCGCGTCGAGCACGTCGCCGTCGGAGGGGGTGATCGACTCGGCCTCGACCACCGCGGCGATCACGGCCTCGCGGCGCAGGGCCTGACGGGCGTCGGGCCGGGCCTCCTCGATGATCTCCTCCTCGCTCTTCTGCGAGATCTGGAGGTACATCTCCTTCGAGATGCCCTGGTGGGACATGGAGTGGATCATCCGGTCCCACAGCTCCTTGGCGCGCGCCTCGACCAGCGGCTCGGGCACGTGGACGTCCGCCGCGGCGACCACCGCGTCCAGGACCGCCTCGCGGAACTCGCCCTCGATGCGCTCGTCCTCGGTCTCGCGGAGCTTGCCGGCGATGTCCTCGCGCAGCTCGGCCAGGGTGTCGAAGCCCGCGGCGTTGACGGCGAACTCGTCGTCGAGCTCGGGCAGCTGCTTGGCCTTGACCTCCTTGACCTTCACCTCGAACGTGGCGGCCTTCCCGGCCAGGTGCTCGGCCTGGTAGTCCTCGGGGAAGGTGACCTCGACCTTGCGGTCCTCGCCGGCGGTCGCCCCGATGAGGCCCTCCTCGAAGCCGGGGATGAGGTTCCCCGAGCCGAGCTCGAGCAGCTGGTCGGAGCCCTCCCCGCCCTCGAACGGCTCGCCGTCGAGGAAGCCCTTGTAGTCCATCACGACGAAGTCGCCGGTCTCGGCGGCCGCCTCCTTGGTGTCGAGGCTCGCCATCCGCTCGCGCAGGGCGTCCACCTCGGCGTCCACGGCGGCCTCGTCGGCCGCGGCCTCGCGCTTGCCGACCTCGACGCCCTTGTACTCGCCGAGCTTGGCCGTCGGGCGGACGCCGATCTCGAAGGTGAAGGCGAGGGGCGCGCCGGCAGGCGGCAGGTCGCCGAGGTCGAGGTCCGGCTCGCCGACGGGGTGGATCCCGGAGGCGTCGACGGCGTCGAGGTACCAGCGGCCGAGCTGACCGCGGACGGTCTCGTCGAGGATCGCGTCGCGGCCGACCTGCTTGATCACCACGGGCGGCGGGACCTTGCCGCGCCGGAAGCCCGGCATCCGCATGTCCTTGGCCAGGCGCCGCGCGGTGTCCTGCATGCGGCGCTCGAGCTCCTTCGGGCTCACCTCGGCCTCGACGCGCACGCGCGACTCCGGGAGCTCCGTGACGGTGGTCTTGACGTTCTCAGCGACGGCGGCCATGGACGACCCACGATACCTTCACGCCATGGCCACGCGGATCCTGACGACCCCGGAACGCGCAGCGGCCCGGCTGGTCACCGGGCCGCTGGGGCACCTCTACGGCGGCGTGGCCGACTGGGCCACCCTGCTTGCGCGCTACGCCTGGGCGCGCGCGCACGGCCGCCGGCTGGCCTGACGGCCTACAGGCAGGTCCCCTGCAGGTGGAACGGCCGGTCGGCCGGGGCGGTCGGGAGCGTGCCGTCCGCGCCGCCACCGGAGCGGGTCACGACGGTCACCGTCTTCTTGTCGGCGCCGAGCTCGACGCCCACGGCGCCGGCGTCGTCGGACTGCTGCTCGGTCGCGGTCAGGACGCACGCCGAGGCGTCGGCGTCGAACACGACCTGGTAGGTGCCGGCCGCGGTGCGGGTGGCCGAGGCGACGCCGCGCTTGGCGCCGAGCGTGCCCGTGGCCGACACGGCGGCGAAGCGGATGCCGCTCGTCACCGCGTCGGTCGCGGCCTTGGCGCCCGCGGCGGAGATGTCGTCGGCGGACTTCGAGTCGACGCGGTCCGCGTTCAGGCCCGTGGCGACGCCGGTGGCGTTGGTGGTGAACGGCTTGGCGTTGTCACCGCCGACGGCGTCGATGGTGCCGGTCAGCGCGCCGCCCGTCGAGAACTGGAAGGCCAAGCCGTCCGCCAGGTTGCTCGAGCGCACGCAGGGCTTGTTGGCGGTGCCGGTCTTCGCGCGGCAGCCGTAGATCGCGCCGCCGCCGGTGGCGGACTTGTTGGACTGGCGGGTGCCGTAGGTCGCGTTGTTGGCGACGATCTCCGTCTCCTTCGTGAACGTCTGGGACGCGTTGGATCCCGGGTTGCGGGCGCCGCCCTTGAGGGCGCTGCCGTCGCCGGCGGTGGCCGCGACGGCGAAGGGCGAGATGACGAGGGCGAGCAGGACCGACGTGGCCAGGAGCCACTTCACGGTCGAGTTCGACGAGGACTTGCGCATGCGGATGGGTCTCCTAGCGAATCTTGGGATGGGACGTGACACGCCGGCGCGGACGCCGGCGGGGCGGCCCGCACGGGCCGCACCTCTGCCCTTGCAACCCCTCCCCGGCGACGAAGGTTGCGCCGCGCAGGCGATCTTGCGCGGCAGCATGTCGCGGATCGGGCGCCCTCAGGCGAGCGCGAACAGCGGCCAGTGCCCCGGGACGCCGCGCAGCTGCTCCGTGCCGCGGTCCTCCCAGTCCAGGCCCGATCCGACGACCGTCCCGTAGACCGTCCCGGAGGCGAGCACCTCGCCCGGGGCGGCCAGGCCGCAGACGCGGGCGGCGATGTGGACGGCCATGCCGCCGACGTCCTCGCCGAGCAGCTCGCACTCGCCGGTGTGCAGGCCGCAGCGGACCTCGAGGCCGAGCGCGGTGACGCCGGTCG
>JAXDGY010000437.1:0-6357 GCA_034664785.1 Solirubrobacteraceae bacterium
CAGATCGGCCTCGCCCGCGACACGGGCAAGCCGCTGGTCATCCACACGCGGGACGCCGCCGAGCCGACGATCGCGACGCTGCGCGAGCAGGCCGGCGGGGTGACGGTCGTCCTGCACTGCTTCTCGATGCCCGAGCACCTCGACACCTGCGTCGAGCAGGGCTGGTGGTTCTCCTTCGCGGGCAACGTGACCTACCCCAAGGCCGCCGACCTCGCCGACGCCGCGGAGCGCGTGCCGGCCGAGCGGCTGCTCGTCGAGACCGATGCGCCCTATCTCTCCCCGCAGCCCGTCCGCGGTCAGCCCAACCAGCCCGCGTTCGTGACCCACACCGCGCGCTTCGTCGCCGAGCGCCGCGGCCTGGAGTACGACGAGCTCGACGCGCTGGTCGAGCGCAACGCGGCCACCCTCTTCGGGTGGTGACCGAGGCGCGGCCCGCGCAGCCGACGCTGCGGCGGCTCAAGGCCTTCGGCATCCGCCCGAAGCGCGACCTCGGCCAGAACTTCCTCATCGACTCGAACATCCTCGGCGTCATCGAGCGCGCCGCGGAGCTCACCCCCGACGACGTCGTGCTCGAGATCGGCGGGGGCCTGGGCGTGCTGTCCGAGCACCTGGCGCCGCTCGTCGCGCACACCCATGTCGTCGAGCTCGACCGGTCGCTGGAGCCGGCGCTGCACGACGCGCTGGACCCGTTCGGCGCGCGCACCACGCTGCACCTCGCCGACGCCATGGCGCTGGACCTGCGCGCGCTCGACCCGGCGCCCACCAAGGTGGTCGCGAACCTGCCCTACGGGATCGCCGCGGGCGCCATCCTGCGCACCGTGGAGGAGCTCGACGGCGTCACGCGCTGGGTCGCGATGGTGCAGAAGGAGGTTGGTGAGCGGCTCGCCGCGCGCCCCGCGACGCCCGCCTACGGCGTCCCGAGCGTCCTCGCCCAGCTGGCCTGCGACGTCCGCGTCCACCGTGCGGTCGCGCGCACGGTCTTCCACCCGGTCCCGAACGTGGACAGCGTCCTGGTGGTCCTCGAGCGCCACGGTCCCGCGCCGCCGCCCGGGCTCCGGCGCCTGGTCCGGCGCGCCTTCGCGCACCGCCGCAAGGCGCTGGCGCGGTCCGTCTCGCTCGGGGCGAGCTCGCCCGAGGAGGCACGCGCGGTGCGCGAGCGCGCCCGCGAGGCGCTCGTCGCGCTCGGCCATCCGGCCGACGAGCGCGCGGAGCGCCTGTCGCCCGAGGAGTTCCGCGCCCTGTGGGAGCGCGTCGGGTGAGCGTGGTCCCGGAGGTCGCCCCGGCGAAGATCAACGTCTGCCTGTTCCTCGGCCCGACGCGCGAGGCCGACGGGCGCCACGAGCTCGTGACCGTCATGCAGGCCGTCACGCTGACCGATGAGGTGTCGCTCGTCTTCGGCGCCGACGGCGACACCGTCGCGTGCCCCGGGGTGACGGGTGACAACCTGGCGCTCGCGGCGATCCGCGCCTTCCGCGCGCGCACGGGCTGGCGCGGGCCGTCCGTGCACCTGGACATCGTCAAGCGCATCCCCGTCGCGGCCGGCATGGCCGGCGGCTCGGCGGACGCGGGAGCGGCGCTGCGCCTCGTCGCGGCCGAGGCCGGCGTCGACGACGACGCGCTGCTGCGCCAGATCGCGGCCGGCCTGGGCGCCGACGTCCCCGCCCAGGTGCGGCCGGGGCGTGTGCTGGCGACCGGGGCCGGGGAGGAGGTCGAGATGCTCGCGCCGCCGCCGCCGTACGGGATCCTGGTGGTCCCGAGCCGCGAGCGCCTGCGCACGCCCGACGTCTTCCGCGAGGCCGACCGCCTCGGCCTGCCGCGCGAGCGCGCGGCGCTCGATGAGGCGCTCGCCGCGGTCCGGGAGCACGCCGCCGACCTGCCGGACGCGCTTGTGGTCAACGAGCTCGAGCCGGCCGCGCGGTCGCTGTGCCCGTCGATCGACGCGACGCTCGGGCGGGTACGCGAGCTCGGGGCCGACCACGCGCTCGTGTCGGGCTCGGGCCCGACGGTGCTGGGGCTCTTCGCGCGCCCCGAGCGCGCCGAGCAGGCCGCGCGCGAGCTCGGCGACGGCGCCGTCGCCGTCCGGCCGTGGGGGAGCGCATGAAGCCCGTCTGGCTCGTCGCGGCGGTCGCGCTGGCCGCGTTCCTCGTGCTGCGGCGCCGCCGGCTGGAGCCGACGCTCCTGGCGGGCGGCGGGATCGTCGTCGTCGGGTTGCTCGTCTACGGCCTCGGCCTCGTGCACCTGCCGAACATCGACACCGCCCTGAAGTCCGTCGGCCGGACGCTCGGGGCGTGGACGTACCTGCTGGTCGGCGTCATGGCCTTCCTGGAGACCGGGGCGTTCGTCGGGCTGATCGCGCCCGGGGAGACGGTCATCCTCATCGGCGGCGTCGTCGCCGGCCAGGGCAAGATCGAGATCGTCGCCCTGATCGCGATCATCTGGGCCTGCGCCGTCGCGGGCGACCTGACGAGCTTCTACCTCGGCCGCCGGCTCGGCCGCGCGTTCCTGGTCAAGCACGGGCCGAAGGTGCAGATCACCGAGGAGCGGCTGCACACCGTCGAGGTGTTCTTCGACCGCCACGGCGGCAAGGCGATCTTCCTCGGGCGCTTCGTCGGGCTGATCCGCGCCATCGCGCCGTTCCTGGCGGGCTCCTCCGGCATGCCGCTGCGGCGCTTCGTGCCCTACGACGTCCTGGGGGCGGGACTGTGGGGCACCACCTTCGCGCTCCTGGGCTTCTTCTTCTGGCGCTCGATCGACCGGGTCCTCGCGCTCGCCAAGCAGGGCGCGCTCGCGCTCGCGTTCGTCATCGTCCTGGTCACGGGCCTGGTCTGGTTCGTCCGCTGGGTCCGCGTGAGGGAGCACCGCCGCGCAGCGCGCGACTGGCTCCTCGAGCGGCAGGACCGGCCGGTGATCGGGCCGCTGGTGCGCATCGCGCTCCCGCTGCTGCGACGAGGGCTGCGGGTCGCGCGCTTCACCTGGAACCGGCTGACCCCGGGGGAGCTCGGGCTCGAGCTCACCACGCTGCTCGCGCTGCTCAGCGTGGGCGGCTTCGTCTTCGTGGGCTACCTCTTCGTCCTGCGCGACCGGTTCTTCCTGACCCCCGGCGACCGCCGCGGCCTGCGCTGGTCGGACGACCTGCGGACCGACTGGCTCGACCACGCCGCGAAGATCCTGACCTGGCTGGGCTCGCTGCCCGTGACGGGCGGTCTCATCGTCCTCGTCAGCCTCTGGCTCCTGCGCCGTCGCGAGGTGGCCGAGGCGGTCGCGCTGCTGTCGGGGATGGTGCTCACCTTCGCCGGCGTCCACCTCTTCAAGGCCCTCGTCGACCGCCCGCGGCCGCCGCATCCGCTGACGGACAGCATCGGCGCGGCGTACCCCTCCGGCCACTCCGCGTACGCGGTGGCCTGGGTGGCCGTGGCGGTGGTGCTGCGACGGGTGCTGCCCGGCCTGGCCAGCGAGGCCGCGGTCCTCGTCGCGGGACTGGTGGTGGCGGTGGTCGTCGGCCTGACGCGGATCTACCTCCGCGTGCACTGGTTCTCCGACGTGGCGGGCGGATGGGGACTCGCCGTCTTCTGCTTCAGCCTGACGGGCCTCGTCGCGCTGATCGTCGGCCACCTGCGCCAGAATCCCGTGATGCCCGAGGTTCGCGCGTGAGCCCAGAGACCATCACCTACATCGTCGTGGCGTGTGCCGCGGTGCTCGGCCTGAGCGCCTACGTCGGCCTCATCCTCGTCCCGGCGTGGACGGCGTACTCCCGCGTCTGGGAGCGCCTCGCCGCGGCGTTCCTGTCGCTCTACGTCCTCGCCGCGTTCATCGGCGTGGGGGTCGCGGGCGGCGGTGCCATCGTGTGGTTCTGGGACCGCATCCAGGGTTAGCTCCCCTACACTCGAAGCCATGTCCATCCCGGCCGAAGGCACGCCGGCCGGGCTCGATCTCGCGGCACTCGACGACATGACGCAGGCCGTGGCGTCGGGGGCGGGCCTGCCGGAGGTCGTCCGTGCTGCGGCCCGCGCGCTCGACGCGAGCCTGGTCCTCCAGGACCGGACCGGCGGCGTGCTGGCCGCGGCCGCCCTGTCGCCGGCCGACGAGCAGGCGGTCCTGACCGACGCGCGGGGCGTCGATGCGGTGGAGCTCCGCGTGGCCGACGAGCACGTCGGCACGCTGCGCGTCCGGGCCCGCTCCGAGGACCCCGCGCGCCTCGGGCTGCTGCGCATCGTCACCACCCTGGTTGCATCGGAGGTCGAGCGCGTCCGGGCGCCGCACCGTGCCTCCGAGGAGGCGGCCGCCGCCTTCGTCAGCGACCTCTTCGGCCGCCGGCTGACCGAACGCGACGAGCTGCTGGAGCGCGCCGGTGCGCTCGGCCTCGACCTCGAGCGCGGGGCGAGCGTCGTCGTCGCCCGCGCCCACCCGCACGTGACGACCGACGACGGCTGGCGCGGGCGGGTGCTCGCGGTCGCCGAGCGCGGAGCGCGGGCCGCGGTGACCGGGTCGGTGGCGGCGCTGGTCGACCGCGACGAGGCCACGGGCGCCGAGGTCGCGATTCTCGTCCCCGGCAGCGAGGACGCCGCGGCCCGGCGCGCAGCCGACGCGATCCTGCGCGAGCTGCAGGCCGGGCTGCCGGGGCACACCTTCGCGCTCGGACGCAGCCGCGTGGCCGACGACCCGATGGACCTGGGGCGCTCCGGCGCCGAGGCGCTGCTCGCCGCCAACGTCGCCGAGGGCGACGACGAGCAGCCGGTCCTGGCCTTCGACGACACGGGCGCCTACCGCCTGCTGCTGCCCGCGATGAGCGAGGACCCCGCCGAGCTGCAGCGCTTCCACTCCGAGACGGTGGAGCCGCTGGTCTCCTACGACGATCAGTACGAGACCGACCTCGTGCAGACCGTCGAGGCCTTCCTGGACGCCGACGGCAACGTGGCGGGCACCGCGCAGCGGCTCTTCACCCACCGCCACACGGTGCGCTACCGCCTCGAGCGCGTCCGCGACCTCTCGGGCCTCGACGTCGGATCGACGGACGGCCGCGAGAAGCTGTCGCTCGGGCTCAAGGCGATGCGGGTGCTCGGCATATCGCATCGCGGCGGCCCCGCGCGTGAGGCCGGCGCGGGCGGCGGCCGCGTTCCGCGCCGCGGCGGCTAGACCGAAGTACGGTTCATGAGGAATACCTAGCGTTTGCGCGCCAACTTGGCCCTCCCGCTGTAAGCTGCGGCGCATAGTGCCGAAGAGCCCGGAAAACAGAGTTTGTGCAGAGGCGCTCCGGGCTCAAGACGATGGTCCCGACACCCGATGGCACGGGTGATCATGGACGTGCTTCCAACCCACCCGATTCCCCTCCGGTCCCACCGGCTCCGCACACCGCTCATGACGGTCGCGGGCGCTGCGACCGCGCTCGCCCTCATCGGGACGAGCCTGACCGGCTTCGATCGCCATGTCTTCGGCTGGGAGAGCTGGCCCGGGCCCGGCCCGGTCGACATCGCCAGCCAGGTGCTCCCGGGCCTCCGCGACGGGGCGCCCAAGACCAAGGTCCTCAAGGTCCGCCAGTCCGCGCGCGGCCCGATCGTCATCCCGGCGTCGATCCCGGCGCGAGCCCTCGCCGGCGATCGCCGCGGCGGCGCGACGATCACGGGCACGTCCGAGGTCGTGTCGCTGCGCGACGGCGCACAGGGCGAGGCCGCCGGGGCGGACAAGGGGACCGGCAGTGCCGCGCCGTCCGTCAGCAAATCGGCGGTCGGCCCGTCCGGCGACAACTGGACGGGTGCTCCGACCTACGTGGCTGCACCGGACTCGGACCATGACGGGCTGTCCGACGCGACCGAGGCACGCCTCGGCACGAACAAGGACGCCTCGGACAGCGACGGCGACGGCCTCCCGGACGGCTGGGAGGAGTCGCACGGCCTCGATCCGCTGTCGCCCGGTGACAAGACCGAGGACCCCGACCACGACGGGCTGACGAACGCGACGGAGTTTCGCGCGTTCACCGACCCGCAGGCCGCCGAGACCGACCCAGGCGTACCCGACGGCGCCCAAGATTACGACCACGACGGCGTCCCGAACGGGGTGGAGCAGAGCCTCGACACGGACCCGGCCGTGACCGACACCAGTGGCACCGGTCTGGACGACGGCGCCGCCGACGCCGACGGCGACGGCTTCTCGAACGCCGAGGAGGTCACCGCCGGCAGCGACCCGGCCGACCCCGCCAGCCACCCCGGCGACACCGTCGCCCCCAAGCCGCCGCCGACCGACCCCGCTCCCGTCGACCCGGGCAGCGCGCCCGTCACCGATCCGCCCGTCGACGACACGACGGTGGGTCCCAAGCCGACCGACCCGGCTCCCGTCGATCCGGGCACGAACGACCCCGGCACG
>JAXDGY010000438.1:0-37060 GCA_034664785.1 Solirubrobacteraceae bacterium
TCGACCTTGAGGAGGGCGACGTCGGCGAACGGGTCATAGCCCGTGATGGTGGCCGGGACCTGGTTGCCGTCCGGGAACCGGACGTACACCGAGCCCGCCTGGCGGATCGAGCTCCCCTCGCCGCTCGTGACCACATGGGCGTTGGTGGCCACCTCGCCATCGCCGGAGATGACGAAGCCGGAGCCCAGGCCGGACGAGGAGCCGCTGCCCGCGGTGGCCGGCAGCCCGCTCGAGATGACGGTCACGACCCCGGGGCTCTCGCGGGAGTAGATCGCCGACGGGTCGAAGCTCTTGGCCGTGGTGCCCTCGCCCTTGAGCTGCTTGACGACCTCGACGCGGGTGGTCCGCTCGACCGTCGTCGTGGCGGCGGCCGCGGTGGTGGCGGAAGCCTCGCCGGACCCGCCACGCCCGCAGCCCGTTCCGCCGGCGGCGACGACGGCGAGGACGGAGGCGGCGCAGGCCGCGGTCAGGCGGGCGGTCATCGGGCGGGAAGCTCCAGGGTGAAGGTCGTGCGGCCGGGCTGGCTCTCGACGATGAGCTCGCCGTCCATCCGCTCGGCGAGCTCGTGGGCGATCGCCAGGCCGAGCCCCGAGCCCTGTGCGTCGTCGGAGGTGATGAAGGGCTCGAAGATGTGCGGCAGCATCGTGCGGTGGATGCCCGGACCGAAGTCGCCGACGCCGAGGCGGACGCGGCTGTCGCGGCGCTGGGCGCTGACGACCATGTCCGTGCCCGGTGGGGTGTGCGTCAGGGCGTTGTCGATGAGGATACGCATGACCTGCGCGACCCGCTCAGGGTCGCAGTCGGCCTGCACCGGGCTCGCCGGCACCCGCAGCTCGAGCCGCGAGTCGTGCTGCTGGAGCGCGGGCTCGAACTCGCCGGCGACGTCGCCCGCGAGGGCGCTGAGGTCCGTGGCCTCGGACCGCAGCTCGAGCGACCCGGCCTCCAGGCGCGAGAGGTCCAGCAGGTCCGTGGCCAGCTTGCCCAGGCGTGCGACCTGCTCGCGGATCTGGGACAGGAAGCGGTCGCGGGTGTCGGCATCGAGCTCCTCGTCCTGCAGCAGCTCGACGAAGCCGCCGAGCGAGAAGATCGGCGTCCGCAGCTCGTGCGAGGCCGTGGCGATGAAGCGCTTGCGGGCCGAGTCCAGCTCGGCGAGCTGGAGGCGCATCCCGTCGAGCGTCCGGCTGAGCTGTCCGAGCTCGTCGGCGCGGCCGAGCGGGAAGCGCGCGGTGAAGTCGCCGCCCGCGACGCGCTTGGCGGCCTCCTCGAGGGTGCGCACCCGGCTGGACAGCGCCCGCGCGCCGAGCAGGCCGGAGCTGAAGGCGATGACGAGCGCCACCAGGCCGGCCAGCAGCAGCCGCCGGCGCACGACGGTGACCGAGGCGGCCACGTCGCGAAGCGAGGTGCTGTAGACGACGACGTAGCTCACAGCGCGGCGCCCGTCGGGCCGGCGGAAGAACAGCGGCAGCGCCACCTCGCCGACGCGGCCGTCGTCGCCCGCCTCCGTGCCACGCTGGATCCGGCCGGTCCGGGCGGCCTCGGCGGCGGGCGGGAAGTCGAGGTCGCGGATCCGGGTCTCCGCGAAGGAGTCATAGGCCGAGGTGAGCGACAGCGACGAGCCGGAGGCGACGAGGAAGACGGTCACGCGGGTCCGGCTCGCGTCGCCGGTCTGGCGCACGAGGGTGTTGACGCGGCGCGCCGTGATGTCGGAGCCGAGCGCTCGCCGCAGGTCGCCCGAGTACTGCTGGGAGGCGCTCTGCAGCGAGTCGAGCCGCTGGTGCACGAGCCGGTGCTGCAGGCCCGGGATCACGGCGGCGTAGACGAACCCGACGACCGCCGCGGCGACCGCCAGGAACAGCAGCGACAGGCGCAGCCGGAGTGACCGCAGGAGCCTCAGTCCCCGGTGTCGCGGAACCGGTAGCCCACGCCGCGCACCGTGAACAGGTACTCGGGATCCTTGGCCTCGGTCTCGAGCTTCTCGCGCAGGTGCCGGATGTGGACGTCGATCGTGCGCGGGTCGCGGTAGGCGCTGTCGCCCCAGACCCGCGTGAGCAGCATGTCGCGCGTGAACACACGCCCGGGGGCGCGGGCCAGCGCGGCGAGGATCTCGAACTCCACGTAGGTCGTCGGGACGTCCTCCTCGCGCACGCGGACGCTGCGCTTGGCGAAGTCGATCCGGAGGTCGTGGACGGCCAGCGGCTCCTCGCCGTCCTCCGGCTCGGCGGAGCGCGGCATCCCCGCGCGCCGCAGCGCCGCCTTGACGCGGGAGCGGAACTCGCGCATCGAGAACGGCTTGGTGATGTAGTCGTCGGCGCCGAGCTCGAGGCCGAGGACCTTGTCGATCTCCTCGGCCTTCGCGGTGAGCATGATGATCGGGACCGAGCTCTTGGCGCGAAGACGGCGGCAGACCTCCAGCCCGTCGAGGCGGGGCATCATGACGTCGAGCACGACGAGGTCGAAGGGCTGCTCGCTGAAGCGGGCCAGCGCCTCGTGCCCGTCCGACGCGCGTACGACGTCGTAGCCGTCCTTTTGCAGGGGGAAGGAGAGGAGCGTCTGGATGGCCTGCTCGTCGTCGGCGAGCAGGATGCGCGGCGGGCGGTCGGCCATGGGACGGGGGTCTCCCCATCCTAGGGTCCCAGCACGTACCCTCGGTCGGACCGATGCTCGACCTGCGCATCTACCGCGCGGCCTTCCTCCCTGTCCTGTTCGCCGTCCTGGTCGTGGCGTTCTCGCTGCAGGACCGCCCGCGTCCGCTCGACACGACGTTCGCCGCCGACGCGTTCGACCCTGCCCGCGCGAGCACGCTGCTCGGCGACCTCGCCGCGGCGTTCCCCGACCGGCGCCCGGGCTCCGCCGGCGACGAGGCGCTCGCCCGCGTCGTCGAGCGGGACCTGCGGGCGATCGTCCCGGGGTCGCAGGTCGGCGCGGACCCGCTGGTCCGGGTGCAGCACGTCCAGGCCGAGACCATCGACGGCGAGCGCCGGATCACGAACGTCATCGCCACGCGGCCCGGCGCGCCCGGGCCGGGCATCGTCGTCGTGGCCCACCGCGACGCGGCCGGCCATGGCGCGCGCGCCGAGCTGTCGGGGACCGCCGCCCTGCTCGAGCTCGCCCGCGTCGCCGGGGACGGGCGCCTGCGCCGCACGATCACGTTCGTCTCCACGAGCGGCGGCAGCGGCGGCGCCGCAGGGGCGGTGGCGGCCATCTCCGCGCTCCCGACGCCGGTGGATGCGGTCCTGGTGCTCGGCGACCTGGCGGGCGTCGCGGTCCACAAGCCGTTCGTCGTCGGCTTCTCCAACGGGCACGGGATGGCGCCGCTGCGCCTCCGGCGCACCGTGGAGACCGCCGTGCGCGGTGAGGCGGGCGTCGATCCTGGAGGGCCGCGCGCCGCGGTGCAGTGGGCGCGGCAGGCGGCCCCGGTGACCCTCGGCGAGCAGGGCGCCTTCGGGCGGCACGGCCTGCCCGCCGTGCTGCTGTCCGTCAGCGGCGAGCGCTCACCCGCCGCCGATGCCCCGGTCTCGGAGCGGCGGCTCGGGACGTTCGGGCGTGCCGCGCTGCGATCGATCACGGCCCTGGACCAGGGCCCCGACATCGCCACCGGGCCGCAGGAGCTGCTCGTCACCCGGCGCAAGGTCCTGCCGGGCTGGGCGATCCGGCTGCTGGTCGCCGCGCTGATGCTGCCCGTCCTCGTCGCGACCGTCGACGGCTTCGCGCGGGTCCGCCGCCGGCGGGGGGACGTGGGTCGCAGCCTGCGGTGGGTCGGCCTGACCGCGCTGCCGTTCGCCGTCACCGCCGCCGTCGCACGCCTCCTGGCGATGGTCGGCCTCCTCAGCCCCGCGCCGGCGGGCCCGGTGCCGGGCGGCGCGATCCCCGTCGGCGGGACGGCGCTCGCCGCGCTTGCGGTCCTGGTGCTGACGTTCGCCCTCGCCTGGCTCGGGCTCCGGCCCATCGGGCTGCGGGTCTTCGGCGCGCGCGGGCGGCCGGACGGCGCGGGCCCGGCCGCGGCCGTCGCGGTGGCGCTCTGCGCGCTCGTCGCCGTCGCCTGGGTCCTCAACCCGTTCGCCGCCGCCCTCCTGGTGCCCGCCGCGCATCTCTGGCTGCTGAGCACGGCGCCCGAGGTGTCCCTGCCGCGCCCGGCGGCCGTCGCCGCGGTGCTGCTGGGGCTCGTGCCGCTGCTCGCCGTCGCCGTGGTGGACGCGGCGAGCCTCGGCCTGTCGCCCGGGCAGGCGGCGTGGACCGCCGTGCTGCTCGTCGCGGGCGGCCACGTGACGGCCTCGGCGTGGCTGGGCGCGAGCCTACTGGCGGGTTGCGCGGTCGCGGCAGTCATGATCACGCTGCGCCCACCGCCCGCGCCCGCCGCCGGCCCCGGGGACGTGACGGTCCGCGGCCCGCTGACCTACGCGGGTCCCGGATCGCTCGGCGGGACGGAATCAGCGTTGCGCTCATGAGCACGACCGCCCCCAGCCCGCCCGCCGAACCTCCGCCCGACGCCCCGCCGGCACGCCGGCCGCGCCGCCGGGCCGTCCGGGCGCTGTCGAGCGTGCTGATCGTCGCGGGCCTGCTGCTGGTCGCCGACGCGATCGCCACGGTGACCTGGCAGGAGCCCCTCACGGCGTGGCTGTCGTCCCGGACGCAGCATCGCCTGGCGGGCGACCTGAAGCGCCTGGAGACCCAGGACGCCCCGTCGCCGCAGGAGGACCGCGCGCTCGCGCGACTCGCCGACCAGCAGCGGCGCATCGCCTTCCTGGCCCGCCGCCTGGCGCGCCGCACCAAGCCCGGGCAGGCCGTCGCGCGGCTGCGGATGCCGCGCATCGGCAAGACGGCGGTCGTCGTGAAGGGCTCCGCGCCCGAGGACCTGCGCAAGGGCCCAGGGCTCTACGACGGCACCACCTTCCCCGGAGCGCCGGGCACCACCGCGATCGCCGGGCACCGGACGACCTACGGCGCGCCGTTCCGCCACATCGACGGCCTGCGCCCCGGCGACCGCATCATCCTCGAGCTGCCGTACGCGACCTTCACCTACCGCGTGCAGGGCACGCGGATCGTCAAGCCGTCGGACGTCGGCGTGATCCGCCGCGTGGGCTACGACCGCCTGGTCCTGTCGGCCTGCCACCCGCTCTTCAGCGCCGCGAAGCGCATCGTCGTCTTCGCCCGGCTGGCGCGCGTGACTCCGGGCCAGACCCTAGTCAGGCTTGGGGAGGCAGCGGCGGCCGGGACGTCCACCGCCGCCAGGAAGGGCTAAGGGGCGCTGCCGTGTCCGACGATGCGACACCCGACGGTCCCCACCCCCTACCACCCCACCATCAGATGCGCTTGGACGAACTGAAGGACAAGGTCGACCGCAGCGACTACGCGGTGGATCCGCGGCTCGTCGCGGAGGCGCTGCTGCGCCGCTTCGACCGCCGGCGACACGAGGCCCAGGGGCCCGCGTCGATCACCCGACCCGGTGCTCGTACCCGCTCAGCGGGCCCGCGCCCGGGTCTCGTCCCCTGAACGTGACGTCGGGCGCGCCCGCAAGGACGCGCCCGACCCACGTGAGCCCCGCCGCGTCGCGCGCCTCCTGCGCCCGGCCGGGCGGCACGCAGGCGCACAGCTCGTAGTCCTCGCCACCGGTCGCGGCGAGCTCCGGATCCGTCACGCCGGGGCCGAGCGGCAGCGCCGCGAGGTCCAGCTCGATCCGCACGCCCGACCGCGCCGCGACGTGGCCCGCGTCGGTCGCCAGGCCGTCGGACAGGTCGATGAGCGCGTGGGCGCCGGCCCGCGCGAGCGAGCGGCCCTCCGCCAGCCGCGGCTCGGGACGCAGGTAGCGCGCGACCGCCGCGACGTCCGCGGGCTCGCCGCCGTCCCGTCGCGCTGCCTCGAGCGCGGCGAGCCCGGCGGCCGAGCCGCCCAGCGTGCCCGTGACCCCGACGAGGTCGCCCGGGCGGGCGCCGTCGCGGCCGAGGAGGTCCTCCGGGCGCTCGGCCCACCCCACCACGGTGACCGTCACGACGAGGACCGGCGAGGAGGTGACGTCGCCGCCGGCGATCGTCGTGCCGCAGCGGGCGGCCAGCGCCTCCATCGCGCCCGCGAGCGCCAGCGCGTCGTCGTGGCCGAAGCCCGGCGGCGCGCTCAGCGCCACGTAGGCCTCGCCCGCCTCGGCGCCCATCGCGGCGAGGTCGCTGAGCGCCCCGGCCAGCGCACGGTGCCCGACGTCGGCCGGGCTGACGTGCGGGTCGTCGAGGCGGAAGTGCACCCCGTCGACCATCGTGTCGATGCTCGTGACGGCGACCGGCCGGGCGCGGACCACCGCGGCGTCGTCGCCCATCCAGCGGACGGTGCGGCCCGTGCGGTCGCGGCCCGGACCGAGCACGTCCTCGAGGGCGGCGATGAGCTCGCGCTCGCCCCCGCCCATCGCCGTCCGCCTAGCGGTGGCGGTAGACGATGCGGGCGCGGCTGAGGTCGTACGGACTGACCTCCACCCGCACGCGATCGCCCGGGAGGATGCGGATGCGGAACCGGCGCATCTTGCCGGCCACGTGCCCGAGCACCTCGTGGTCGTTGTCGAGTTTCACGCGGAACATCGCGTTCGGGAGGGCCTCGACGACCTCGCCCTCGAACTCGACCTTGTCTTCCTTTGCCATTGCCCCTGAGGGTACTGGCAACGTCAGGGCGTCGTCGGCGCGCCGCCGCCGCCGGTCCCGCCCGCGGGCGGCGCCGGGTTCGCGCCCTGCGGCGGCGACTCATAGGCCTGCGGCGGGTACGTGGACCCCCCGTTGCCGGTCCCGCCGCCGTCCTTGCCGTTCTGCGGCGTGACCGGAAGCGGGGCGCCCGGCGTCGTGGTGGCCGGCGTCGTCGACGTCCCGGTCGGGTCGGTCGCCGTGCTCGCCTTGCCGCTCGTGGAGTACTTGCCGAAGAAGGGGGCGCCGGCGAACGGGACCTTGGGCTGCGGCCACTCCTTGCAGCCCTTGCGGTTCACCGCGCCGGTCATGAAGTCCTTCCAGATCGACGCGGGGGCGTTGCCGCCGAACATCTCGCCACCGCCGTCGCGCCACGGGACGTTGGTCATCGACGTCGTCGTGCCGGGGTAGCCGACCCACACCGTCGTGTTCAGGTTGCTCGTCATCCCGTTGAACCAGGCGTCGGTGAAGTCGTTGGTGGTGCCGGTCTTGCCCGCGGTGGGGCAGAACCCGAGGTTGGCCCGTGTGCCCGTGCCGCGGGCGACGTTGGCCTTCATGGCCTGGATGGCCTCGTAGGTCTGCCCGTCGGTGAAGACCTTCTTGCTCTGCCGCCGGCTCAGCGAGGTGTCGACGCGGCCGTCGGGGAAGACGACCTTGGTGATCGAGATCGGCTTGACCCGCGTGCCGCCGTCGTTGATCGTCACGTAGGCGCGCGCCATCTCCAGCGGCGAGACGCCGTAGGTGAGGCCGCCGAGCGCCTCGGCGGGGTAGGAGTCCAGGTGGCTGGTGATGCCCATGTCGCGCGCCGTCTGCGTCACGGTCTTGGGCCCCAGGTCGAGGTCGAGCTGCTGGAAGACCGTGTTGTCGGAGGAGACGACGGCCTCGAACAGCGTCTTGGGCTTGTTCGACTCGTGGCCCTCCGAGACGTGGACGTCGATCTTCGACTTGGAGACCGGGTCGATGAAGTTCAGGTACTTGGAGACGTAGGACGTCTTGTTGATGTCCACGCCGCGCCGCAGCGCGTCCATGAGGACGATCATCTTGAACGTGGACCCCGGCTGGCGCTTGGCCTGCGTGGCGAGGTTGAACTTCGAGTCGCCGTAGTTGCTCGACGACGCCATCGCCTTGATGTAGCCGGTCTTCGGGTCGATCGAGACGACGGCGGAGGACGGCGAGTTCGGCTGGTTGAGGTTCGAGGCGATGGCCTGGCGCGCCTTGCGCTGGAGCTTGAGGTCGACCGTCGTGTAGACCTTCAGCCCGCCCTGACGGACGGTCTCGCGCCCGTAGCGCCGGACGAGCTCCTTGCGCACGTAGTCGAAGAAGTAGTTCTCGCGGCGCTGGCGGTAGTACGTGGAGCGGTGCAGCTGGACGGGCGAGTCCAGCGCCTGCTGGTACTCGGCCACGGTGATGTAGCGCGAGTCGAGCATCTGGCGCAGCACCTCGTTGCGCCGCTCCTTGGCCTTCTGCGGGTGCAGGTAGGGGTTGTAGTCCGTGGGGGCCTGGGGCAGGCCGGCCAGCAGCGCGGCCTCGGGCAGCGTGAGGTCGTGGGCGCGCTTGTTGAAGAAGATCCGGGCGGCGGCCTGGATGCCCACCGCCTCCTGGCCGCCGACCGTGCCGTAGGGCACGGTGTTGAGGTACTTCGTCAGCACCCAGTTCTTGCCCGTGCGGCCCGGGTGCACGTTCTCGAGGTCCTCCGCGAGCTTGGCCTCGCGGATCTTGCGCTTGTAGCCCTCGACGCCGTTGCGGGTGCGATCGTCGGTGTAGAGGTTCTTGATGAGCTGCATCGTGAGCGTCGAGCCGCCCTGCACGGTCTGGTCGCTCTCGAGGTTCTTGACCGCCGCGCGCACGATGCCCTCGAAGTCGACGCCGCCGTGCTCGTAGAAGCGCTTGTCCTCGATCGCCACCGTCGCCTGCTTCATGACGTCCGGCATGGACGACGACGGGATCGGCTTGCGCAGGATGTCGGCCTGCACGACGCCCAGGCGGGTGTTGTCGGCGGCGTAGATGATCGAGTTCTCGCCTGGGTCCTTCGGCTTCAGGCGGCTCAGGTCCGGCGCGGAGTTCGCGACGCTGACGATCCAGCCGATGCCGACGAGGGCGCCGATCATCCCGGCGGCGGCGAGCACGCCCAGGCCGAGGAGGATGATGCGCACCGGACCGCCCTTGCTGCGGTCGCGGCGACGCTGGCGGTCGCGGCGGGGCATGATCGTGTGGCGCGGCCGCGGCGGCGGCGGAGGTCGCGCAGGGCCCGAGTCTACCCAGGGTGCGCCGACCGCCCGCCGGTCGACGGCCGGGTCCGCCGTTGTCTTCGACGCCGGCTCGCGTTCCCCTCGCGCGCGGGATCAGGGCGTCGCGGAGACGGCCGGGTCGCGCAGCGCGCGCAGGGCCGCCTCGCGCAGGACGGCCTCCTGCACGGCGCGGTCGCCGGGCGTCACGGGCTCGCCGACGAGCAGCAGCCGGACCCCCTCCGGGGTGGTCTCCGCGACGCGGACGGTCGCGCCCGGGAGGCTCTCGCGCAGGGCGTCGAGCGCACCCAGGGCGTCGTCCTCCGCCGCGAGCCAGATCGACGCCTCGACGCCGACGGTCGCATGCACGATCGAGTCGTTGCGCAGGACGCCGGCCGCCAGTCGCTCGTTCGGCACGATGATGCGCGCATCGGTGCCCGAGCGCAGCCACGTGTAGGTGAGCCGGACGTCCTCCACCACGCCGGTCTCGCCCTCGAAGGTCACGTGGTCGCCGATCCGCAGCGGCTGCGTGATGGCCAGCAGCAGCCCGGCGATCGCGTTGGCGAGCGTCTGGCGCGCGGCGAAGCCGATGACCGCCGCGGCGATCGCGCTCGAGGCCAGCACCGTCCCCATCAGGCGGTCCAGCGCGGTGAAGTTGCTCAGGGCGACCGCGAGGCCGATCACGACGATCGTGGCGTCGACGACCCGGCGCAGGAAGCGCAGCCGCGTGGCCGCCTCCGGCCGCAGGTCACCGCCCGCGACGGCGCTGGCGATCCGCTCCCCGCGACGCGCGATCCAGCGGTTCACCAGGGCGAGCAGAAGGACGACCACGAGCACCGTGACCACGGCCCGGATGGCGTCGTCGTAGCGCGAGACGAACGACTCCGCGACGATGTAGGACGGCATGGGCGTTGACGGTAGCCGAGCAGCCGGGCCGCTGACCGCCCGCGTCACCGCGCGGGCGTGGCTCGACGCGGGTCGCCGCGCGGCGCTCGCCGACGCCTGGCGGGCGCTGTGGATCAGCCGCCTCGTGGTGTGGATCGCCGGCGTCGGCGCCGTCGCGATCTGGGGGCTGATGGGCCGCCACCGCGCCTTCGACCCGACCGGCGTCACGGACCCCTTCACCCCGCTCGGCGACGCCCTCGTCGCGCCCGCGGCGCGGTGGGACGCGACGTGGTACCTCGACATCGCCCACGCGGGCTACGGCGCCGATGCGGCCAAGCCCGCCTTCTTCCCGCTCTACCCGCTGCTCGTGCGGATCGCCGGGGCGCTGACCGGCTCCGACCTGGTCGGCGCGATCCTCGTCTCGATGGCCTGCCTGGCCGCGGCGCTGTACGTCCTGCGACGCCTGACCGCGCTGGAGCTCGGGGATGACGCCGCACGCGCGGCCGTCCTGCTGTGCGCGCTGTTCCCCATGGCGTTCTTCTTCTCGGCCGTCTACTCCGAGGCGCTGTTCCTGGCCCTGTCGCTCGGCGGCGTCTACGCCGCGCGCACCGACCGCTGGGCGTGGGCGGGGGCGCTCGGGGCGCTCGCCGCCGGCACGCGCAGCGCGGGGATCCTGCTCGTGGTGCCGCTCGTGCTGCTCGCCCTGCGCGGCCGCCGCCGCCCCGGCCTGGAGGCCGCGTGGATCCTGCTCGTCCCCACCGGGCTGCTCGCGTTCTGCGGCTACCTGTCCCTGAAGGGCGGCTCCGCACGCGCGCCGTTCGACGCCCAGGCCGTGTGGTTCCGGAGCTTCGCGTGGCCCTTCGCCGGGCTGTGGGACGGGACGGTCGCCGCGTGGGACGGCGTGCGCCAGCTGGCGAGCGGGTCGCGGACGCCGGTCTACTTCAGCCGGGCCGGCGGGGACCCGTTCAACGTCGCCTGGCACAACGTGACCCTGTGGGCCTTCCTGGTCGCGATCGTCCCCGCGGTGGTCGGGGTGCTGCGGCGGCTGGGGCCCGCATACGGCGCCTACACGCTCGTGGCGCTCGCCCTCCCGCTGTCCTACCCCGTGACGCCGCAGCCGCTCATGTCGTTCCCGCGCTTCGCGGCGGTCCTGTTCCCGCTGTACATGTGGGCCGGTTGGTGGGTGACCCGGCGGGGGCACCCGTGGCGCGCGCCCGTGGCCTACGCGGTCAGCGCGGTGGCGCTGGCCGCCTACAGCGCCCAGTTCGCCACCTGGCACTGGGTCGCCTAGTGCCGATCCGGGCGGTCCTGCTCGATGCGCTCGGCACCATGGTCGAGCTCGAGCGCCCGTGGCCGCATCTCGTCGCGGGGCTCGCGTCGCGGGGCGTGGCCGTGGGGGAGGAGGAGGCGCGCGAGGCCATGCTGGCCGAGATCGCCCACTACCGCGCCCACCACGACGAGGCCGGGACCCGGGAGGGCCTGGCCGCGCTACGCCGTGGCTGCGCCGAGGTCGTCGCGGGCGCACTCGGGCCCGTGGCGGCGGAACTGCCCATCGAGGAGGTCGAGGCCGCGATGCTCGCCGCCATCCGCTTCCGCGCCTACCCGGACGTGCCGGATGCGCTGGCCGAGCTGCGGGACCGCGGCTGCCGGCTCGTGGCCGTCTCCAACTGGGACGTGTCGCTGCACGACGTCCTCGGCGACCTCGGCCTCGCCGGCCTGCTCACGGGGGCGGTGTCCTCCGCCGAGGCGGGCGCCGCGAAGCCGGACCCGGCGATCTTCGCCCGCGCGCTCGAGGTCGCCGGGGTGGGCCCGGAGGCGGCGCTGCACGCGGGCGACAGCGTCGAGGCCGACGTGGCCGGGGCGCGGGCGGCGGGGATCACGCCTGTGCTCGTCGACCGGACCGAGCGGGACGGCCTGCGGTCCGCGGGGGCCGGTGCGGCCGCGCCGGCGGGCGTCGCCGTGGTCGGCTCACTGGCGGGCCTCGCGGCCCTGGTCCGCTAACGTCGAACGCCGCCCATGTCGACCGCTCCGCCCTCGGTGCAGCCGCCCTCGTGGCCGCCGCCGCCCGAACCGCCCGAGCGGCCGGAGGGCGTCGAGCCCACGCCGGGTCGCCCGCCCTGGGCGCCCTGGACCGCCATCGCCGCGTTCGTGGCCGGGCTCGGCGGGGCGCTCGTCGGCGGGTTGATCATCAGCCTGATCGGCGCGGTCGCCGGGGCGTCGCTCGACAACCCGCCCCCGGCGGTGAACATCCTCTCGACCGTCGCGCAGGACGTCGCGTTCATCCTCGCCGCGATCTTCTTCGCGCGCCTGGCGGGGCGCGTCGCGCCCTGGCAGTTCGGGCTGCGCCCGACCAGGCTGGGGCCCGCGATCGGGCTGATCGCCCTCGGCTACATCTTCTTCATCTCCGTCAGCGCCGCGTGGGTCTCCGTGCTCGGCATCCACTCCAAGGACGAGCTGCCGAAGGAGCTCGGCGTGGACACGAGCCACGTGGCGCTCGCGGCCACGGCGGTGCTCGTGTGCGTCATCGCGCCCGTGGCGGAGGAGTTTATCTTCCGCGGCTACATCTTCCCGGCGCTGCGCAACTGGAAGGGCCTGTGGCCCGCCGTCGTCCTGGACGGCCTCATCTTCGGAGGCATCCACGCGGGCTCGGCGCCGGTCGGCTACCTCGTGCCGCTGGCGCTGTTCGGGTCGGTGCTGTGCCTCGTCTACGTCAAGACGGGATCGCTGTACCCCTGCATGGTGCTCCACGCGCTGAACAACTCGATCGCGTTCGGCGCCGGCGTCGGCTGGGACTGGCAGATCCCGCTCGTGTTCCTCGGCGCGGTGGCCGTGATCAGCGCGGGAGCGGTCGGCGTGCGCAGGGTCTTCGGCGCGGCGCCGCCGCTGCCTTCGCCGGTCTGAGCGCGCCGGGCGCGCCGCGGCGCCGGATTCCCATCCAGGTTCCGGCGTGTCGCCGGTAGAGTGCCGCTCCCCATGGTCCGCCGCGCCGCCGCCGCCACCACGCTGACGCTCGCCGCGGCCGGCTCCGCCGTCGCCGGCGCGCAGACGCCCACCGTGCCCCCGCCGGCGCCCGCCCCCGTCGCCACCGCACCCGCGCCGCCACCGGCACCGGTGCCCGCACCGGCGCCGCCGCCCGCCCCCGCGCAGGCCAAGCTGCGCCTCCAGGCCGAGCGGGTCGGCGCCGGCGGGGCCGTCCTGGCCGGGGCGGGCTGGCGCGTCCGCGGAACGGTGACGCCCTACGTCGCCGGCCAGCACGTCACGGTGCGCTTCTACCGCGGCACGAAGAAGCTGCGGGCGCGTGCCGTGACGGTCCGGCCGAGCAGCACCGGCCGCTCGGGCACGTTCCTCGTGGGGTTCTCCTCGGGCCGCTCGGGCTCGGTCACCGTGCGGGCGTCGCATCGCGCGACCGCCGAGCTGGCGACCGCGGTCGCGCGCGCGGTGCGCGTGACGGTCCTGCCGCGCTACGCGGCGCCGGGGTCGAGCGGGGCGGTCGTCCGCCTGCTGCAGACCCGCCTCGCGGCGATGGGCTACGTCGTCGGCCGGCGCGGCAGCTACGACGGCCGCACGGCGCGCGCCGTCCAGGCCTTCCGCAAGAGCACCGGTCTGGCGCGGACGTTCGTGGCCGACAAGGCGGTCTTCGCGAAGCTCGCGGCCGGCGCCGGACGCTTCAAGGTCCGGTACCCGAGCCACGGGCGCCATGTCGAGGCCGACCTGTCCAAGCAGGTCCTCGCCCTCATCGGCGCGGGCGGCAAGGTCGAGCGCATCTACCCGACGAGCTCGGGCAAGCCGAGCACGCCGACGATCCTCGGGTCGTTCCGCTTCTACTCCAAGACCCCCGGCACGAACGCCAAGGGCATGGTGGACTCGAACTACTTCATCCGCGGCTACGCGATCCACGGCTACGCCGACGTGCCGCCCTACGCCGCCAGCCACGGCTGCCTGCGCGTGCCCGTGCCCGACGCGGTGACGATCTTCCGCTGGGTGCGCCTCGGCGACCGGATCGACGTCTACCGCTAGGCGCCCTCAGGCGCGGCCGCGCGAGTAGCGCAGCAGGAACCCGACCCCGACGCCGTAGACCAGCAGCGCGAGCCCGGCCGGGACGCTGCGGCGCAGCCACTTGCTCCCGGAGTCGCCCGCCACGCCCGCGAAGGGCTTGAGCAGCACGTCGTTGGCGTCGTCGATCGCCCGGCGCGGCTGTGCGTGCAGCGCGTCGCGGGTGCGCTCCTGATCCGGGGAGGGGTCGACGTTGCGGGCGGCCGCCTGCCCCGCGATCTGCGCGCGGCTGAGGTCGGAGGCGCTCTTCGTCTGGTCGTAGGCGAAGAAGAGCCATCCGGCGACCACGGCGAGGCAGGCGACGAGCGACGCCGCGCGCAGGATGCGTTCGAGCACGGCGGCTAGCCTACGGCCGCATGGACGCGCGCCAAACGCTGATCGACGAATTGCGGGCGCACGCCCTGATCCTGGGGGAGGTCGTCCTCACGAGCGGCCGCACCGCGCAGTACTACGTCGACGCCAAGCGCGCCACGCTGCGCCCCGAGGGCTTCCGGGCGCTGGGCGAGCTCATCGCCGGGCAGGCGACGGCGTGGGGCGCCACCGCGGTGGGCGGCCTCACGATGGGGGCCGACCCCGTCGCGTGCGCGGCGCTGGCCGGCGGGTTCGGCGGCCGCGCCTTCTTCGTGCGCAAGGAGGCCAAGCAGCACGGCCTCCAGCGGCGCATCGAGGGGCCGGTGCTCGCCCCCGGCGAGCGGTGCTGCATCGTCGAGGACGTCGTGACGACCGGCGGCTCCACGCTCCAGGCGATCGACGCCGTCCGCGAGGCGGGCCTGGAGATCGTCGGCGTGATCAGCGTCCTCGACCGCCTCGCGGGCGGCGGGGAGCGGATCGTCGAGGCCACCGGCGGCGCGCCGTACGTGCCCCTGGCCACGATCGACGACGTCCACCCGGACCGCGACGACCGCCGGTCCTCGGCGGCCTCCTAGGCTCTACGTCCGCTCGAGCCAGGCCAGCACGTCCGCCCCGCTGAGCTCGAAGGCGCGGTCGGGCAGGCGGGCGATGACGTCGTAGGTCAGCGCGCGGCAGTAGCGGTCGGCCAGCGCGGGGCTGCCCGTGGCGTCCTGGAGGACGAGCCGGGCCAGCGCGCACGCGCCCGGCCCCGTGCGCGACCAGTCGAAGCGGGCGGGCGCGTCGTCGGTCGGGGTCTGCGCCACGCGACGGACCCCGTCGCGCTCGATCCAGACCTCCCGGTGACCCGCCTCGCCGGCACCGACGTACCGCACGCGGCCGGGGCCGCCGCGGGTCGGGGAGGAGGAGTGGGGTGGCATGGGCCCATCCCACCGTGCGGAGATGATCGCGACCTCAACCGGCGCTGAGCGGACGCTGAGCACGCCGGGAGGCTCCGACGCAATCCCGAGGTGCCTCCCTGCCCGCTCCCAGCGTTCTCACAGGAATCTCCGCACAATGGGAGACATGTCTCAGCAAGCCGCTCCGCCGAACCGCGTGCTCGTGGTCGACGACGAGCCCAACATCGTGGACGTCGTCTCGATGGCCCTCCGCTACCAGGGCTTCGAGGTCGAGTCGGCCGCCACGGGCCAGCAGGCGCTGGCGGCCGTGGAGCGGTTCCGCCCCGAGCTGATGGTCCTCGACGTGATGCTGCCCGACATGGAGGGCTTCGAGGTCGCCGAGCGTCTCGGCGCCCAGCGCGGGCACATCCCGATCATCTTCCTCACGGCGCGCGACGCGACGCAGGACAAGCTGCGTGGCCTGACCACGGGCGGGGACGACTACGTCACCAAGCCGTTCAGCCTCGAGGAGCTCGTCGCGCGGATCCGGGTGATCCTCCGCCGCACCAACGGCGCGCCCGGCGACTCGGGCAAGCTGGTCTTCGAGGACCTCGAGCTCGACGAGGACACCCGCGAGGTCATCCGCGGCGGCGAGCTGATCGAGCTGACCGTGACGGAGTACCGCCTGCTGCGCTACCTGATGCTGAACCCCCGCCGCGTGCTCACCCGCGCGCAGATCCTGGACCACGTCTGGGAGTACGACTTCGGCGGTGACGCCCGCGTGCTGGAGACCTACATCTCCTACCTGCGCAAGAAGCTCGACCGGCACGGGCCCTCGCTCATCCACACCGCCCGCGGCGTGGGCTACGCCCTGCGCCCGCCGCGGCGGTAGCGCATGTCCCTGCGGACGCGCCTGGTCGCGACGCTGCTGCTGCTCGCGGCGGCGGGGCTCGTGACGCTCGGCGTGGTCACCTACGCGACCCAGCGCTCGTTCCTCAACCAGCGCGTGGACGACCAGGCGCGCTCCGCGCTGCCGATCGTGAGCCAGGAGCTCGGCGACCATCACGGCCCCGGCGGTCCCCTCGACGGCGGGGGCCCCGGCGCGCGGCCGGATCGCGCGCTCTTCGACCTGCCCGCGGGCACCTACGGACAGCGCCGGGACGCGACGGGCAAGATCGTCAAGTCGGTCGTCCTCGGCTCCCCCGTCACGGCGACGACCTCCCCGCCGAACCTTCCCGCGACGATGCGGTCCGGGCAGGTGGTCAACGTCTCGGCCAAGGGCGACAGCGGCCTGCGCTACCGCGCACGTGCGTTCCCGAGCGACGACGGCGGCGTGACGATCGTGGCGATCCCCCTCACCGGCGTCAGCGGGACGCTGAACCGCCTGCTGCTCGTCGAGGGACTGGTCGTCGGCGGCGTCCTGCTGCTGCTCGCCGGCGCGTCCTGGGTGCTGGTCCGCATCGGCCTGCGCCCGCTGGAGCGGATCGGGGAGACCGCCGGGGCGATCGCCGCGGGCGACCTGTCCCGGCGCGTGGACCACCCGTCGCCGAAGACGGAGATCGGGCGCCTCGGGGTCGCGCTGAACGGCATGCTCGCCCGCCTCGAGCATGCCTTCTCCGAGCGCGAGGCCAGCGAGGGACGGCTGCGCCAGTTCCTGTCGGACGCCTCCCATGAGCTGCGCACGCCGCTGGCCTCGATCCGCGGCTACGCCGAGCTGTTCCGCATCGGCGCCGCCCGAAGTCCGGCCGACACGGAGAAGGCCATGGGCCGCATCGAGGACGAGGCCGCCCGCATGGGCGTCCTCGTCGAGGATCTGCTGACCCTCGCGCGCCTCGACGAGGTCCGGGATGCCGCCGTGGACGAGGTCGACCTCGGCGAGCTGGCCGGCGACGCCGCCGAGGACGCCCGGGCGATGGACCCCGACCGGCGCGTCGAGGTGCTCGGCGACGCCCCTGCCATCGTGCTCGGCGACGCGCACCAGCTGCGCCAGGTGCTGGCGAACCTGCTCCGCAACGCGCTGGTGCACACGCCCGCGGCGACGCCGATCGAGATCACCACCCGCGCCGGGCCGGACGCGGTCGAGGTGGAGATCCGCGACCACGGCAACGGCCTCCCGACCGAGCGGGCCGACGCGCTCTTCGAGCGCTTCTGGCGCGCGGAGGCCGGCCGCGGCCGCGAGCGCGGGCGTGCCGGGGCGGGCCTCGGCCTGGCGATCGTCGCCGGGATCGTGGAGGGCCACGGCGGCCGCGTGCGCGCGAGCAACGCGCCGGACGGCGGCGCCGTGTTCACCGTCACGCTGCCCGCGGCAACGCCGGCGGGCGCGGACCCGGAGCCCGCCCGATCGCGGGCGGCCGGGCGCGGGTCGGCCTGAGGCCGATCCCCAGCATTCTCCCAGCCTGCTCTCCGCTGTCCCTTCACCGGGGCGCCGATCCTGCTGGCATGTCGACGTCGACCCAGATGCCCGCGGCGCGTGTGCGCCGCGCCCCCTTCCAGATCGCCGCGCGCGTTCGCTCCATGGCGCTGCCGCGCCCGGAGCTCGCGGGGCTGCTGGTGCTCGCCGGCGCGCTCAACCTGTGGTCGCTCGGCACCAACGCCTGGGCCAACACCTACTACAGCGCGGCCGTGCGCTCGATGACCACGAGCTGGCACGACTTCCTCTTCGCGTCGTTCGACCAGGCCGGGGTCATGACGGTCGACAAGCCGCCGCTGGCCCTCTGGGTGCAGGCGCTGTCGGCCCGGATCTTCGGCTTCAGCTCGTGGAGCATCCTCGTGCCACAGGCGCTGATGGGCGTGGCGACGGTCGCGCTGGCCTACGACCTGACGCGGCGGCGCTTCGGCCGCGCGGCGGGCTTCGCCGCGGGGCTGGTGCTCGCCACGACGCCGATGACCGTGGCGATCTCGCGCCACAACAACCCGGACGCGCTCCTCGTCCTCTGCGTGACGGCCGCGCTGTGGTTCGCCGTGCGCGCCCTCGAGGATGGGCGCACGCGCTGGCTGCTCGCCTCCGGCATCTGCGTCGGCCT
This sequence comes from Solirubrobacteraceae bacterium, assembly GCA_034664785.1. Classification (GTDB taxonomy): domain Bacteria; phylum Actinomycetota; class Thermoleophilia; order Solirubrobacterales; family Solirubrobacteraceae; genus Paraconexibacter. The sequence continues at coordinate 18,069 of JAXDGY010000438.1, forward strand.
GGGCTTCGAGACGAAGATGGGCGCGGCCCTGCTCGTGGTCCCGGCGATCGTGGCGGCGTACGCATGGGTCGCCCCGCGCGGGCGCTGGGTTGCCGTCCGGCAGCTGGCGGCGGGCGGCGCGGTGATGGCCGTCGTGGGCCTCGCCTGGCCCGTCGTGGTCTGGCTCACGCCGGCCGGCAGCCGGCCGTGGATCTCCGGGACGAACGACAACTCGATCTGGTCGTTGATCTTCGGCTACAACGGGCTGGGCCGGCTGGACGGCCAGCAGGGCGGCCCAGGCGGCGTGGGTGGCGGCCCGGGTGGCGGCGGGGGTGGCGCGGGTGGCGCCAACACGTTCTTCGGCGGCGCCACGGGCCCGGGACGCCTGCTCAACGAGGCCCTCGGCGGCCAGGCCGGATGGCTGCTCGGCGCCGCGCTGGTCGCGGGCGTCGCCGTGCTGGCCGTGACGCGCCTGCGCCGGACCGACCCGCGCACGGGCTGGCTCATCCTCGCCGGCGGCGCCTTCGCCACGACGGCGATCGCCTTCAGCTTCGCGAACGGCATCTTCCACCCGTACTACGTCTCCGAGCTCGCGCCGTTCACGGCCGTCCTGGTCGGCGCCGGGGTCGGCCTGGTCCTCCAGGGCGGCCTGGCCGCCCGCATCACCGGCCCGGCGCTGCTCGCGGGCGGCGTGGCGACCGAGCTCGTGGTCCTGCACGCCAACCCCGGGCAGCTCGGCTGGGCGCCGGCGCTCATCCTCGCCGCCGGCATCGTGGCCGGGCTCGTCCTCGTGGCCGGGCGGTCCCGCCGCGTGCGCGGCGTCGCGATCGCCGTCGGCGTCGGCGCGCTGCTGGCCGCACCCGCCACCTGGGCGGCGCAGACGCCGGGCCACGCGACGAACGGGACCTTCCCCTCCGGCGGTCCGGTGACGGCCGGCGTCGCCGGCGGCGGCGGGTTCCGCGGCGGCGGGCCCGGCGGCGGTGGGCCGGGCGGCCGAGGCGGGCGCTTCGGCGCCCCCGGCGCGCAGGGCCAGGGCGGTCCGCCCCCGGGGGGGATGCCCGGAGGCGGCGGCTTCGGGCGGCCCGGCGGGGGAGGGCCCGGCGGCGGGATGTTCGGCGGCAACGCCGACCTCGGCGCCGCCACCACCTACGCCGCGCAGCACGGCGGCGGGACGGTCGCCGTGTCCAGCCAGGAGGGCGCCGCGACCTCGATCATCACCAGCGGGGCGAACGTCGCCGGGCTGGGCGGCTTCTCGGGCCGCGAGAGCGCGGTCTCGGCCGGTTGGCTGGCGAATGCCGTCGCGAGCGGGCAGATCCGGTGGGTGCTGACGGACAGCCAGGGCGGCGGTGGCCAGGACGGCAGGGTGGGGTCGACCAACCTCATGGCCGCGGTCCAGCAGGCGTGCCGTCCGGTGTCGCTGACCTCGTCGAGCTCCACCTCGACGAGCTCGACCGCAAGCTTCTACGACTGCCAGGGGCGCTCGGCGCAGCTCGTCGCGGCGGGGCGGACGGCGTGAGGCCGGACGGCGTGAGGCCGGGCGGTCCCAGCCACCTCCCAGGTGCGGCCCAGGGGGCTCCTGCGGATCGGTCCGATCCTCGGGCCATGCGCTCCCCCGCCGCCATCGCCCCGGGCTTCGCCCCGCTCGCCACCGCCCCCGCCGCGGTGGCGAGCGTCGACATCGTCGTACCGGTCTACAACGAGCAGGGCGCGCTGCCCGGCTCCATCCGCCGCCTGCACGACGTGCTCACCGAGCAGCTGCCGTTCTCGTGGCGGATCGTGATCGCCGACAACGCGAGCACGGACGAGACGCCCCGCGTGGCGGCCGCCCTGGCCGCCGACCTGCCCGGCGTCGAGGTGCTCCACCTCGCGCAGAAGGGCCGCGGCCGCGCGCTCCGCGCCGCATGGACCGCGAGCGACGCCGACGTCCTCGCCTACATGGACGTCGACCTGTCGACCGACCTCAAGGCGCTGCTCCCCCTCCTCGCGCCGCTGGTCTCCGGGCACAGCGACGTGGCGATCGGGACGCGCCTCGGGCGCGGAGCGCGGGTCACCCGCGGGCCGAAGCGCGAGCTCATCTCGCGGACCTACAACCACCTGCTGCACCTGACGCTCGGGGCGCGCTTCTCCGACGCGCAGTGCGGCTTCAAGGCGGTCCGTGCCGACGTCGCCCGCCGGCTGCTGCCCGCCGTCCGCGACGAGGCGTGGTTCTTCGACACCGAGCTGCTGGTGCTCGCCCAGCGCCAGGGCCTGCGCATCCACGAGGTCCCGGTGGACTGGGTGGACGACCCGGACTCGCGCGTGGACGTCGTGCGCACGGCGCTGGACGACCTGCGCGGCATCGCCCGGCTGCTCGCCGCCGCGCGGCTGACGCGCTTCCTCGGGATCGGCGTCGCCTCGACGCTCGCCTACGCCCTGCTCTACGTCCTGCTGCGCGGCCCGCTCGGCGCCGGGGCGGCGAATGCCGCGGCGCTCGCGATCACCGCGGTGGCCAACACGCAGGCCAACCGGGCGCTGACCTTCGGGGTCCGCGGCCGGGTCGGCCTGCTGCGCCAGCACGCGATGGGCGCCGTGGTCTTCGTCCTCACCCTCGGCCTGACCAGCGGGGCGCTCGCGGTCCTCCACGGCCTGGACCCGCGGCCCGGGACCGCCGTCGAGGTGACCGTGCTCGTCGCCGCAGGCATCTGCGCGACCGTGACCCGCTACGTCGCGCTGCGCACCTGGGTCTTCGCGCGCCGCGGCAGCCCGAGCCTCGTGGGCAGGGCGCTCGCCCCCCTTGAGCGCCCTGGGAGCTAGGGACGGCGGCACGAGGGGTCCGGGCACCGCGGCCCTATCGTGGCCGCGGTGTCCCCGACCGCTGCGCTGCGTGCCCGCCTGGCGGAGCTCACCGTCCGCGACGAGCATCGTCTGCGGCGGCGCCTGGAGCGGATCGCCGGCCGCGAGGACCCGGAGGCGCGCGGCGCCGCGCTGAGCCGCCTGCTCGCCGACGCGGACGAGGCGGAGGCGCGGATCGCCGCGCGGCGCACCGCCGTCCCGCGGATCTCCTACCCGCCCGAGCTGCCCGTCAGCGCGCGCCGCGAGGAGCTGCTGCAGACCATCCGCGACCACCAGGTCGTCGTGGTCGCCGGGGAGACCGGCTCGGGCAAGACGACGCAGCTGCCGAAGATCTGCCTGGAGCTCGGCCGCGGCATCCGCGGCGGGATCGCCCACACGCAGCCCCGCCGCCTGGCCGCCCGCACCGTGGCCGAGCGCATCGCCGACGAGCTTGGGGTCCCGCTCGGCAGCGCCGTCGGCTACGCCGTCCGCTTCAACGACCGCTCGTCGGAGGACACGCTGATCCGGCTCGTGACGGACGGCCTGCTGCTCGCCGAGATCCGCCACGACCGCCTGCTGCGCCGCTACGACACGATCATCGTCGACGAGGCGCACGAGCGGAGCCTCAACATCGACTTCCTGCTCGGCTACCTGAAGGAGATCCTGCCCCGGCGGCCGGACCTCAAGCTGATCATCACCTCCGCGACGATCGACCCGGGCCGCTTCAGCCGGCACTTCGGGGACGCCCCGGTCGTCGAGGTCTCCGGCCGGACCTACCCCGTCGAGGTCCGCTACCGCCCGCTCGCCCCTGAGCCGCCGCCCGACGACACCGCGCCGGCGCCCGAGCGCGACCCCATCGACGCGATCGGCGAGGCTGTCGACGAGCTGCTCGCGGAGGGCCCGGGGGACGTGCTCGTGTTCCTCAGCGGCGAGCGCGAGATCCGCGACACCGCCGAGGCGCTGCGCGGGCGCCTGCAGCAGGCGGTCGAGGTGCTGCCGCTCTACGCGCGCCTGTCCAGCGCCGAGCAGCAGCGCGTCTTCCGCCCGCACGGCGAGCGCCGCGTCGTGCTCGCCACCAACGTCGCCGAGACCTCGCTGACGGTGCCCGGCATCCGCTACGTCGTCGACCCGGGGACCGCCCGGATCAGCCGCTACAGCTCGCGGCTGAAGGTGCAGCGGCTGCCGATCGAGGCGATCTCCCAGGCATCGGCCGACCAGCGCAAGGGCCGCTGCGGGCGCACCTCGGACGGCATCTGCATCCGCCTCTACTCGGAGGGCGACTTCGAGGCGCGCCCGCGGTTCACCGACCCCGAGGTCCAGCGCACGAACCTCGCGTCGGTCCTGCTGCAGATGGCGTCGCTGGACCTCGGCGACGTGGGGTCCTTCGGCTTCCTCGACCCGCCCGACCGGCGGCAGGTGCGTGACGGCGTCGCGCTGCTGGAGGAGCTCGGGGCGGTCGAGCCCGGGTCGGATGCGCACCGCCCAAGGCTGACGCAGACCGGCCGCCGCCTGGCGCAGCTCCCGGTCGACCCGCGCCTCGGGCGCATGGTGCTCGAGGCCGACCGGCGGTCCTGCGCCGACGAGGTCATCGTCATCGCCGCCGCGCTGTCCATCCAGGACCCGCGTGAGCGCCCCGTCGACCGGACGCAGGCCGCCGACGAGCGCCACGCCCGCTTCTCCGACCCCGACGAGGCGTCCGACTTCCTCGCCCTGCTGAACCTGTGGCGCTACCTGCGCGAGCTGCAGCGCGAGCTGTCGGGCAACCAGTTCCGCAAGCGCTGCAAGGCCGAGTTCCTGCACCACCTGCGGATCCGGGAGTGGCAGGACCTCGTCGCCCAGCTGCGCCAGGCCGCGCGCCAGGTCGGCGTCACCCTCAACCACCAGCCGGGCGACGCGCGGCACATCCACCTCGCGCTCATCTCGGGGCTGCTCTCCCACATCGGCCTGCGCGACGCCGCCCGGCGCGAGTACCAGGGCGCCCGCGGCGCCCGCTTCGCGCTGTTCCCCGGCTCGTCGCTCGCGCGGCGGCAGCCGAGCTGGGTGGTGGTCGCCGAGCTCGTGGAGACCTCGCGCCTGTTCGGGCGGACGGCGGCCCGCATCCAGCCCGGCTGGGTCGAGCCGCTCGCCGGCCACCTGCTCAAGCGGACCTGGTCCGAGCCGCGCTGGGACCGGAGGCGCGCCTCGGTGGTGGCGACCGAGCGCGCGACGCTCTACGGGCTGCCGATCGTCGCCGGGCGGACCGTCGCCTACGGCCCGATCGACCCGGCCGTCGCGCGTGAGCTGTTCATCCGCCATGCGCTCGTCGACGGCGACTGGGATGCCCCACACGGCTTCCTCGACGCCAACCGCCGGCGCATCGAGGAGGTGCGCGCGCTCGAGGACCGCGTCCGCCGGCGCGACCTGCTGGTCGGCGACGAGGCGCTCGTGGCCTTCTTCGACGCCCGGGTGCCCGCCCGGGTCGTCTCGGGGGCGCACTTCGACCGCTGGTGGAAGGACGCCCGGCGCGAGGACCCGGACCTGCTGACCTACTCGCGGGAGCTGCTGCTCGGCGGCGACGCGGCGGGCGTGCTCGACCCGCGGGCCCGGCCGGAGGCCTGGCGCCAGGGCGAGACGACCCTGCGGCTCTCCTACCGCTTCGACCCCGGCGCCGCCGAGGACGGCGTGACGGTGCACGTCCCGCTCGCGGCGCTGGGCGCCCTGCGGCCCACGGGCTTCGAGTGGCTGGTCCCCGCGCTGCGCCACGAGCTCGTGGTCACGCTGCTGCGGGCGTTGCCGAAGGAGCTGCGCCGTCCCCTGGTGCCGATCCCCGACGCCGCCGAGCAGCTCCTCGCGCGCATCCCGCCGCGCAGCGGGCCGCTGCTCGACGTCCTCGCCGGCGAGCTGGAGCGGATGCGCGGCGTGCGCGTGCCGGCCGGCACCTGGGACCTCACGGCGCTGCCCGCCCACCTGCGGATGACCTTCCGGATCGAGGACGAGGACGGGACGCCCCTCGCCGAGGGCGCGGACCTCGCCGCGCTGCGCGAGCAGCTGCGGCCCCGGCTGCGGGAGCGGCTGGTGGCCGCGGCGCCGCAGCTCGAGCGCCACGGGCTGCGCGGGTGGGAGCTCGGCACGCTGCCGCGCGAAGTCGCCGTCCCGGGGACCGGCGATGCCGTGCGCGCCTACCCGGCGCTGGTCGACGAGGGCGACGCGGTCGGGGTGCGGGTCCTCGACACGCTCGCGGCCCAGGCGGCCACCATGCGCGCCGGCACGCGCCGCCTGCTGGCGCTCACCATGCCCTCGCCGGTCCGGTTCGTGCAGGACCGCCTGCCCCTGGGGGCCCAGCTTGCGCTGGCCGGCGCGCCGTACGCGAGCCCGGCGGCGGTGCTCGAGGACGCCGCGGCGGCGGCGATCGACGCCCTGGTGGCCGAGGCCGGGGGGCCCGCCTGGGACGCCGCGGGCTTCGCGCGCCTGCGCGACCACGTCGCGGGGGAGCTCGCCGACCGCACCGCGGCCGTCGTCGCCGCCGCGGTGCGCGTCCTGGACCTGGGCCGCGAGGTGCAGGGCCGCCTTGACGCGCTGGACGCCGAGCCGCTGCAGGAGGCGCGCGCCGACGTCCAGCAGCAGCTCGACCGCCTCGTGCACCCGGGGTTCGTGACCGAGGCGGGCGCCGCGCGGCTGCCCGACGTGGCGCGCTACCTCGAGGCGGCCGCGCGCCGCCTGGAGCGGCTGCCCACCGCCCTGGGCACCGACCGCGACCGCGCGGCCGTCGTCCGCGAGCTCCAGGAGCTGCTCGACGCGCGCCGCCCGGGCCACGGCCCGCTGCCGCCGGGCCTCGAGGAGGTGCGCTGGCTGTTGGAGGAGCTGCGCGTCTCGCTCTTCGCCCAGGCGCTCGGCACACGGCGCGGGGCGGGGACGGTCTCCGCGAAGCGCATCCGCCGCCTCCTGGAGGCCGCGCCGGCGCCGGCCGGCGTCGGGTCAGGCTGAGGCCGGCGCGGCCACCGCGGCCGCGGGCAGCGGCTCGCGCACGTAGGCGTCGCCGTCGAAGCGCTCGGTCAGCCGGCGGAAGCGGAAGGTGAAGTCCGGCCAGAGGGTCGTGTTGTTGCCGTGCTGGTCCAGGTACCAGCTCGCGCAGCCGCCGGTCTGCCAGACCGTGCCGGCGAGCCGGCGCTGCAGGCCCGCGTTGAACGCGTCCTGCACGGCGGGGGTCGGCTCGACCGCGGCCAGGCCGTCGCGCTCCATCGTGGCCAGCGCGTCGAGGACGTACTGCACCTGGGACTCGATCATGTGGACCATCGAGGTGTGGCCCAGGCCCGTGTTCGGCCCGACGAGCATGAACAGGTTCGGGAAGCCGGCGAACGTCGTCCCGCGGTAGCCGCGCATGCCGTTGGCCTCCCAGTCCTGCGCGAGCGAGATCCCGTCGCGCCCGTGGATCGCCTCGGCGATCGGGGGCGGCGTGACCTGGAAGCCGGTGGCGAAGACGATCGTGTCCGTCGGGTGCTCGACGCCGTCGGCCGTGACGATCGAGCGCTCGCGGATCTCGGTGATCGCCTCGGTGACCAGGTCGGCGTTGGGCGCCGCGAGGGCGGGGTAGAAGTCGTTGGAGATCAGGATCCGCTTGCAGCCGATCGTGTAGTCCGGCGTGAGCTTGCGGCGCAGCTCGGGATCGGGGACCTGCTTGGTCAGGTGGCGCTGCGCCACGGCCGCCGGGGCCTTCATGAGTGCGCGGTGGCCGGTGAAGCCGAGGACGTAGGCCTCACGCGCCCAGTAGATCGCGCCGCGGGCGAGGCGGTGGAGCGCCGGGACCCGGCGGAACAGCGACTGCTCCAGGCGGGTGAAGGCCCGGTCGGTGCGCGGCACGATCCACGCCGGCGTGCGCTGGTAGACGGTCAGCGCGGCGACCTTCGGCTGGATCTCCGGGACGATCTGGATCGACGACGCGCCCGTGCCGACGACGGCGACGCGCTCGCCGGTGAGGTCGTGGCCGTGGTCCCACGCCGCGGAGTGGAAGGTGTGCCCGCGGAAGGTGTCCAGGCCCGGGATCTCCGGGTCGCGCGGCTCGCTCAGCGCGCCCGCGGCCGAGATCAGCACGTCGGCGGTCAGCTCGCCGCGCGGCGTGCGCAGGCGCCACCGCCGGGCGCCTGCGTCCCACTCGGCGCGCTCGAGCGGGCACTCGAGGTGCAGGTGCTCGCGGACGCCGTAGCGGTCGGCGCAGCCACGGAGGTAGTCGAGGATCTCGGGCTGCGGTGAGAAGGAGCGCGTCCAGGCGGGGTTGGGCGCGAAGGAGAACGAGTACAGGCGGGAGGGGACGTCGCACGCTGCGCCGGGATAGGAGTTGTCGCGCCACGTCCCGCCGACGTCGGTGCCGCGCTCCAGGACGACGAAGTCCGTGACGCCGGCCTCCCGCAGGCGGATCGCCATGCCCAGGCCGGCGAAGCCGCTGCCGACGATGGCGACGCGCACGTGCGCGGGTAGCGCCGGCGCCGATCCTGTCCCGTGCTGCTCCTGCACCGCCATGTCTAGCCCTCCCATCGTCGTAGGAACATCATTGTCTCCTGGAAGAGTACACTATGTGCCCATGGCGTCCCAGCGTCAACCGGAGCCGATCCGCGTCCTTCCGCGCGGGCGTCACGCCGCGCCCAGGGACGTCGTGACCCGTTCCCAGCGCGAGCGTCTGCTCGCGGCCATCTCCGCCGCCGTTGCCGAGCGGGGGTACGCCCGGACCGCCGTCGCCGACGTGCTCGCGCGCGCCGGCGTGTCGCGCAAGTCGTTCTACGAGCAGTTCGCGAACAAGGAGGAGTGCTTCCTCGCCGCCTACGACCTCGGCGTGGACCGGGTGCTGCAGGCCATCGACGATGCGATCGCCACGGCGGCCGACCCGGCCGCCGCGCCGGCGGCCGGCGTGCACGGCTACCTCGGGTCGCTCGTCGAGCACCCGGACTTCGCGCGCACGTTCCTGATCGAGGCGCTCGGCGCCGGGCCCGCGGCGCTCGAGCGCCGCGCCGTGGTCCACGAGCGCTTCGCGGAGCAGTTCCGCCGTATCTACGACGGCCAGCGCGCAGCGCTGCCCGAGCTCCCGGAGCTCCCGCCGCTGCGCTTCCGTGCCTGCGTCGGCGCGGTGGACGAGCTCGTCGTCGAGCACGTCCGCCTGCACGGCACCGAGGGCCTCGAGCGCCTCGCCGAGCCGCTGATCGACGTCGTGATCGGCCTGCTCGTCGGGCACGAGACCTTCGCGCGCCTACGCGGCTGACCCGCGCGCCGGCTACGCCGCCGCGAGGCCCTCCCGGATGTGGGTGAACCCCTCCCGGTAGACCGCCTCCGGGCTCTCGGCGAAGTCGCGCCACACCCGGGTGGCGGCCGCCAGGTCCGGGAGCCCGCGCCCGAACGCCTCGATCGTCAGCCACCCGTCGTAGCCCGAGGCCTTGATCGCCGCGAAGGTCTCGGCCCAGGGCACGTGCCCGCGACCGGGGACGCCGCGGTCGTTCTCGGAGATGTGCACATGGGAGATGTGCCGCAGGTTGTCCCGGTAGGCGGCGATCGGGTCCTGCTCCTCGATGTTGGCGTGGAAGGTGTCGTACATCCCCGTCACCGCCGGGTGGTCGACGCTGTCGAGGTAGGCGGCGAGCTCGCCCATCGTCGTCGCGAAGTAGCTCTCGAAGCGGTTGACCGCCTCGAGCACGATCCGCACGCCGCGCTCGGCGGCGTGGTCGCCCACGGCGTGGTGGACCTCGCGGGCGCGGGCGCGCTCCTCGTCGGTGGGTGCCTCGCCGGAGAACTGCCCGAGGACCTGGTGCAGCGGCCCGGCCAGCGTGCTCGACCCGAGCGCCTGCGCGCAGTCCACGGCCTGCTGGAGGTGGGCGACGGCGGCCACCCGCGTCGCGCGGTCCGGAGAGAGCGGGTCGACGTCGGGCGACCCGATGACGCTGATCGCGGTCCGCTCGAGCCCGAGGTCGTCCAGCACGGCGCCGAGCGCGGCGTAGTCGTCGGGCGCGCCGCCGAACACCGGGATCTCGACGCCGTCGTAGCCCGTCGCCTTGAGGTCTTCGAGCAGGGCGCGGTGCTCCGTGCCGACCTCCGTCGTCCACAGCAGCATGCAGAAGCCGATCTTCACCGCATCCTCCTCCTCGTCGACCCGGACCGCCGCGAGCATATGCCGGGGCGGGGCGGCCGTGGGAGAACTACCGATCATCGATAGGCTCGGCGGCAGGATGCTCGAGCGCGCCGACTCAGGGCCGGATGCGCCCGGCGCCACCCGACATCGGGAGGACGGCGGCGTCGTGACCTCGTCCCGCGGGACGGTGCTGGTCGCGCTCGCGCTGGCCGCGTTCGCGCTGCGGCCGGAGCTCGTGGGCCTCGGCCCGCTGCAGGAGGACGTCCGCGGCGACCTCGGCGTCTCGCGGGCCGCGGTCGGCGTGCTGAGCGCGCTGCCGCTCGTCGGCATGGGGGTCTTCGCGCTCGCCGCCCGCCCGCTCGCCGCGCGGGTCGGGGCGCGCCGGGCGCTCGGCCTCGCCCTCTGGGCGATCGTCCTCGGCGCCGGCCTGCGCTCGCTCGCCCCGGGCTATGCGCTCGTCGTCGCGGCGACCGTGCTGCTCGGCGCCGGGCTCGGGCTCGGCAACACGCTGCCGTCGATGGTGGTCAAGGAGCGCCTGCGGGACGACATGACCCTGGGCACGGCCACGTACACCACGGGCATCCAGGTCGGGGCGACGCTCGCCGCGACGCTCGCGGTCCCGCTGGCCGGGATCGCCGGCGGTTGGCGCGGGTCGCTCGCCGTGCTGGGGCTGATCGCCGTCGCCGCGGCGGTGTGCTGGCCGCTGCTCGTGCCGCGGTCGCCGCCACCGGCGCCGGGCGACGGGGTGAGCATGGGGACCCGGCCGACCGAGCCCGCCGCGCCGCCGCCTCCGCCGCCCCCGAGGCTGCGCCTCCGGCTCGCCGGCCTGCTGGCCTGCATGAGCTGCGTCTACTACGGCACGATCGCCTGGCTGGCGTCCGACCTGGTCGACGCCGGGTGGAGCACGGCCGCGGCCGGCGTCGCGCTGGGCGTCCTCAGCGCCGCCGGGATCGCGTCGACGATGGCCTTCGGCGCCCTCGGCGACCGGGTGGGGACGCGCACGGGGTGGATCGCCGCCTCGATGGCCTGCCTGCTCGTGGGCCTGGTCGGGGTGACGGCGCTGCCGGCGCTGGGCCTGGTCTGGGCGGTCGTCTTCGGCGCGGGCAACGGGGCGGGCTTCGGGGCGACGATGACCCTCCCGCTCGATCTCGTCGACGACCCCGCGACGGTCGTGGCCATCACGGGCCCGATGCTGCTCGGCGGGTACGTCGTCGGCGCAGCCGCGCCGCCCGCGATCGGCCTGCTGCGCGACCTCACCGGCGGCTTCGACGCCGGCTTCCTCGTCCTCGCGGGCCTGGCTGTGGTGGCGCTCGCGCTCGCCTCCTCGCGGGTGCTGCGCCCGCACCACGTCTCCTAGCCGGCGTCGCCTCCGAGGGGCTCGCCCAACTGGAGGCGGTTGCCGTCCGGGTCGGTGATCACCGACGTGCGGACCTTGCCGGGGATCGTCTCGATCGGCCCCGCAGCGAGGCCTCGCTCGCGCAGCTCGGCGACGAGGCCCTCGAGGTCCTCCACGAGCAGGGTGACGAACGCGGTGCCGGCGCGGTCCCGCTCGACCGCCACGGAGATCCAGCCCCCGCCGGCGAGCTGCCAGGCCACATCGTCCTCGTGCGCGACGAGGTCCGGCGGTCGTCCCACCAGCCGCTCGTACCAGGCGAAGCCCGCGTCGCGGTCGGCGACGGCGATGCCGGCGAACACCTCGGTGATGACCATCCCTGCCTCCTTTGCCTCGCATGCCTGTCGATCCGGTTGACCGCTCGCGCGCGCGCAGCTCATCGGTCGGCCCGCGACGGCACGGTGCGCGGCACCAGCGCGGTGATCGCCACCGCGGCCAGCACGAGCGTCGCCGCGGCGACGACCAGCGCGGCGTGCAGGCCGGACACCCACGCCGCGGCGAGGGTCCCCGTCAGCGCGCCGCTCTGCGCGCCGTCGCCGGCCCGCCCGAGGATGATCGTGCCCAGCACGGCGACGCCGAAGGTCTGGCCGAGCTGCCGGCTCGCGTTGTGGATCGCCGACGCCATGCCGGCGTCCCGGTCGCGCACCGAGGAGATCGCGGTGACCGTCATCGGCGGCAGCGCCAGGCCGGTCCCCAGGCCGAGCAGCGCGAAGGCCCACCACATCTGCGCGAAGGACGTGTCCGGCTCCAGGCGCAGGAGGCACAGGACGGCCGCGGCCGTGATCGCCATGCCGGCGAGGACGGGGGGTCGCGGACCGTGGCGCGCGGTCAGGCGCCCGGCCAGCGGCGCGGACACCGCCACGAACACCCCCTGCGGCAGGAGGCAGAGCCCCGCCTCCAGGGCGGAGCGGCCCTGCACCTGCTGGAAGAAGACGGAGAAGTAGACCGCCAGCCCGGTCAGGCAGCCGTAGAGGGTCGCGGCCCCGAGGTTCGCGGCGAGGAACGCGCGATGGCGCAGCAGCGCGAGGTCGACCAGCGGGGCCGGGTGATGGGCCTCGCGCCGGGCGAAGGCCGCGCCGAGCAGCACCGCCGCCGCGAAGACGCCGAGGACCGTGCCGGACCTCCAGCCGAGCTCGCGCCCCTCGATGACGCCGAAGGTCAGCAGGGCCACCGAGCCCGTGAGCAGCAGGGCGGCGGCGCCGTCGAAGCGGTGCTCGGGTGGCGGGGGCCGGTCGCGCGGGATGCCGCGCACGGCCAGGGCGATGAGGACCAGGCAGATCGGGACGTTGGCCCCGAAGACCCAGCGCCAGCCGAGGCCCGTCACGATCAGCCCGCCGAGCACCGGCCCGAGCGCGAGGCCCAGCCCCGAGCCCGCGCCCCACAACCCGATGGCGCGGGCCCGCGCCATCGGCGAGGTGTAGGTGGTCGTGACGATCGCCAGCGACGCCGGGAGCACGAGGGGCGGCCCGAGCGCCTGCACGACCCGCCCGGCCAGCAGCCAGCCGACGCTCGGCGCCAGCGCGCACCACAGCGATCCGGCGGCGAAGAGCACGAGCCCGGCGAGGAACGCCGTGCGCCGCCCGCGGCGGTCCCCGACCACGCCCCCGGCGACGAGCAGCGACGCGAAGACGAGCACGAAGGCGTCGACGACCCACTGCAGCTCCGTCCCGGCGGCATGCAGGTCGGCGCCGAGCGAGGGCAGCGCGACCCCGACGACGGTGGCCGACGCCACCGAGAGCACCTGCGCCGCCGTGACCGTCGCCAGGACGCGCCCCGGCCGGGGCGCCCGGGACGCGGCGGGACGGCGCTCGGCGAGCACGCCGCCACGCTATTGGGCGCCCGCCACGTCGCGCGCCGCGGTCCTGGCTTGCCTCGGGGCGGGAGGCCGTGGTCAGATGGACGCCGCGCGACCCTCCGCGCACCCGACCACAGGAGACGGACATGCCGAGACCGATCACGCTCTTCACCGGCCAGTGGGCCGACCTCCCCGCGGAGGCGGTCGCCGAGAAGTGCGCGGCCTGGGGCTACGACGGGCTGGAGCTCGCGTGCTGGGGCGACCACTTCGAGGTCGATCGCGCGCTCGCCGAGCCCGACTACGTCCGCGGCCGCCGCGAGCTGCTCGAGCGCCATGGGCTCAAGGCGTGGGCGATCGGCAACCACCTCGTCGGGCAGGCGGTCTGCGATCCGATCGACGAGCGTCACAAGGGCGTCCTGCCGCCCGAGCTGTGGGGCGACGGCGATCCGGAAGGCGTGCGACAGCGCGCCGCGGAGCGCATGAAGGACACCGCGCGCGCGGCGGCGCAGTTCGGCGTGCAGGTCGTGACCGGCTTCACCGGCTCGGCGATCTGGCACCAGCTCTACTCCTTCCCGCCCAACGACTGGGCGGAGGTCGAGCGGGGCTATGAGGACTTCGCGGAGCGCTGGGGGCCGATCATCGACGTCTTCGACGCCGAGGGCGTCCGCTTCGCGCTCGAGGTGCATCCGACCGAGATCGCCTACGACTTCGTGACGACCCGCAAGGCGCTCGCGGCGCTCGACCGCCGCGAGGGCTTCGGCATCAACCTCGACCCGAGCCACTTCATCCCGCAGTTCCTCGACCCGGCCGCGTTCGCCGCGGAGTTCGCCGACCGGATCTACCACGTGCACGCCAAGGACTCCCACGTAATGCTCGACGGCCGGCGGTCGATCCTGGGCTCGCACCTCGACTTCGGGGAGGCCGAGCGTGGCTGGACGTTCGTGTCCGTGGGCCACGGGGACGTCGACTTCGAGGCGCTCTTCCGCGCGCTGAACCGCATCGGCTACGACGGCCCGCTGTCGGTCGAGTGGGAGGACTCCGGGATGGACCGCGAGTGGGGCGCCCCGGACGCCGCGGCGTACCTGCGCCGGACGGACTTCTCGCCCTCGGCGCTCGTGTTCGACGCCGCGTTCCAGGGGCCGGCGTCGTGAGCGAGGCAGGCATCGGAGCGGGCGCCGCGGCCGCTGGGGTCGGCGAGCTGGAGCACATCGGCGTGGGGATGCTCGGCTACGCCTTCATGGGCAAGGCCCACTCCAACGCGCTCAAGACGCTGGCCTACATGACCTGGCCGCCGCCCTACGTCCCCGACCTCGTCGCGATCGCCGGGCGCAACGAGGCCGCCGTCACGGAGGCCGCGCGGCGCTACGGCTACGAGCGCGCGGTGTTCGACTGGCGCGAGCTGGTCGCCGATCCACGCGTCCAGGTCTTCGACAACGTCGCCCCGAACAACCTCCACGCCGAGCCGACGGTCGCGGCGGCGGAGGCGGGCAAGCACGTCATCTGCGAGAAGCCGCTCGGCCGCAACGCCGACGAGGCGTACGAGATCTGGCAGCGGACGCAGGCGGCCGGCGTCAAGCACCTGTGCGCCTTCAACTACCGCTTCGTCCCGGCGGTGCGCCTGGCGCGGGAGATGATCGAGGCCGGCGAGCTCGGCGAGATCCACCACTTCCGCGGCGCGTACCTGCAGGACTGGATCGCCGACCCCAGCACGCCGGTGAGCTGGCGCCTGCAGGCCGACGAGGCGGGCTCGGGCGCGCTGGGCGACATCGGCGCGCACGTCATCGACCTCGCCCGCTACCTGGTGGGCGAGATCTCCGTCGTCGGCGCCCTGACCAAGACGTTCGTGGGCGACCGCCCCGGCGGGGCGGTGAGCGTCGACGACGCGATCGAGTCGATCGTCACCTTCGAGCAGGGTGCGGTCGGGACCATCGAGGCGTCGCGCTTCGCGCTGGGGCGCAAGAACGGGCTGACGTGGGAGATCAACGGGTCCAAGGGCTCGATCCGGTTCGACCTGGAGCGCCTCAACGAGCTGCAGGTCCACCTGCAGGGCTCGACGCCGGGCGAGCGGGCCCAGGGCTTCCGGACCGTGCTCGTGACCGAGCCCGACCACCCCTACTGGCAGCACTGGTGGCCGCAGGGGCACATCATCGGCTGGGAGCACTCCTTCGTGCATGAGCTCCACCACTTCCTCACGGCGATCCGGACCGGCGGCGACGTGCGGCCCCACGGCGCGGACTTCGAGGACGGCTACCGCGCGGCCGAGGTCTGCGACGCGATCCTCCGCTCGGCCGCGTCGGGGGCACAGGAGACCGTGTCCTACCGCTCGTGACGTGCTGAGCGTCGACGAGGCCCGGGCGCTCGTCCTCGAGCACGCCCGGCCCTGCGCCGAGGAGGCCGTCCCGCTGGCCGCGGCGGCGGGCCGGGTGCTCGCCCAGCCGGTCGCCGCGCTGCACCACGTGCCCCCGTTCGACAACTCCGAGATGGACGGGTTCGCCGTGCAGGCGGGGCCGGCGGGCCGCGGCCTGGGCGTCGTCGGCGAGTCGCGTGCGGGCGCGCCCTTCGCCGGGGTCGTCGGTCCCGGGGAGGCGGTCCGGATCTCGACGGGGGCCGTGTTCCCCGCGGGCGCCGACGGCGTCGTGCCCGTCGAGCGGACGGAGGAGCCGGGCGCCGGGCGGGTGACGGTGCTCGACGCGGTGACGCAGGGACAGCACGTGCGGCGCGCGGGCGACGACGTCCGCGCGGGCGTGGTGACGCTGCAGCCCGGCACGAGGCTCGGCCCCGCCGAGGTCGGCGTCGCGGCGAGCGGCGGGCACGCGAGCGTGCGCTGCCACGGCCGCCCACGTGTCGTCGTGCTCACCACGGGCGACGAGCTCGTCGCGCCCGGCGCGCCGCTGGGCGAGGGCCAGATCCACGAGGCCAACCTGCTGACGCTGCGGGCCCTGACGACCGGCGACGGCGGAGAGCTCGTGCGCGCCGAGCACGTCGCGGACGACGAGGCCGCGACGCGGGAGGCCGTCGGCCGCGCGCTGGCCGACGCCGACCTGCTGCTGATCAGCGGCGGCCTGTCCGTGGGGACCCACGACCACGTCAAGCCCGCCCTCGACCACGCCGGCGTCCAGGAGGTCTTCTGGCGTGTGGCGCTGCGTCCCGGCAAGCCGACCTGGCTCGGCACGCACGGGCGCACGCTCGTGCTCGGCCTCCCGGGCAACCCGGTGAGCACGATGGTCACCTACCTGCTCTTCGGGCGCCCGGCGGTCCGCGTCCTGCAGGGGCTCGATCCCCGGTCGCGCACGGCGCGCGCCCTGCTCACCGAGGACGTCGAGCGCCTGCCGGCGCGCGAGGAGCTGGTCCGCGTCCGCCTCGACGGGGACCGCGCCACGCCGACGGGCCGGCAGGAGAGCAACCGGCTGACGTCGATGCTCGGCGCCGACGGCCTGGCCCGCATCCCGGCGGGGGAAGGGCGCTTCGCGGCGGGCGACGTCGTCGACGTCGAGCTGCTCTGATCGATTATTGACTCTCGGGGGCGAGGGCTCGTAGTGTCGGCCCATGGCCTCGTCGTCCAGCCTCCCCCCGCAGCAGGACGGCGAGCGCGACGGGCTGCGGCGCGTCGGCGTCGACGGCGACACCCTCCTGGTCGTCGCCCGCGCCGGCGCGCTGCACCCGGTGGACGCGTCGCTCGCCGAGCTGCTGGCGGCGGGCCGCGACGCGCTGCACGACGCTATGGACCGCGCGCTCGGCGCGCCGCCGCTCGAGGGCCCGACCACGCTGCTCGCCCCCGTCGACGCGCAGGAGGTGTGGGCCAGCGGCGTCACGTACCGCCGCTCGGCGAACGCGCGCGTGGAGGAGTCCTCCGTCGGCGACGTCTACGAGCTGGTCTACGACGCCGACCGCCCCGAGCTGTTCCTCAAGGCCACGGCCCTGCGCGTCCCGCCGCCCGGCGCTCCGCTGCGGATCCGGGCCGACTCCGGCTGGGACGTCCCCGAGCCCGAGCTGGCGCTGATGCTCGACGCCGCGGCCCAGGTCGTCGGCTACCTCGTCGCGGACGACGTCTCCTCGCGGTCGATCGAGGGGGCCAACCCGCTCTACCTGCCGCAGGCCAAGATCTACGACGACGCCCTCGGCCTGTCCGGCACGATCGTCCTGGCGCGCGACGCCCCCGGCGTCCGCTCGGCCGGCATCGAGCTCGAGATCCGCCGCGACGGCGAGGTCCTGTTCGCCGGCTCGACGTCCGTGTCGGAGATGAAGCGGAGCTTCGAGGAGATCGTCGCCGCGCTGTTCGCCGAGCTGTCGCACCCGGCGGGCGCGGTCCTGCTCACCGGGACCGGGGTCGTCCCCCCGGACGACGTCACGCTGCGCGACGGCGACGAGGTCCGGATCGCGATCGACGGGGTCGGCGTGCTGCGGCACGACATCTACCAGCAGACGGCGGGAGCCCATGTCCAAGACGCTCATCACTGACGCGCTCGTCCTCACCATGGACGAGGGCCTGGGGACGCTGCCGCGCGGCGACGTGCTCATCGACGGCTCGCGGATCGCCGCGGTCGGCCCCGGCCTGGAGCGCGAGTCCGGGGTCGAGGTGATCGACGGCCGCGACCGCATCGTCATGCCCGGCTTCGTGGACACCCACCGCCACATGTGGGCCGCGATGCTGCGCGGATGCGCCTGCTACGGCGACCTGGGCACCTACTTCCACGACGTCGTCTTCACCTACGGCGCGAACTTCACCCCCGAGGACACCTACACGTCCGTGCGCTTCGGCCTGGCCGAGGCCATCGACTCCGGCATCACCACGATGCACGCGTGGGAGCACAACATCCAGACGCCGCGCCACGCCGACGCGGCCCTGGAGGCCCTCGAGGAGTCCGGCCTGCGCGGGCGGTTCTCCTATGGGCCGTCCAGCGACCCGGAGGCGGGCAGCTCGTTCGCCCAGGGCACCGCGACGATCGACCTCGACGACGTCCTGCGGCTGCGCAAGGAGCGGTTCGCGCAGGACGACCAGCGCCTGCACCTCGGCATCGCCTGCCGCGGCGTGGACTACTCGCAGCCGGAGATCTGGCAGCGCGAGTTCGCCTGGGCGCGGGAGCAGGGCCTGCCGATCACCACGCACACGATGATGACCGCGCACGACGTGGAGCGCGTGCGGGCGATCGGCGTCTACCAGGAGCACCAGGCGCTCGGTCCCGACGTGCTGCTCGTCCACGCGATCCACACCAACGAGGAGGAGCGCCGCTACCTCGCCGAGACCGGCACGCCCGTGTCGCTGAGCATCCTCTCCGAGATGCGCGTCGGCATGGGCATCCCGCCGATCGTCGAGATGATGAGCGCCGGCGTCCCGCTGTGCCTCTCGGTGGACACGATGGCCGCCAGCGACAACTCGGACATGTTCGCCGTCCTGCGCGTGACGATGATGGTCGCGCGCGGCGTTCACCAGGACGGCAAGGTCTACCAGCCCGACCAGGTGTTGCGGCACGGCACGATCGACGGCGCGAAGGCCCTCGGCCTCGGCGACGTCACCGGGTCGCTGACGCCGGGCAAGCGGGCCGACGTCATCGTGCTCCGCGCCGACGACCTCAACCTCGCGCCGATCAACGTCGCCGACGGGCAGGTCGTCCTGGCCGCCCAGCCCCGCAACGTGGAGCACGTGTGGATCGACGGGGTGCCCCGCAAGCGCGACGGCGAGCTCGTGGGCGTGGACAGCGCGCAGCTCGTGCGGGGCGCCAAGGACGCCGTGGCCGGGCTCAGCGAGCGGCTCGGGCGACCGCTGACGTAGCAGGCGCGAGCCGGCGCGCCGGGAGCGGCCCCTAGCGCGTCAGCGCCGCGAGCAGCGCGTCCACGGCCCCGAGCGCGAGGACGCGCAGCTCGTCGTCGGACCGGTCCTGGATCGGGTGCTCGACGAGCACGTGGCGCAGCGCCGGGGCACCGAGCAG